>JBGPKH010000256.1:0-11282 GCA_041485845.1 Bryobacteraceae bacterium
CAAGTCAAGGATCCGGGAGACCAATCGCTAAGAAGAAAATCCCGCTTGGCTCCAGCATCCCTGATACTCAGTGCAGCACGTAGTGCAAAAAAGTGATACCGCGCACGGCGGCTGAAGGGTGAAGGGCGGGGAACGAGACCAACGGGGTCCCCAGCCAAGGCCACGTTGAGATATCCTACAATCGCGTGCCTTAGGCTACGAAGTGTTTCGTGGGGGTTCTTCCCACGGACCATCAGATCGAGATCGATGCATTCCGCCGTATAGTCGTTTTGTTTATTCTCAAAAACAATGCAGCGTAGCACTAAACCATTAGGGGGTAACTGCTTAGCGCCATGCTTCAGGCCTGGATCTTTGCGCTCAGCAACGCTGGACACAACACACCTCTCCACTGGGCAACCTCATTATCTTCTCAAAATATACCACAAATCAAGGTATTTTTTGGCTAAGGTGTACCGGGTTACTGTTCAGAATCGGTTGATGATGCCGTAGGCTTGATGAATAGGACAGAGGCTTTACGGGCGGTTCGTTTGGTCGCTCCGTAAAAGATCGCCCGCGTTCGATTGGATTGCCTGATCATGCTTTTGATCAGTGAATCATCAAACTCAGGATAGCCGGTGTCCACCGTGACTACACTCCTCGGAAAACTGTCATTCGCTGGACACTCGTAGTGCGCATGTGAGCTTTCCTGTCGAACTTTGGTGAACCCAAGATTCGTGAGGATCGCAGCCACTTCAGAAGGCGTTAATGGTGGATATTTTCGCTGCCCCGTACAAACACGGCGAGTGACTTCTGTTTTTTGGCCATCTCCGGGGTCGTTCCGCGACCCCTTGAAACACGCCGGGAAATTGGGAAATAACGTAGGTCCTGCCTTGTCTAAGGCGTTTACCGATCCGTGACTATCACTGTCCGTACCGGAGAATCAGGTTATTCTAACGTCCATGCGCGGACCGGGGGTCCGCCCCACGAAAATCAAGACTTCGCGTTAGTGGGCGATTTGGCCGGTGTAACTTTACCGCGGAATTCCCAGCTCGTTCGAAACGCGCTCGATTGCATTGATCAGGCGTTCGACTTGCGCTTCGGTATGCGCGGCGGTACACGAGATGCGCAGCAGGTTCTGCGCCGCGGCGGGGCGCAGCACGGGGTTGATGTAGATGCCTTCTTCGAGGAGTTTCTTGCAGAGGCGGCAGAGGTCGATCTCCTCCTGGATGACGACCGGGACGATGGGGGTCTCGCCGGGCAGCACGTTGAACCCGCGGGCGCGCAGCTCTTCGCGCAGGGTCCTGGCGATGTGCAGCAGGTGCTGGCGGCGTTCGGGCTCCTTCTTCATGATCTGGAGCGCCGCGGCCACCGCGGCAACCGATGCCGCCGGGAGGCTGGCGGAGAAGACGAACGGACGCGCCGTGTGCTTGAGGTAATCGACCACCGCGCGCTCGGCGGCGACGAACCCGCCGATGGACGCCAGCGACTTGCTGAAGGTGCCCATCACGATATCGATTTCATCCAGCACCCCGAGGTGTTCGGCCGCGCCGGCGCCGGTAGCTCCCAGAACGCCGATGCCGTGCGCTTCGTCCACGTAGGTGCGTGCGCCGTAGGGCTTGGCAAGCTTCAGGATGCCGCGCAGGTCGGCGATGTCGCCTTCCATGCTGAACACGCCTTCGGACACGATGAAGATCTTTTCGTCGGGCGGGCAATTTTCCAGGCAGCGTTCGAAGTGGTCCAGGTCGTTGTGGCGGAACCGCATGGTGCGCGCGGTCGACCGCAGCGCGCCTTCCACCAGGCTGGCGTGCAGGTTGTGGTCGCAAATCATGACGTCGCCCTTCTCGGTGAGGGCGGAAAGCGTGGCGTAATTGGCCTGGAACCCGGTGCCGAAAATGATGGCGGCTTCTTTGTGCACGAACTGGGCGAGCTCGGCTTCCAGCTTGACGTGGACATCCAGCGTGCCGTTGAGGAGGCGCGACCCGCTGCACCCGCTGCCATATTTCCTGAGGGCCAGGGCGGCGGCTTCTTTGACCTTGGGGTGAGTGATCAGGTCGAGATAATCGTTCGACCCGAACATCATGACTTTGCGCTTGCCGATGCGGACCTCGCCCGGTCCGCAGCCATCGCGATCGCCAAAGACCTCGAAGTACATGTAGAGCCCGGCGGATTGCAGATCACCCGGACGAGTGAAATTCCGGCATTTTTCGAAAATGTCGTTCGATCCGCCGCGTTTCTTTTTGCCCGTGATGTCGCTTGTCGATGCGCGCATGGTCCTCAATTCCATTCGTAGATTCGGTAGGTTTTGTACCGCTTGGCCCCCATGACCTCGAGGGAACGATTCATCAGAACATTGTCTTCCAGTATCCAGGACATCTCGCAGTCACCGTAACCCAGCCTCCGGGCATTGCGGACCAGAGTCGCATACAAAGCGGCCGCCAAGCCGGAGGTGCGGTACTCCTCCACCACCCCCAGTGCAAGGACTCGAACATTTTTGATCAAACGTTGATAATACAGGATTTTGAAGAGGCCCGTCGGCAGGAGTCTCCCGCCAGCCGGCTTGAGAGCCTGGTTGATATCGGGCAAGGCCAGCGCGAAGGCCACCACGCGGTCCCCCACCTCGCCGATCAGCACCATCTCGGGCTTGAGAATCTGCTTCATCTCCTTGCCCATGGCGAAAAACTCTTCGCGCGACATGGGGATGAAGCCCCAGTTGCGGATCCATGCCTGGTTATAGACTTCCCAGACCCTGGCCACCTCCCCGTCGAAATCCTTCATATTGATGGGACGGACACGGGCCCCGTTGGCCGCTAGGGCGCGGGCGGCGATGCGCTCGATTTTCTTGGATTCGATGGCTTCCGGAGTGCTGACGTAGGCCAGCAGATCCTTGGCTTTGCGCAGGCCGAGCTGGTCCATCAACTGCGGGTAATACCGGGGATTGTAGGTCATCATGATCATGGGGCTGGAATCGAAGCCTTCGATCAACATGCCGCATTCGTAATTCGTAGACGGATTCACGGGGCCGCGAATGAATCCGGCGCCACGGTCCATCACCCATTGACGAGCTCGCGACAACAGGGCGCGAGCCACGGCCGCATCGTTTACGCTCTCGTAAAACCCGAAAAAACCGGCGTTCTCTTCGTGCACGCGGTTGTGTGCGCGATCGAGAATGGCAGCCACGCGGCCTACCACTCGACCGTCCTGGCGCGCGAGGAAGAATTCTACCTCTGCGTTAGCATAATACGGATGCTTGCCGCGGTCGAGCAATTCTTTGACGGCGATGCGTAACGGGGGAACCCAATAGGGGTCGTCGCGGTATAGCGTATAGGGCAGTTCCACGAATTCTTTCAGCGCTTTTTTGCCATCGGCCGCAACTACCTCAACGTCCGCCAATCGCCGAGCCCCCTTTCGACAGTTTTTGGTACAGCACGGGGGCCGAATAAATCAGAACTGCCGCCAGGACTACCCCCGCCAGCAAATCAACCGTATAGTGGTATCGAAGATAAACTGTAGCAAAAATGATGAGCGGAGTGTAAGCAAAATAGATCCGGAATAGCCGATATGAGACCAGGCGGCTGCCCCACCATGCGAGGATGGTGAGTTCGGTGTGGCCGCTCGGGAAGCAATCGTAGTGGGCCGATTCGAGACGGTCGAGACCGCTCTGCATGCCATGGAACAGCCACAATCCTTGTAACGGTATATGTTGGAGGTTTTTCAGGAGAAAGCGGGGGCCGCGGGCGGGAACCAGCAGATAACCGACATAAGACGCCAGGAATCCCAGTGCAATCAAAAAAGCATAATATCGGAACTCTGGAATTCGGCCTTTTTTCCAAAGTATGAAAGCTATTCCAAGGACGGCCGGCACAAAAAGTGTGTAGACCGACTGCAAGAACTCGGTGAGCGCGGGAGTCTGAATTCTTTCCAGCCAGACGGTGGGGTTGGCGTGCCAAATGCGGAAATCCAGATCGGCCAGCCACTGGTCGGCATCGGTGTGCCGGACCGCTGGGATGAGCAGCGCCATTTCCTTGTAACAAGAGGCTACGTAAGGCAGGGGATACCAGTTCCGGAAAAGCCGGGTGGTGGGGTTGGGGCGCTTCACCTCGAAGATCAGGAGAGCCGCGCCGAGAGTGTGCCAAAGGAAGAGCCCGGCTGCGTCCGGCACGGCGCTCCACCAGCCGAGGATGAGGATGGTGGTGAAGGCGAAATAGGCCAGGATGATTTTGTCAACGGCCCAGAAATGCGTGCCGGTGGAGGTCATGAGAGGCGTTGGGGTCATGAGGGACGACGGCTCAGTAGTGCAGCCAGCCGGCCTCCTTATACCAGGCGAGGGTTTGGGCCAAGCCGGCGTCCAGGGGCGTTTGGGCGCGGAAGCCGAGCTCGGCGGCGGCGCGCCGGGGGTCGCAGATCCACCACCGGGCTTGCGCTTCCAACACTTTCTCCCGCGAAATGATACCGGGCTTGCGCCGGATCTTCGCCCAGAGTTCGGCGCCATAGCCTACGGCTTGGGCCACAGGAACCGGCACGCGGATCACGCGCGGCTGGCGGCCCATCACGCGCGCGGCAGCCTGGCGCAGGCCGGTCCAGGAAACCGGTTGGGGATGCGTTAGGAAATAGGTGCGGCCCGCGGCTTGGGGGACACGCGCTGCGGCGAGCAGGCCGTCCACCAGGTCGTGAACGAAAATGGCGCTGAACCAGCGCTCGCCGCCGGATATCTCCAGCACGAGACCGTTGGCGATGGATTTCAGAATCCGATACACGCCGGTATCTCGCGGCCCGTAAACCACCGGCGGCCGTACGATGGTGGCGCTGGGAACCAGATCGCGGACGATGCGCTCGGCTTCCCGTTTGGATTTTCCGTAGTGCGTCAGCGGGCGCGGTTCCGCGTCTTCGCCGACCGGAGTGCCGTCCGGACTGGGGCCCACGGCGGCGAGCGAACTGACGTGTACCAGGCGGATGCCGCGGCGGGAAAGGAGGCGCGCCAGGTTTTCGGTGGCGCGCGTGTTGCCGGCGTAGTAGTCGCCGGGGCGGAGCGCCTTGGTAACGCCGGCGAGGTGGATCACCGTTTCGACGTCCGAGAGCGCCTCTTCCAGGCCCTGGCCGCCGGCAAGATCGCCGAAACTTTCGTGGATTCCCGCCGGGAGGGCGCGCGGGACTGCCTGGCGACGGACGAGGCAGCGTACGGAAACCGCAGATTGGGAGAGTCTCTCCAGCAGATGGCTGCCGATGAAACCGGTTCCGCCGGTGACGAGGATCATTACTGCGGCGTACTGCGGAAGGCGACTTCGCCGAAGTAGCTCTCCGCGAAAGTGCCGGTGTGTTGCGAGTTGATTTGCAGGCGGAGGCCTTTGACGCGCGGGGCGGGCCTGCCGTAGGCGCGTTCGTAATCGGCGGCCACGTTGCGGGTTTCGGCAATCCATCGGTTCGCATCCGCGGCGCCGGATTGGCACACTACCGAGAACACATGGACCAGCGGAATGAAGCTCGATTTCTGTTCAGCGCCCTTGGGAGCGCTGGTGTCCCAGATGTAACCGAGGATCCGCCGGTCGTCGAAGGCCACCAGCACCTGCGCGGCTTGATCGTCGGTGGAGGCACGACGGAAATCGCCGCCCGGCGGAAGGTGCGCGACCTTCCAATGCCAGGTGAGGTAGGGCATCTGGCCTGGATCGACGTCCACGCCGTGTTCCAGCGCGAACGAAGCCTTGGTGCTGCGGAGGTGGAGACAGGAACCATCGTTCTCCGAGCAGACGGAAATGTCCGGTCTTCCGTGATTGACCTTGACCTGCCAATCCGACGGCAAGCGGCCGACTCCCCAACTTGCGGTGTTCAAAACGATGAAAGCCAACTGGGCGGTGCGAGCCTGAAAAATGAGCACAAGACCAGTGCAGACCAGAAGCAGCTTTTTCAAAAAACCTCTCCGCTGGCGTGTCGCCGCATGCTCTACCACTATCGCATGATTCGACGCCATTTCGCTACAAACAGGTTACGAAAAACAACGGCAAGGGCTTCGCCCTTGAGGAGTCAGGAATCAGGAGCCAGGAGTCAGCGCTGCCACCGGCGGGGCCGGATTGAATAACCTGTGACTCCGACCAACGCCGAGGAACGGACTGTCCGGGCTCGGGTTTTTGGAGCGGTAGCCGATGTTGAAAATAAACGGCTTGACTTGAAGTCACAGATCAGAATCACGGTGCAGCCCTGCGCGATTGAATGGCCTGCGCAGTGACAGCGGCCTGCCGGACGACGGATTCGGGCATGCCGGGGATTGGGCGCGTGTAGCGTTCGACGTCCTCCAGATCCGGCGGCTGCCCGACCAGGTACAAGGCGCGCAAGGCCTCCCAGACGTGGTTCTTGTCCGCCGTGAGATCGGCAAGCGCGTCGCCGGGTTGAACGGCAGCGGCGTCGTTGCCATCGAGCGCGCGGACCTCGCCGGGGACGGCCGCGCGCACCTCCGCCCCTCCGACGTGAGCGACGAGTGTTCCGGGGTTGACGTAGTCGCCTGATTTCAGCCGGTATCTAAGGGTGCCCGCGCCCGGTGCGGTGATCGTAAACGGCCGCAGCATTTCGAGGAGCTCGGTGCGGGACGCGGGATCCCCGAAGGCGGCCAGCGCCAGTGCGGCGTTGCGGCGGACCATAGGCTGCCCGTCGTGGATCAGGCGCAGAAGCGCCCCGTGGAAGGGCTGGTAGTTGGGGTCCTGCCCCATGATCCAGGCGGCCGTCTGGCGCAGCTCCAGGCTGGGGCTGGAGGACTGCGCGATCACGTCAGGGTACCAGCGCGAAACGTCCTGGTGGTGGGTCAGCCGCTCGCCGATCTGCACCAGCGCGTGCTGCGCGTGTCGCGGCGAGGACTTGTCGGCGAAATAGCGGTCGATCTGGGAATCGCTGAGCTTGCGGCCAAACCACGTGAGGTACCAGAAGAGGAACGGGAAAAGGACCAGCAGCGAAGCAAAGAGGGTGATGAGGAGGTAGGCTTTGCGGCCGGGACGCCGATGGGGAGTCATTCTTGGAAGAGCGTCTCGACCGGCACCAGAATGGCGGGGTCCTCGGTCACGAGTTCTTTGACCTCGTAGGTGCTTTCAAAGGTGCAGCGGTAAGCCTTGCGCTTGCGCGGGTCGAGGATCCAGACGTAGGGAACCCCGAAGCGCAGGTAGTCCTCGACGCGTTCCTGCATTTCGGAGATGCGGTCGTCCTTGGAGAGGATTTCGATGCAGATGAAGGGCGGGGTGCGGAAGACCTGCTCGGCCGGTTTGCCGATCGCGACACAGATATCGGGGACGCGGAAGCGCGTGGCGGAAACCTGGACGCGCTGCTCCGTTACCGCGCTTACACCCCATTCCTCGCGCCTGTTATAAAAGTATGCGCCGAGGGCTATCTGTAGTCTTCCGTGGTCGTATTCTCCCAAGTTGCGCTCCACAACGACCCCGTCCACGTAATCGCAGTCGGGACGATAGCTCGTCGACAAATATTCGCAGACGCTCACCAGTTGGCTGACGGACATGATCCAAGCGGCATCCAGCAGGCACGCGGATGCCGTCCCTAATGCTCAATATAGCAGTTTGGCGCTGCGGCGGCTGGTGGTGTTGTCCGGCAACCGCTCGGGTTACCGCGTCAGAATTAAAAGGTATGGCGAGAGAAGTTGGCGATCTCCTCCGCGAAGCCTTGGACCATGCCACCCGAGGCGCGCGCTGCGCTGGCGGGTTCATTCTAAGACAGTCTCGATAGAGAATGCGACCCGGACGCGGAGGAGTCTTGGCGAGTCGAGATCGCCCGCCGGTTGATCGGGATTGATTCGGGTGGGTGGAATTGGTCCCCTGGGACGAAGCGAGTGCCGGCTGCGAAGCCGCGTGAAGGGGTGACGAATCTCTTCAATCGGTCCCTGCCCATCCCTGCCCATCCCTGCCACCTTCCCCCGCAGCACCGCCACCGAGCCTTCGGCAACTCGGACACCGCCTGCGGCCCGCCACCTTCAGCCGCTGACGGACCCGCAGGTTTCCCGTAGAATGGCCCTTGGTACGATTGCCTTGGTGCGATTGAAGGAGAGAGGGCGCGAGCACGATGAAACAGCCGGCGACATCGCAGTCGAGTGTGCCTTCCCCACTGCGGGCAAGGAGCGCGTCCATCGATACTGCCACTCTTGATCTGCTTGCCACCTGGCGGCTTCAGGATGCCACGGCCGATCCGCAGGAAATCCTCTCCGCAGAGGAAGAGGTCAACGAAGTCAAGAGAGTCTTACACGCGAATCGGCTTGGCTTTTCCCCCGAACCGAATCTGGAGACGCAACGATGACGATCACGCTGGAACTACCCCCCGAGACAGAGGCACGCCTTGTTACCCAAGCGAAGGCCAGGGGCCTCTCGCTGGACGTGTTCGTTCAGACTATCATCGCCAGCCAGGCTGTCGCTGCGGAGTCGCTCAGGCCCCTCGATAGTCTGCCGCTCCAGGGGGAGGAATTGGACCGGGCGATTGAGGAGGTTTTCGACGCGGTTGAGGTTCCTCCTGGAGTAGGCCAAGGCGTGATGCGCCGTGAGAACTGGTATCGATGATCGCCGTCGATACCAACGTCCTCGTTGGCGCCATTCAGACCTTTGATCCGGTGTTGCGCACCGCCGCGCGGCATGCGGTGAAATCACTTTATCGCCAGGGAGAGCAGTTGCTGTGCTTTCCTCAGAACCTCGTCGAGTTTTGGAACGCCTCAACACGTCCGGCAACTGCCAACGGCCTCGGCTTCTCCCCAGAACAGGCCGCTCGCTTCGTTGACCGTTTTCAGACCCTGCTGCGCTTCCTTCCCGATACTCCGGAGATTTTTCCCATGTGGCGCAAGCTCGTGCTTCAGCATCGAGTCTCAGGCATCCACGTTCACGATGCTCGAATCGTTGCAGCCATGACGGTTTACCAGGTGCCGAAGATCCTCACCTTCGACCTTGACGACCTCAAGCGGTGCGACCACATCACCGTCGTTCATCCAAAAGCCCTCTGACAACCCGGGCCTTCTCCCCTGCGACCCGACCAAAGAGGTGTTCCCATCTCTGGACTCTCGGGCGGTCGGATCGGCCTACTCCACCCACGCTCCGGCAGTCCGCAAAACTTCATCGCCAAGAGGTGGCGCCGGCGGTCTTTGCCGCCGGTTTGATCCTTCTCCAATTCTCCAGGTGCTCAACGGCACGTCAGCCGGTCATCCCCCCTCACATCCCCTGCACCTTCCCCCGCAGCACCGTCACCGAAGCCTTCGGCAACTCGTATGTCGCCTGCGGCCCGCCCGTCACCTTCTTCCCGATCGGCGGCCCGTCGGGATCCGCGTAGCTCTCCGCTCCCTTGGCATGCCACACGTACTGCTCGCTGCCCATCGTCACCCACGCCACCTCGCCCGCGAACGCCGCCTTATCGTCGAACGTCACCCGCACCCGGTGCGCCTGGTTTTCGTCTTTATTGATCAGCATCAGCGACCAGTTTCCGTCCGGCCGCTTGACCGCATACGCCGTGACTAGGATGTTGCCCTCCGCATCCTGGATGTCGCTTTTCGCCGGGTACATCTGGTGTACCCCCGACCGGTGCGCCACCCACTCGAAGTTGATCATCCGGGCGGCCCAATACGGCGACGTGTACCCCGTAATGTTGTAGTCCCGATCCGCCACGAAGTTCGACCACGACGCCGGCCCCAGCGGCGAATTCGCGCTCACCGTCTGCGGCTGGATCGGCGAATGGTGATACACCGCCCCGCCCGCCTCCAAAAACGACCCGATGCTGTCGGCCAGCCACAGCGTCGCATAGATCGTGCTCATCGGCCCCACCAGGCTCGCCGCAATGTGGCTCTCCGTCACCATGATCGGAACGTCCTTCGGCAGCCCGTTCTCCCAAAATGCCTGGAGAATGTGGCTCATCATGTGCGGCTCCCGGTACAGCGTCGCCCAGTTCATGTTGCGCCCGAACGGATAGTGCTCCAGCGAATAGAAGCTGAGGTCGGAAAGCTGCCCGTGCGTCCGCAGGTAGTCCACAAACCGCTCCGTCCACGACGTCCGTCCCTTCTCGTCCGGCCACACCCGCAGCTCCTCGTTGATCCCCTCGTACACCGGTCCGCCGAGCTTCAGCGCCGGGTCCACTTTGTGAATGGCCCGCGCCCACTGCACGTAAAACGCGGCGTAATCGTCCGGCAGCATGCGCTGCCCGTCGGGTTCCTCGCCCATCTCCACGTACCCGATCGGATAGCCGCGCTTCTTCAGGTACGCGATCTCCGCCGCGGCATCCTCCGGTGTCCCGTAAAGCAGCGTCACCGGAATCGTCGCCGGCAGGTTGTTGGTCAGCCCGCTGGTGAAGAACAGGTCGAATCCGCTGTGCCGCCCGCCGTTGATCAACGCGTCCGACTCGCGATGCCATGGGTCCACCGACGAGCACCACGTGGCCGTCTGCGCGCCGTCGCCCCGCGCCACGGCCGCGTGCTTCACCTCGTCCACGAACTGGCCGCCCGCATCCACGTTCCCCGCGTAGACTTCATGGATCGCATACCCCACGCAATTGCGAACGTCGCCCGCCCCGTGCGTGTCGCACGTGTTGGACGACCCCGTCATCCACACCTGAATGTAGCGGGCATCGATGGCCGAGTCTTTGAACTTCAGCTCCACCACCCCGCCCTTGCCATCCTTCACCGCGCCGCCCGCCACGATCTTCCATTCCCCCGACGGCGCCCTGCCCAGCGGCGTCCGCCCCACCCAGTACCGCACCTCGTAGACCTTGGCGTAAGGCTCGGCCCAGTCGATCCGGATGTCGCTGAGGGGTTTCCCGGCGCCCAGATCCACGATGATCCACTGCGGGTTCCGCGAGTCCGGATCGCCCGTGAACTTGCTCGTCAGGTACGGATTGCTTTTCCAGTAGGTGTCGCTTTTCCCATCGGTCAGCATCGATTCGCCGCCGCCGGTCTGCGAGAAGCCGCGATGCGGCAGCGAGTAGGAAACGATGTAGCGGATCGGCTCGCCGAGCTCGGAGCTGCTCGTCCAGTAGCCGGATTTATTGGCGGCATCGCTCCAGGTCCCTTTGTCGTTCCAGTGCCACGCCATCATCCGCAGCTCGGTATTGTTGCGATAGGTGATCGGCCCATAGCCCGCGCTCAGGGCTTCCTGGATGATGTGCGGGGTGTACACCTTGTCGATGGCGTTCTTGTTCAGGTTGTCGATCGAGCTGCCAATGGCGTGATCGGGATCGAACGACAGACCTCCTGATCTCGGTGAAGTCAAGATGATCCGAGTTTGAAGATCAGCATGAGGTTGGTGCCAGGAAAAACCGTCTTCGTCGCAGTGAGCTCGGCGAGCAATTTTTCGATG
>JBGPKH010000257.1:0-11261 GCA_041485845.1 Bryobacteraceae bacterium
AACTTCGACGTCGAAGAGTACAAGAAGCCGGAGTACGAGGTCCGGGTCACTCCCGCCAAGGCACGTGTGCTCCAGGGGGAATCGGTGCAGGCTACCATCGACTCGCGCTACTACTTCGGCGAGCCGGTGAGCGGCGCCAAAGTGCAGTACGCGGTCTATCGCGACCGCTACTGGTTCCCCCTCTGGTACGAGCCCGAAGAAGAATCCGAAGGCCCTCCGATCCAGGATGACTCCGGCGACAGCGGCGACCAGGTCGACCAGGGCGAAGGACAGCTCGATGCCGATGGCAAACTCACCGTCAACATCGAAACCACGGTCTCCGGCCACAAGCTCGACTACATGTATCGCGTGGAAGCCCGAGTCACGGACGAGGCCAAGCGGGAGATCACCGGCAGAGGCTGGATCGTCGCCACCTACGGCAGCTTCGTTCTCAATGTCACTCCGGACCGCTACTTCTATGCGCCGGGCAGCCGGGCCGGTTTCAAAGTGGAGGCCCGCGACTACGACAACAAACCCGTGCGCACGCGCGCTCATGTCGAGCTTCTCCGCTGGAACTGGCGCGACAACACCAGGGCCGCCGTCTTGGGCGCCACCGATGTGGAAACCGGCTCCGACGGCTCCGCCACGGTGAATCTCACGATCCCGCAGGAGAGGGGAGGCGGCTTCCGCGTTCGCGTCACGGCCCGAACCCCCGAAGGCCGCGAGGTCGAACACTACTCGTACCTCTGGGTGTCCGGCGGCGGCCGCGCGGATTTCGGACCGCGCAACGATACCAGCATCCAGATCATCGCCGACAAGAAGACCTACCAGGCCGGAGAGACCGCCCAACTGCTCATCGTGACCGGCCAGCCGCGCACTCCCGTCTACGTCACCGTGGAAGGCCGCGACATCAAACAGCTCAAGCTGATCCGCTCGCAGGATTCCACCGCGGTATTCGAAGTGCCGGTCACGGTCAACGACGAACCGGGCATCAGCGTCAGCGCGGCGTTCGTTCGCAAAGGCAGCTCCTACAACGGCACCAAGTTCCTCAAGGCGCCGCCGGTCACTCACCAGTTGAACGTCAGGATCGCGACCGGCAAACCGCAGTATCTGCCCGGCCAGACCGCCGAATACAGCATTGACGTCACCGGCAGCGACGGCCAGCCGGCGCCGCGCGCGGAGTTCAGCCTGGGCGTGGTGGATGAGGCCATCTACGCCATCCGCAGAGACACCGCGCCCGACCCGCTGACCTTCTTCTTCGGGCGCGATTACAACGCCGTCTTCACCACCGACTCCCTCACCTATTATTTCAACGGCGAAGCCGGCAAGCGCCGCATGCGCCTCGCCGAGCTGCGCCCGCCCTCCAGGCTCGCCCAACTCAAGCCCGAGCGCCTGGTGCAACCCAAAGTCCGCAAGGCATTCCCCGACACCGCCTTCTGGGCCACCGATCTCGTCACGGACAACGCCGGCCACGCTCGCGCCAAGGTCGAATTCCCCGACTCGCTGACGACGTGGCGCGCCACCGCGCGCGGGGCGACGCCCGACACCAAGGTCGGCAGCGCGACGCTCAAGACCATCGTGCGCAAGAACCTGATCCTCCGCCTGGCGGTGCCGCGATTCTTCGTGCAGGGCGACGAAGTGGTCGTCTCCGCGCTGGTCCACAACTATCTCGCCGCCCCAAAGACCGCCCGTGTCTCGCTCGATGTCGCCGGCCTCGAAGTACTGGAAGGCACTACCAAAGACGTGCAGATCCTCAGCCGCGGCGAAGCCAGGGTCGATTGGCGCGTGCGCGCGAAACAGGTGCGCAGCGCCACCGTCACCGGGAAGGCGCTCACCGACGAGGAATCCGACGCGCTCGAACTGACTCTTCCGGTCAACGTTCCCGGCGTCAAGCTCTCGACCGCGCGCGGCGGATCGCTGAACGGCGGTTTGGCAACCGCCTACGACCTCACCTTCCCCGACAAGATCGAGCCCGGTTCCCGCAGCCTCGCCATCCGCGTCACGCCCTCGATCGCCGGATCGCTCTTCGGCGCGCTCGAGTATCTGACGTCCTATCCTTACGGCTGCGTCGAGCAGACCATGTCCAGCTTTCTGCCCAACATCATCGTCACGCAGGCGGTCCGCGATCTCGGATTGAAGGCCACTTACGACGAAGCCGCACTCCAGCAGAAGATCCGCGCCGGCCTCGACCGCCTCTACAACTTCCAGCACGAAGACGGCGGCTGGGGCTGGTGGGAGACCGACGACAGCCATCCCTTCATGACCGCGTACGTGGTGTCGGGACTCGCCCAGGCCAAGGCCGCCGGCGCGCAGGTGAATGTCGAGGCCATGCATCGCGGTGCGCAGTGGGTGCAAAAACACTTCGCGCAGGATTCCAGACTGGCCGCCGACCTCCGCGCCTACATGGCTTACTCACTCGCCGTGCAGGACACGCCGCCCGACGCCGCGGTCTTTGGGCAAGTCTACGATCAGCGCTCCAAGCTCTCCCCGTACGGCATGGCGCTGCTCGGACTGGCGCTGGAGCAGGCCAAAGACCCGCGCGCCGCCGAGATCGCGGGCGCTCTGGAGAGCAGCGCCCGGCAGGACCAGGAACAGGCCTGGTGGCCCGCCACCCGCGACGAAATGCTCGATTTCACCATCGACGTCACACCCGAAGCGACCGCTTGGGTCGTCAAGCTGCTCTCCCATCAGCGCAAGGACAGCCCGCTCCTGCCGAAAGCGGCGCTATGGCTGATGAACCATCGCGACGAAGGCTACTGGTGGTCTTCCACCAAACAGACCGCCATGGTGATCTACGGTCTGGTCGATTTCCTCAAAAACACCAATGAACTGAAGCCCGACCTGAGCGTCACCGTCTTCGTCAATGACACCGCTATCGTCACCCGCAAGCTCGACCAGGCTACCGGGGTCGTCGCGCCCGAAGTGGTCCTCGACGAAAGCAAGCTCCAGCCCGGCGTCAACCACATCCGCGTCACCACCTCCGGGCAGGGCCGGCTCTACTATTCGACGCGCGCCGAATACTACTCCACCGACGAAAAGCTGCAAAAGAACGGCACCGTTGCGCTCAACATCCTGCGCGACTACTTCAAGCTGGTTCCCGCAAAGGACGGCGACCGCATCATTTATGACACCGTGCCCTTAAACGGCCCCGCGGCCTCGGGCGACGTCATCGCGGTCCGCCTCACCGTCACCGGTTCGGAGTGGAGGTACATGATGGTCGAGGACCCCATTCCCGCTGGCGCCGAGTTCATCGAGCGCGATAACTCCTACCAGTTGCGCGACAAACCACCATGGTGGACGTACTTTTTCTCGCGGCGCGAGCTGCACGACGACCGCATGGCGATCTTCCAGACCTGGTTCCCGCAAGGCCAGCAGCAGTACTTCTACCTGCTGAAAGTAGTCAATCCCGGAACCTTCCGGGTGAGCCCCGCGCGCGTGGGTCCCATGTATCAGAGCGAGATTCTGGCGACCACCGAGAGCCGCCGCCTGGAGGTCAAATGACACTCACCCGCCCCACCCTGACTCTGGCGGCCATTCACCTGGCCGGCAACGCCCTGCTGCTTTGGCTCGGCTACTACTGGCTGGGCATCGGCGAATCGCGCGCCCTGACACTCCTGTGGAGCCTTTTCGTAGCGCTGGTCTTGATCACCGTGACCACCCTGCTCCACGGAGCCACGTTCGCGTACTTCGTAGGACAGGCCTCCGGCCTGTCCATTGCCTTCCGCACAGCACTCCGGCATCTCCCCGCGATTCTCGCCGCCGCACTTTTTGTCCTGGTCCTCTATCTCGTCCTCGACCGCTGGGCCGGGTACAGTTCCCAACCCACCTTCCGCATCGCCTCCTGGCTGACCCTGAAGCTTCGCAAGCCCGTCAAGCCCGCCACGATCCTGCGCATCTTCAACGTCATCACGTGGTTCTTTCGCTGGGTCATCCTACCCGTGCCGCTTCTACCTATGGTCGCCGGCGCCGCCTCCCAAGGATGCGCCTTCGCTCACTTCGGTAAGCTCGGCGGCCGGCGTCTCTATTGGCTCGAAGCGCCGATCCTGCTCCTCTGCGCCTTCTGGCTCCCTTTCAAACTGATCGGCTGGGTCCCGCAGGCCGGCAGTTTCGCCATGGAGATTATCAGCTTCACCGCCCGGCTACTCATCGCCTACCTGCTCTTCGTCGCCTCCTGGCTGTTGTTGGCCTTTCTGACCTCCGCCGGCAAGCCCGTCCTGAGCCATTCCAAAACGGTAGTCTCGCCGTAGCGCTTCACCAACCCGGCAACCGCGGCCGCCGCTTCCGTGTATGCGCGTCGTGCCCGCGCCGCGTCTTCCGTCTGCCGCAACTCGGAATCGGAAGGCGCTCGCGCGCTCCCGGCGGACAGCCCCGGCCGTTCCAAGTACCCCACCAGCCCTTCCCGAAACCACACCGGCAGCCCCGCCGACGCCTGCGACTCCACCAGCACATGCAGCAGCTCATGCCGTAGCGTCGGCTCCAGCACGCCGCGGTTCCGCAGTACCGCCGCGGGCTGCAAGTGGATTCGCCGCCCCACCGTGTGCGCCGCCACCCATCCCGGCTCTCCGGTCGCATTCCGAAAAGTCTCCACATCCGGATAGACCCGAATCTCCACGTCTCGAGGCAGGTGCAAACCCGTCCGCCGCGACACGCTCAGAGCCTCGCGCTCTGCCACCGCCAGCACGGCGCGATCCCGATCCGGCCGCGTAGTCATTAGCGACACCGCGTCACCCCCGATTCTCTGCCACGACAGGCCTCGCCCGGTGAGCCCCGGCGTCGTGCCGGGATAATAGAACGCCAGGATTTCGTGGTAGGACCGGCCCGCCGAGCCCATTTCATCGGCCCCGCGCTGGCATAGCCCCACTCCGTGCCCCGACCCCAGGCCTTCGAAGACCGTCCCCGAGCGGATCTCGTAGCGATCGCTCTGGACCGTATTCCATCCCAGTTCGCGGCCCATCGCAAAGCGAAACGACCCCGCGCTGATCCGCATCGTCTCCCCTTCTCCATAGAGCGCCAGGGTCCGCGCCCGCCCCGACGCTGTCCGCTGCGCGATCATGATCCGCTCCACTCGCCGCGGCGTCCGCAACTGCCAGCGCCGCAGCGCCTCCGCCACGCGCACCGGATCGGCGCTCCATTGCCACGACCCGGCACTGTGAGGATCGTCGTGGCTCTTCAAGTAAGTCGCGGCCAGATCGGGCCACACCGCTGCCGCGTCTTCCGTGCGCCCTCCGCAATCCCGCGTGTAGGGCGTAAATGCCGGCTTACCCTCGAACCACAACAGCTCGCCCGTGGTTTCGGCCGCAACCGATTCCAACCGCGGCGTGACCGCGCCCAAATCCAATCGCTGACAGTGAGTAGTGTTGCAAAAATCAACGCCCTCGCTGGAATGACGGCCCCGCAACCGCACCGCGAAGGTCCGCGCGGCCACTGTCATTGCCTTGAGAGCCTCGTTGTACTGAAAGATACTGCTTTCTCCCGCCAGCACGCCCGCCACGTACCGTTCCAGCGGCAACTCGACATTGTCCTTCCCGACTCGCACCCGAACCAAGGTCTGCGCCGCCGCCAACTGAGCGGCCATCATCAAAATCAGCGTGGGGCCGGTCCCCGGCCAGCCCACGCAACGGCGGACTCTCCGGTGAGTCACTGATTGGGAAATACTCCCGCTCATCCAATCCTGCCCGTCCGCCAGGCCTCCAGAATTCGCGCCGCGATCGGCGCAGCGTCCGATCCCCCCGACCGCCCCTGCAACATGACCGTCACCACCACCTCCGCCCCGCGACTCGGCGCGAAGCCCGCAAACCACGCGATCCGCGCGCCCGATTGGGTCCGCACGCTCCCTGTCTTGCCCGCAGCCTTCATTCCCGCTACGCGCGCCAGTTGCGCCGTGCCGTACTCTACCGCGTCCTCCAGGCCCACCACCACCGGCCGCATCTCCGGGCGTTCGGCGCTTAGTGCGATCGTCCTGTACCCCATCGCCAACTCCGCGGCGGTGATCAGCAGCGGCTCCTCGCCCAGCGCCTGCAACTGGTTCGCCTCCCCACCGGCCGCCGCGGGAATCCGACCCGTCGCCTCCGCCGCTCCCATCCACCCGGTGACTGCACCCAGTCCCGCCCGCTCCAGGTTTCCCGCCAGTTCACCCGGTTCGAATCGCTCCGCAAAATGCGCCACAAAGCAGTTGCAGGAGTACGCCAGCGCGGTCCGCACTTGAATCGCGCCGTTCACCCGCGGATGCGAGCAATCGAAAGATCGTGCGCCGATCCTCAGCCTGCCCGGACAGGGAAACGACTCGCCGGGACTGAGCTTCCCGGAGCGCAACAGCGCCGCCAGAACGAAGGGCTTGATGGTGGATCCCGGAGGAGCGAGTTGGGCCCCTGCCGCCGCCGCTCCGTGAATGGCGATCGGCTTGCGCGTCCGTACATCCACCAATAGGGCAGTTCCCTGCGCCGGCTCCACCAGCCGGTCGAAATTGGCCCGGCGGGCGCCTGCTCCCTGCCAGTTAGCCACTAGTACAGCAATTGCCTGACGCCGCAACACGAGATAAATGTACCAAACTGACAGTGACACCGTGATAGACTAGCCGCATGGTGACAGTTGACCGAACTCTCCTCGAAGCTGCATTAGTCGGTTACGAGCGTCAGAGAGAAGACATCGAGACAAAGATAGCGGAGATCCGCAGCCACATAGGAGGTACAGCAACGGCTGTGCCGCAAACGCCGGCATCGGGCAAGAAAAGAACGATGAATGCCGCAGCCCGGCAACGAATCGCAGCAGCCCAGAGAAAACGCTGGGCCGAGTACAAGAAAGCGCAGGGCTCGTCTGCGAAACCGACGAAGGCCAAGAAACGCGTGCTTAGCGCCGCGGCGGTGAAGCACATTTCCGACGCCACTAAGAAGCGATGGGCGGCATACCGCGCGGCCAAGGCCGCAGCCCAGAAAGCGGCGGCCAAACCCGTTCGGAAGGCGCGCGGCAAGCGGCGCGCGAAGAGGTCATCGGCGCCGCAGGTGACCGCCGAAACCGTCAGCGCTTAGGAGTCAGTGGAGCAAGCAGTCCCGGCAGCAGGCTGGCGAGACCCGCCCACGGGCTTTCGCGCAACGTGGCGATTTGTGTGCGCCGCGCCGGGATTCTTCGGCATTTGAAGGCGGGGCTCCGTTTTCGGCCGCCCGCTTCTCGCGATGGAGCGAGCACTACGGGATGCCGTCAGTTCCCGCCTCCGCGGCCGCCCTGCGCGGGAGGAACGGTGGTGGTGTCTACCGTGAAATACGGAACCCCGGCGTCCTGCATCATCTTGTTGAGTTTGGGCACCTCGCCATCCAGCTTGGCTACTTCCTCCAGGCCTTTCTGCAACTGTGCCGCGCACTCCTCGATATCGGCCAACTGCCGCGAAGTCGGCGGGCCGGAATAGCCGTCAATCACCCCCATCAACCGGTTGATCTTTTGATTGACGGGGGGAGGTGTGTAAGGTGGTGGCGCGCCTGCGCCGCCGCCCCGGCCGCCCGTGTTGGCGCTCTCAAACGTGGGCAGCACCGCTTTGATCTTGGCGAGCGTGTCGTCAGCCGCCTTCCTGACCGCATCCGGCGCCGCCGGCGCTGCCGGCCGCTTCCAACTGTCGATCAGGCCGGTCACCGCGATATTCATCGCCACGATCTTGCGGCGCGCCTGATCCGCCTGCTTGGTCATCGTAAACAGCTTCGCGATCGCCGTCCGCCGCTTGGCGCGATCCTCCTCCGCGACGTTGAGACGTGGGTCGTCTTGCACCGTCACGGTTTTGGTCTCCGTCTTGCCCGCCACGGTCAGCGCGACGGTGTATTCGCCGGGATCCACCAGGTAGCCGCGGTTTCCACCGAATCCCCCGCGCCCTCCGCCTCCGCCGCCACCACCACGGCCGCCGGCGCCACCAGCCGCCTCGGGGTTTTCGGCCCCAGGTTCGCCCGGTCCGCCGCCGCCCGTCTCCGGAGCTGCGAACGCTGGCCCGCCTGCGCCCGTAAACGCCGCGCCGGCGCCAGCCGCCGCAGCGCCGCGTCCGCCGCCGCCCCGTCCGCCACGACCACCACCGCCGCCGGCCCCGCGGCCGCCCGCCGCCTGAGTCTGCCCGGCCGCCGGTCTCACGGGAGGGTCAGACCGCATGTCCCATGCGATGCGATTGACCGCGCCCGCCTCCGCCCGCGCGGTCAACTGTCGAATCTCGCTTCCCGACTTGTCCCTCACGCTGACCCGCACCGCGCCGCCAGTCTTGGCAAAGTAGTCGAGCACCAGCCCCGCCTGCGGATTCGCCGCCAAGAACAGACCCGTTCCCAGGAATCCGCGGTAATTCGCCATTTTCCATTCGATCCCCGGCTTGGGAGCGAACAAATGCAGGTCCGTGGTCAGTAACGGCTCGTTTCCCGCAATCTCTTCGAGCGCGGTGATGTTGTCCATGATCCAGATGGAACGGCCGTGCGTCGCCAGGATCAGGTCGTGCTCCCGCGGATGAATCTGCAAATCGAACACCGGCACCGTGGGCAGGCCGTTCTTCATCTTTTCCCAGTTCTGGCCGCGGTTGAACGTGACAAACAATCCGAATTCCGTCCCCGCAAAAAGCAGGTTCGCGTTGGCCGGATCTTCGCGGATCACGTGTACCGTACCCGCCCCCATCGGAATCCCGTTGGTGATCCTGGTCCACGAGTCGCCACGGTTCCTCGAGGCGAAGATGTAGATCGCGAAATCGCCGCTGCGATGGTTGTCGAAGGTCACATAGACCGTGCCTTCCTCCTTGTGCGACGCCTCGATGCGGCTCACGTAAGCGCCCTTTGGCACGCCCGATATGTGGCTCGCCACGTTCGACCACGTCTTGCCGCCGTCGCGCGACACCTGGAGGTTGCCGTCATCGGTGCCGGCGTACAGCACGCCCGCCCTCACCGGCGATTCGGCGATCGCCGTAATACACGGCCACGCCACCACGCCGTCGTGCATCGAAAGAGTCTCTCCCCGTTTGGGAAGCTTGCCCAGAATGGATTGCTGGTCGCGCGCCGCCCCGGTAGTCAGATCCTCTCCCAGCCGCACCCAGGTGTCGCCGCGGTCGGTCGATTTGAACAGGTGGTTGCCGCCGTAGTACAGCGTCTTCGCATCGTGCGGCGAAAGGATCAGCGGCGAATTCCACTGGAACCGGTAACGTGGCGCCGTGTCGCTGTCCTCCTGCGGCCGTATCGACTTCGATTCGCTGGTCTTCAGATCGCGCCGCGAAAGATTGCCGTCCTGCGATTCCGCGTAAATGATGTTCGCCTCCGTGGGGTCGATGCGCGCGTGGAACCCGTCCCCGCCCTGCACCGTAATCCAGTCTTCGTTTCCGATGCCCGTGGTTTGCAGGCTGGCGCTCGGACCGCACCACGAATAGTTGTCCTGCAATCCGCCGCACACGCGATACGGCTTCTGGAAATCGTACGCCACCTCGTAGAACTGTCCCAGGGCAATATTGTTCAGGTGCCGCCAGTTGCGGCCGCTGTCCCAGGTCACCCACACGCCACCGTCGTTGCCTGAAAGCATGTGGTCGGAATTCGCCGGGTCGATCCAGATCGCATGCACGTCGCTGTGGACATTCTGAAAACGCGTCTGCACGAACGTCCGCCCGCCGTCCTCCGACATATAAATGTTGACGCCGCCCAGCCACACCTTCTGATCGTTGTTGGGATCAACGCGGATCTGGCTGAAGTAGGACGGCCGCGGATTGGTATCGCTCATCCGCGTCCAGGTGACGCCCTTGTCTTCCGACCGGTAGACGCCGCCCAGCGTCGCGTGCTCGAACTCCGCGTACACGATGTTGGGGTTCTTGCGATAGATATCCAGCGAGCAGCGCCCCACGTCTCCCGTGGCCGGCAGACCGCCCGCCATCTTGGTCCAGTGCGAGCCGCCGTCGGTGGACCGGTACAACCCGGCGTCCGGCCCGCCGCCGTTGTATCCGAACACCGTCCGCCGCCGCGCATACGCGGCAGCGTACAGGATGTTGGGACTCTGCGGGTCGATGGCAATATCGGAGGCGCCGGTGTTCTCGTTGATCGCCAGCGTCTGCGTCCACGTGGCGCCTCCGTCGGTGCTCTTGTAGACGCCGCGCTCTTTATTCGGCCCCCACAGGTCGCCCAGCGCCGCCACGTACACGATGTCCGGATTCGTAGGATGCACCACGATGCGGCCGATGTGGTGCGTCTCGGCCAGCCCCAGGTGCGTCCACGTGACGCCGGCGTCCATCGACTTGTAGACCCCGTTGCCCCACGAGGAGCTTTGCCGGTTGTTGGCCTCGCCTGTCCCCACGTAGAGGATCGACGGATTCGACGGCGCCAGCGCCAGGTCGCCGATCGACGGGTTCGGCTGATCGTCGAAAATGGCTTGCCAGGTGTTCCCGCCATTCACCGTCTTGAAGATTCCGCCGGCCGCGGCCCCCACATAGACGATGCGCGGGTCGGACTCGACGACGGCCAGGTCATCGACGCGGCCGCCCATGGTCGCGGGCCCGATACTGCGGAATTTCAGGTTCTTGAGAACCGCGTCGTGCGCATTTTGCGCGCCTACGCTGGCGGTGAACACGGCAAGGCAGAGAAGGGCGGCGAGGAGGCCGCAGAGCGTCAGCTTGGCTGGTTTCATTGTGTATCCCCAGAGCGGAAGCCCATTCTATCCCATTTGTGGGACAGTTAACCGGCGAATCTCCAGACAGAGGCTGCAGAACAATCTAGCGCGGCCCCTCGTTCCCTTGCCGAGGCTGCGCAGAGCATCGCCTGGTGCAGCCGAGTGGGATATTCTTTTTTCAGTTGAAGTTTGTTGAGGAGGAGGGCTCGGCGGTCGGGCGTGTGCCTTGTCGGGGTGCTGCCCAGGCCGAGTCTTCCTGCCCCTTTGCCGATTTTCTTTATCTCATGTTCGAACGCCCAAGACAAGGCCCTGGATTGGGCAGAGGCCGCGGCCAAGCAGCCCCTCCCGCGGCTTTGTCCGGGCTGCGAGAAGCATTCCATCTGGGGGCACGGCCAACGCCGCAAGCAGGCACACGATGCGGACCACGATTGGATTCGTATCCGGGGATACTGCCCGTCCTGTCATCTCACCTTCACGTTCCTACCTTCCCTCTCGCTTCCCTACACCCACTACAGTGTGGTCGCTCGCAGCCAAACCGTGCAGCGGCATTTCGTGGAATGCCCTTTGGTGGGCCGCCGCGGCCCATCGGGACCTCCCTTTGGTGCGGGGCGGTTTTTTTCGCCGGTTCTTCGCCGCGTCTTCAAGGGAGTGCCCAATGGGCCTGCGGCGGCCCACCAAAGGGCATGAAGACG
>JBGPKH010000258.1:0-11260 GCA_041485845.1 Bryobacteraceae bacterium
GCCGGCGGGGGGGGGGCGGGGGCGCGCGGGGGCGGGGGCGGGGGGGCGCGGGGCGGGGGCCCGGGGGCCCGGGGCCGGGGGCCAGGGGCCGGGGGATTTCGGCTCTCAGGCCAATTGCTGCGAAGACGTGGCCTTGGTTTCCCGATCGTGGTATGCGATCAGCTCGGAAAACTCGGACGCCGCGAGCCCTGGACCAACCGTGGCGAGAAATCGGCAGGTCGCGTAATTCCCGGCGCGCTGCGTGTATTCCGATTCCCAGCGTTTGAATTTCGCTTCGTCCTGCGGCGTCTCAAATGGGAATTCCACGGGAGGATTGCGGAAGCCGCATCGCCAGGGCTTGGGCGTGAGACGCGCGCGAAAGGAATCCTGCAAGCGGCATAGGCGCACGTACATGGGGTCCGCGCCGAAGTCCCTAAAAAGCGTTTCCGATTCGGAACTCCCGGCGCGGAGCGTCCGGTTGGCGATAAGGGCGCGGTAGCCGGCGGCGGTCTGGTAGACCCGGGCCAAAAGGCCGTGGCGCTCAGCCACGCGGCGGATGCCCTCCAACTCCGGATCAGCGGGCGGGGCGGCCGGCTTGCGAAACAGCGACAAGAGATTCGAGACTACGTTGCCGGTCGCGGCGGGTTGACGGTCGATATCCACGAACATCAGCTCATCGGTATTCAGCACCAACGCGCCGTAGGCATTTCGCGTGACGGCAGCGGCGCGGAATTCCCGCAGCACCGGTTCGGGCAGCGGGCGGTCGCCGTACGGATATTGGCTCCGCCGATCGGGGAGCGTAAGCAGTCGCTCGGCGACGCGGCGGGCGATCTCTCGCGCCTTCGCGCGGGCGGCCTCGAGGCTTTCATCGGACCATCCGCGGGCCACCACGCGGGCATCGCCGGCCTCGGCGGAGTCGCGGCTCCAATATCGAGCGAGCTTCATACCGCGTTACTGCCCCGCCAGTCCTTCGGTCAGCTCAATCCGCGTGCCTTCGGGATCGAGAATGAACGCGATTTTCAATCCGGCAAGCTGCGGCATCTCGCGGTACGCCATGTCGAAGGTCACTCCGTCGGCTTGCAGCTTCTTGCAGAAGTCCGCCAGGTTTTTGACCTCGAACCCGATGTGATCGAGCGAGCGGCCCTTGGTGGGAGCTTCCGCCTGCTGCGCCTTGCGGTAGTCGACTTCGCCGCCGGGAATCATGGCGGCCAGGAAGTTCCCGCGGGTTCCGGCTTTCAACCCGAACGTCTTGACATACCAGGCGCGCAGCTTCTCGGGGTCGGGAGTCGACATGTGAATGTGGTGCATCGCGACCGGCGCCTTGAGCGACGCGTCTTCGGTCAGCTCCACCTTCACCTTCTCCGGAAAGTTCACCACGATCTGTTTGGTTTCGGCATTGTCCGTGGCGAGGGTGAGGCCGGCGGCTTGTAATTTGGCCTTGATGTCCGCGTAGCTCTTCACCAGAAATCCCACGTGGTTCACCGTGGAACCCTCGGTGCCTTCCGACGGCGCCGTGCGCGCTTTTCCGACCACGACGAACATGCCCGGAAGCTTCAGCATTTCGAGCGACCCCATATGGGCCACCTCGGCTCCGAGGATGCCCACCCACAGTTTCTTGTGCGCTTCCGGGTCGGCCACCATCAGGTGGAGATGGCCCATGGAGACGCCGCTCTCGTTGGGGGCGGGAAGTTGCGCGAAAAGCGCGGCAGCCGAGGCCGCAAACACGAAGATTGATCGCATGGGCGATAGCCTATCATAAGAAGGGACGTCCTTATGCGGCTGACTTCCAGGATTACCGAACAGGAGCGAGCCAAACGCGTCGAAGAGGTGCGGCAGGCTCTGGCCTCAGTGCGGATGGAAGGGCTCGAGCCTGGCGATCATGCGAAGTCGATCTACCAGCGCTACATAGATGGCGAGCTAACGCTGCAAGAGATGGGAGCGGAGATCGAGGCGCTGCATGACCGGGAGTATGGACCCGTACCTCTACCCGGGAACGGACCTACTTAAGAACCTCCGAAACATTCGCGACTCCAGCAGCCTGGCGCGGTTCGAAGCCGAAGCCACCTCACGGCGACTCGTTGAGCCGATCCACTCACCGCTGCCGGGCTGGTTCGACACGGCGCATCTCGAGGCCATTCACAAGCGCACCTTCCAGGATGTATACGCGTGGGCCGGCCGGTTTCGAACGGTCAATATCTCCAAGAGGCGGGCAGCTATTCGGGGCCGCCTCTTTCATCGAGCCGGCGTTGTGCGGTCTACTTCAGAAGTTGCCCCGGGAAACCGATATACACGGAACGGATCCGCAGTGGTTCTCGCGGCGCGCCGGATTCTACCTCGGCGAAATCAACGCAGTCCACCCGTACCGCGAGGGCAACGGCCGGACGCAACGGGAGTTCATCCGGGAACCGGCGCTTCAGGCCGGCTTCGCCATCGATTGGAGTCTTCCGGCAGAGCTTTCAAACCGGAGACAGCAGCGGTCTGGCTGAGCTTATTTTCACCTCGATCGCGTAGCGGCTACCCCATGAAGCCCAAATCCGTCACTGGGAATTGCGCAAGATTCGGAAAGACCGCTGGCAGATCGGCCGCGGCCACTCCGAACCATTTGGCGAGCGTCGCCCCGAACTGGCCGGTGGAGGTCGAAGGAATCCACGCTCCGCGCGCGGCGGAATCGTCGGGGCCGCCGAGCGCCATGACCGGGAAGTGGCCGTAGAGATCGCCGCCCTTGACCGCGCCTCCGAGCACCAGGTGATGGCTGCCCCATCCGTGATCGCTGCCGGTGCCGCTGGGCTGCAGCGTGCGTCCGAACTCGGACTCGGTGAAGATGGTCACCTTGTCGGCGATGCCCATCTCGGCGGACGCATTGTACAACGAGAGCATTCCGTCGGAGACCTGCTTCAGAAGGTCCCATTGGCCCCAGCTTTGCCCCGAGTGCGTGTCGAACCCGCCGATCGAGCAGAAGAAGATCTGCCGGCTCAGCCCGATCGTGGACCGTAGTTGCAGGATCTGCGCCACCTGCTGCAACTGGCGGCCGATGGTGGTCTGTGGGAAGGTGGTGGCCAGCGGCGGCGCGGCACCCGCACTGGCCAGCAGGGCGCTCAGCGAAAGGGCGTCCTGCCGCACCTTGCCGGCGGCCTGGATCATGGTGAGGCCGCTGTTGAAGGTGAGGATCTGCTGCAGTGCCGTCTGCCGCGCGGTCCCGGCGGAGGCCGGCCATATGCCGTTGAACCCGTACAGTTGCATGTTGAAGCCGGGAATCAAGCTGGCCGCCTGCACGATGTTCCCTTTGGGGAACAGCGCCGGTCCGGACACCGACACCGACGACGGGAAGCTCGTGCCGGCATTCATCGGCGATACCGCGTCGGCCACGCGGCCGGCCCATCCGGTGGATGCCGAGCTCGACGGGATGCCGGCCTGCATCTGCAGCGTCTGGTCGGCGTGGGAGAAGAGATTCGTGGGCAGCGGCACGGCGTTGGTCTGATATTGCTGCCGCGTGGTGGGCTGCACCAGCATTCCCACGTTCGCCACCACGGCCAGCTTCGCTTGCGCCCAGAACGGTTGGATGAGAGCCAGCCCGTCCGTCAAGGCATAGGGCGTTCCATCCTTCGCCGTAATCGGGAGGAGTTTGGCGTTGGTATCCGGCAGGGCGAGCGAGCCGCGGATGGTCTTGTACGCGTTATAGTCGGCGGCCTTCTGCGGGATCACCATGCTGTTGGCGTCGTTGCCGCCCAGCAGGAAGATGCAAACCAGCGTCTTGTAATCGGAGGCCTGCGCCAGCGCGTTGACCGCGCCGAAGCGTGTGAATCCGGCCAGAGTGGCCATTTTGAGAAAATCACGGCGAGTGTTCATCATGTCCTCCGTGGCTCAGAACTGCGTCTGGTATTGACCGGAGAGCGCTGCGAGGTACACGGCGGTCTCCACGCGCTGGTTATTGTCGTAAGAAGCGTCGATGGCCGCCGCGAGCGAGGCTCGCATGGCCGACGGCATGCGCCCGTAAAGGAGCTTCTGGTCCAACACGTCCAGCAATTGGGCGGTATTGCCGGCCGCCGCGTTGAAGGGCGAAAGATCGATGCTCGGATCGCTCGCGGGCTGGCGGATGATCTGGTACAGCAGGTTGGCCTCTTCCACCGACTCGGTGGGCGTGAAGATCTGGAACTCGGGCCCGAAGAGCGCGGGATTCAGCGGCAGTTTGTACATGGGCGAGTAGTAGTAAAACACCGACGCCGGCTGATTCACCGTCTCGCCCATGGCGACGAAGGTGTAGGGGATCCCCGTGGTTGGAACGATGGTTCCGTTCATGGCGCGCACGAAGCTGACGATGAAGTAGATGGGGTCTTTCAAGCGGCCGGCGGTGGGAGGCGCCGTGTCCTGCCGTGCTTCCGGATCGAGGAGGATCGCGCGGAGCACGGCCTTCAGGTCGCCGCGCACGCCCGCTCCGTTGTTGTTGAACACGGTAGCGATGCGGGTAATGAACGCGGCGCTCGGATTGCTGGTCACCAGGCCGCGAATCAGGCGCGTGGCAATGAACGGTCCCACGTTGGGGTGGTTGAACACGCAGTCGAGCACGCCATCCATGTCCTGCTGCACGGTCTGTCCCGCCGGCAGCGTGCATCCATTGATGAGGGTCTTCGCGGAGAGGTCGTGATTGCCCTGACGCGTCTCCATTTTCGGTTGCGAGAAGTTTTCCCAATTTTTGGCCTGCGGCTGCGCGCCCGGCGCCGTGGGATAAGTCCAGCCGGTGAGCGCCGCGGCAGTCTGCACGATATCCGGCTGAATGTATGTGGGCGCCGGCAGACCGTTCACCAGCTTCACCGATCCATCGAGGTTGAGCTGGTTGAGCCCGATGGTGAATAACTGCATCAGCTCGCGCGCGAAGTTCTCGTTGGCGCCGCTGCCGACTCCCGCCTTGTTGCTGTTCGCCAGGTCCAGATACTTGCCCATCTGCGGGCTCATGGCGATATCGCCGAGCAGGGTCCGGTAATTCCCGAACGCGTCATGGCTGAGGATCTGCTGGTAGGGCACGTACTCGTCCGCATAGATGTTCTTGTTCATGGAGATCACGATGATCTGTCCGAGCACCCACGCCATCTTCTGGCGGAGTTGGTCGGGCGCGGCCGCCATGCGATTCAGCGTCAGCGACTGCACGGGTCCGTAGCCCGAGGGAATGGGGAAGGAGCTTTCCGGCATGGCGAACTGATTGTCGAGCCAGGCGCCGATTCCCTGGGCGTGCACGTTCGCCAGCTCTTGCGGCGTGGGACCGAAAGCCGCCTGCTCGAGGAAGCGGCCCTCGGTGAGGTCGGCGCTGTTGTTGCCGGGGGTGCCGCCGCCGGCAGTAGTTTGCAGCGTGACGGTAGCCTGGACATACTTCGTGCCGTCGGCGACGCTGGTGGCGCGCACCGTTACCGTAATGCTCGAGGGCATGGTCGCCGGGGCGGTATAGAGGCCGGACGAGCTGATGGACCCCGCGGTCGCCGACCAGGTGACCGGGGTGTTGCTGGCGCCGGTCACCGTGGCGGTAAACTGGGTGGTGGCGGATAGCGCCGAGTTGGCCGAGGCCGGCGACACCGAAACGGTCACCGGCGCGGGCGGGGCCACCGTCACCTTGATGTTTACCGGCTGGCTGGTGAGGCTACCGGGATTGGGCTGCGTCACGGTTACCGGGAACGTTCCCGCTTGCGGCAGATTGCCCACGGCTTTCAGGGTGGTAGCGTTCACGTACGTGGTGGTCCAATTCACGCCGTTCACCCGCACCAGGGAGGTCGGAATGAAGCCGCTCCCGTTCAGACTCATGCTCACGTTCGAACCGGTCACAAAGCTGCTCGGATAGGTGGACCAGAGCCAAGGTGTCGGCTGCGTGATAGTAACGGTCGATTCCCCGTAGATCGCTGGCTTGGCCGTACTGGTGGCCCGGACTTTGACGACGTTGGCCATGGGGACATCGTTCGGGGCCGTGTAGAGGCCGGCAGCCGAGATCGTTCCGTAGGTCGTATTGCCGCCAGCCAGACCGTTTACGGACCACGTGACGGTATTCGGGGAGATCGTCACATAGGTCGTAAACTGCTGGGTGGTCTTTTTGGCCACGCTTACCGTGCCGGGGTAAGTGACGACCATCGGTTGTGCGAATCCCAGTTGGCACAGAAGTAACGGGGCGATGCCCCAGGCTAATCGCATTACTCGCTCCTATAGGGTCATGCGGAAAACCGGGCGCCGTTTGTGGCAACCCGCATAAGTATTGTTACAGAGTACCTATCGGCAAGTGCGCTGGCAACCCTGTCGATAGTTAGCCAGGCCGGGCCGATCCGGCGAGTGCCGAGAACGCTAGGTATCTGGCACAGGTACGCACCCAGATCGCGGCGCTCGAACGCGGCCGCTGAACGTTCCGCCCGGTCCGCATCCCGCGCTCAATCGGACCCTACGAGCCCCCCGACGTCACCGTCTTACACACGGATTGCAACGTGTGCAGGTCGCCACCGCGGTAGTACGGGCGCCACCAGGGATTGAAATAGTTGTAAGGTCCGCTCGGATCATGCGGGTTCAGGTTCAGCGCACTGGTCTCCCGCGCCTGAGCGCCATAGATCTTGCCGTAATCGCGAGCATACGTGCGGTCATAGGCCACCTTCTCATGCCGGATGACGAGCCTGCTGTCGACGTGTCTGTACGGGTGCATAACCGACCTGGCAAGAGAGCCATTCTGGGATATGTTGCCACTGCCGGCGGAAGTCCGATTGACAATCGGCCGCAGGTTGACAACCTGCCCCACTACTCCGACACCACCGGCCCATCGCCCTTGGAGAGATCCTGGAGGATCTGTTCGCGGCGCCCGGTGGCGGTACTCACGGCCGATTCCATGGCCATGCGATAGAGGACGGCGCCGAGGATCGCGGCAATCGCCATCGCGATGGCAAACACCAACTCGCTGGCGAACGCATATCGCGCCAGGTATGCCAGAAAGACCGGCAGCAGGGCCAGCGGGTAGAGGATGAAAATCAGTCCCTGGAAGCGGCTGGATGCGCCTCCCTGGGAGACCCGCTCCGGGCTCAACCCGCGGGGATACTGCACGGAGGCGATATTGCCCAGCGCCAGCAGATAGAGCGAACAGACGCCCACCACCAGCAGCGTCTCGACCGCCGTCCGCCAGCCGCCGCTCACGCCCAGCGCCGCGGTCACGCCGATGAGGACCAGCACTTCGAGGTAGATAAAGAAAAGCGCCGCGATATTCTTGCCCGCCAGAGTCCTGGAGAGGGGTTGCGGCGCGGCGAAGTAGAAGACCGCCGCGGAGCGGTCGAAACCGAAGCAGTTCCAGTAGGTCACCTGGCCGAGCAGGGTCAGCGCATAGACGCACACGATGGCCAGGAAATAGGGCGAGCCCCCCGGGGAAATCCCGACGCGGCGGCCCGCGAGTGTGGGAAACCAGACGACCAATCCGAATGTGAAGCCCATGATGAACACCATGCGGAAGCGCGGCGTGCGCGCCAGCGAACGGAGCTCCTTCTCGATCATGCAGGCCAGTGGATCGCGCCAGACGAGCGAGGGAAGACGATAGAATCGCTCCATCCAGCCGCGCCCTCGGGAGGCGCGGGCGCGCAGCGGGGTGGCCTGCGCGGCGACGGCATCGTAGCGCAGGTTGCGTTCGAACTGGGTGCGGCCGAACCAGAGCGCGACGAGCGTCCAGGCGCAGAGGGAAAGCAGGGCCAGCCATTCGAATCCGCCGTGGCCGGAAGGGTCCCCGGCCGGCGCCGCGACGCGCGCCGCCGCGGTCCACGGAAGACCGAGCGCCTGCACGGTCCCACCCAGACCTTTGAGGCCTTTGGGACGGGCTCCCGATTCCACCATGAACCGCGGCACCACATACAGCATGAGCAGGAAAAAACTCAGGACTTCACGCACTCTGCGGCGCGTGAGCAAGCGCTCGAGCAGGCTGCGCATTCCGGAGGCCAGCAGCAGATTGAACAGCACAAAAATCAGCGCGGCGCACACCAGCCTGGGCAGCGCACTCCATCCGCCGGCCACGGGATTGAAGAGGAGACCCGCGGTTCCACCGGCCAGCACCAACACCATCTCCGCTCCCGTGACGAGGCGGAGCAGAATCTCCACCAGGAACATCTTCCCGTGGGGCACAGGGTAGAGGAGCAGCTTCCGCAGATCCAGGCCGGAGCCCATGCTGGCCGACAGAACGGGAATGATCTGCCAGTATCCGCAGACCCCCAGGAACGCCATAGGCAGGTAGAGACGAAGCTGCCCGGCCTTGGCCTGCCCGGCCAGAAGGGCGGCGGCGCAGGCGGCACCGACCCAGATACCGTACCAGACTACGCCGGTGACGATGCTGAATATGGCGCCGCGGCGCGCGGCGATGCGCATGCTCAACAACTGCGCCCGCAGAATCGCCGCGATCATAGCCAGCCCAGGCGCTCCATCTGGTTGCCGGCGCCCACGATGCGCACGAACGCGTCCTCCAGGGATTCGCCGCCCGCGCGAAGCTCTTCGAGGGCGCCGCTGGTGACGATCCGGCCATCGTCGATGATGGCCACGCGGTCGCACAGCCTCTCCACCACTTCGAGCACGTGGGAGGTGAGGAAAATCGTGGCGCCGCGCCGCACCTGGTCGATCAGGATGTCCTTCATGAGGCGCGCGCCCACGGCGTCCACACCTTCGAACGGCTCGTCCATGAGGAACAACTCGGGATGGTGGATGAGGGACGCCGCCATGGCCACGCGCTTGCGCATGCCCTTGGAATACTCGCCGATGATCTTGCGGTCCACTTGCAGTTGAAACAGGTCCAGCAAGTCGCGGGCGCGCTGCACGGCGGTCGGGCGGGTGAGGCCGTACATGCGTCCGACAAACTCCAGGAACTCGGCGCCGGTGAGGCGGTCGAAGAGCAGCGATTCGTCAGGCACCAGCCCGATGCGGCGCTTGATTTCCAGGTCCTGCTCCGGCAGCCGAAAGCCCAGAATCTCGATGGTGCCGCTGTCGGCCGGAATCAAGCCGGTGAGCATGCGGATGGTGGTGGACTTGCCCGCGCCGTTGGGACCGAGGAAGCCGAAGAACGATCCGCGCGGAACCTCGAGGTCCACGCCATCCACGGCGGCCTTCGACCCGTAGAACTTTTTCAATCCGCGGACGAGGATCGCGGGCGGGGACATGGATACCAGTGTACGTTGGTTGGGGCTCCCTCAAGGCCGGGGAGGACGGCATGGGTGCTTCAACGTTGCCGGGATATCCTCGGCCGGCCGCGAAATCCCGTTGCCTCGGTTCGAGCACATGGGGATTTACGCTGCAAAAGTTCTAAATGTGTCCAGACTGGGGAGCCAAATCTCAAAATCGCGTCCCGACCCAGCCCAGTTCGCCAGTTCGCAAGATGCGGTTCCTCTGCGGACCGCGTTTTAGGCTGCGAAAGTTCGAAACGTAATGCCGAGTACCGGATAACCCCAAGCAAACAACATCAAGCGTTCTCGGAACCAATAATCACGCGGCTCTCGCGATAAGGCCAGCCGGCATAATCCGGAAACGCCGACGGGGCTGCCCCCGCGGGCAACTCTGTCCTCCGCAGGCAGCAACAGCCCAATTGGCGGCCACTTCGGTGACAGGACGGGCTGGATTCTCGCCATGCTCGGATATCCTCAATTTCTGTGCTTATTCTAATCCTTTCTGCCCAAGTTGCCGAGCACAGGCATGCGTTTAATTTTAATGCGGTTTGATGCAGTTTTCCTCCTCCAGATCTGCCATGATGACATCGGTGACGCTTTCCAAGCCTCACCGAAAGGAGTCGGGATGGATCAACTCGAACGCCGCGATTTTCTCAAAGCCGCGGGTGCGGCTGGACTGACCGCCAACCTCTTCACGGGCCGCCTGCGTGGGGCCAACGACCGCATCACCATGGCCTTCATCGGCATCGGCGCCCAGGGAACGGGCAACATGCGGAACGCGCTGAATGCGCGCGACCAGGCGCAGGTGGTGGCCGTATGCGACGTGTACCAGCCGGCCCTGGAGAAGGCCACGGCGGCGGTTCGCGCCCGTTACGGATCGGATCCCAAAGCCGTGAAGGACTTCCGCGAGATCCTCGCGGACAAGTCCATCGACGCGGTCTGCGTCAGCACGCCGGACCACTGGCACGCCTACATGACCGTGGAAGCCTGCAAAGCGGGTAAAGACGTTTACGTGGAGAAGCCCGCGTTTGTCCGCCTGGACGAAGGGCCCAAAATGGTGGAGGCCGCGCGCAAGTACAATCGCGTGGTCCAGGGCGGCACGATGCAACGCTCCATGCCGACCTTCGTCAAGGCCAAGGAACTCGTGGCCAGCGGCGCGCTCGGGGAGATTACGTGGTGCAAGACCTGGTCGTCGACGCTCGCCAAGAAGGAGGGCTTCGGCAACCCGCCCGACAGCGCTCCACCGCCCGATCTCGACTGGGACATGTGGCTCGGGCCGGCGCGCAAGGTTCCGTTCAACGAGAATCGCTGGGGCGTCAAGAAGGCCACCTTCCCCACCTTCCGTTATTTCTGGGACTACGCCGGTGGAGAGATGACCGATTGGGGCATCCACTTCATCGATCCGATCCATCAATGCATGGGCGATCCGATGCCTTCAGCCATCACCGCGCTCGGCGGGCGGAGTTGGATCGCGGACAATCTCGAGACGGCCGACACCATGACCGCCGCGTTCCAGTACCCCAGCTTCATGATGAACTACGAGCTGCGCCGCAGTGTCCCGACTCCCATGTTCGGACAGTCGGGCGCGACGGGGATCATGGGCACCGAAGCCATGGTGACGGTGACGCGCAGCGGCTGCTGGCTGACTCCCAACAAGGGGTCGAAGGTGGAGGCCGTGGAGTTCCTGGCGAATGCGGGCGGGGGTGCGGGCCGGGGCGCCACGCCCGCGCAGGCGCCGCAGCCCAGCGAGCACTGGAAGAATTTCCTGGAGTGCATCAAGACACGGCAGAAGCCCACCAGCGACATCGAGAACCTGGTGAAGTCGACGGCGGTGTGCGTGCTGGCCAACGTCTCGCTGCGCGCCAAGACGCGCATCGATTTGGATGAGAAGACGTTTACCGTGCGGCAGCGCGAAGCCCAGCCGTTCTTGCGAGTGGACTATCGGGCGCCCTGGAAGTTGGAAGTGTAACGATGTGGGGCAGGTTGCCAACCTGCGGCGGGTTGGCAACCCGCCTGCACGCAGTCTAAACGTACATTGAGGAGGGTCACATGCGAAAATTCAGGGCCGTCACTTACACGATCTTATTCATGGCGAGTGGGGCCTTCAGCCAGACGCCGCCGCCGCAGGCTCCGGCCGGGCA
>JBGPKH010000259.1:0-11254 GCA_041485845.1 Bryobacteraceae bacterium
ACTCACGCTCGTTCGGCTACATGCTGAACAGGCAATTTACATGGTGAACTCCTTTCAGTTCACAAGATCAGCCAGGCTTATCCTGGCATACCGACCGCAGGGAGCGGTCTTGTCACGGCCAGGCCCCGCTACACCAGTCCCAGCACCTTCGGCTCGTACCCGGGGAACACGCTCTTCAGCGTGGGATTGCCCAGGTGGCGCGACACCAGTTCCCCGAGGACGTCACGGAAATCCGTAGTGAGCGCCAGGTCGCGGCCTTCGTAGAGTTGCTCCTTTTCCAGGCCGGGCCACTTCCCGTACACCTTGCCGCCCTTGACTACGCCACCCATGACGAACATGCAGTTGGCGTGGCCGTGATCGGTGCCACGGTTGCCGTTCTCGTGTGCCGTGCGTCCGAACTCCGACATGGTGACCACCGCCACGTCGGCCATACGGTCGCCCATATCCTGCCAGAAAGCGGCCAGCACCTGGCCGTAGTCGCGCAGCAGCACTGCTAACTGGCCCTCCGACGCGCGCTGCCCCAGCTCGTTGACGTGATGGTCCCAACCCCTGATGTCGGCAAAGGCCATCTCGACGCCTACATCCGACTTGATCAATTGCGCGATCTGGCGGAGGCTGTCGCCGAATTGCCCGCGGGGGTACTGGGCGCCGCCCGATGGAGTGTAGGGCTGGCGCTGGACGCTTTGCAGCATGGACACCGCTTCGAAAGTCTCGCGGCCGGCCGCTTGCAGCCCGCGATCCTTGCTGGCCAGGTACATCTCCTGAAACTGTTTGGCGGCCTCGGGATTGCGAACCTGAAACGCGCCGATACTCTGCAACGCGATCGCCGGATTGGGACCCGCCATGGAGCGCGGCAGCGTCGGTCCGAGTGACACGGCGCGCACCGGCGACACCTTGCCCTGGGGCTTGGGAAGCGCGCGGTTCATCCAGCCATCGTGGGTGGCCTTGTATCCCGGCGTGCCCGACTCCATGTAATCCTGCGCGTCGAAGTGCGAGCGAGTGGGGTCGGGTGAGCCAACGGCGTCGACGATCGCCAGGTGCTGCTGGTCGAACAGAGGCTTGAGCGGGGCGAGCGAAGGGTGGAAGCCGAAGAAGCCGTCGAGATCGATGGCCGCGTCCTCGCGCTTGTCACCGCGGGTGGATGGGCGCGGGACGGCGATGGTGGGGCGCAGACCGTAGTAGGCCCGCTCGCCGTGCGGCACGACGACATTCAATCCATCGGCGGCGCCGCGCTGGAAAATCGCGACCAGAATCTTCTTGCGCGGGGATGGCGCATCGGCAGCGTACAGAGCTCGCTTCAACCACAGGGGCGCGGTTCCGACACCGACCATGGCCAGTGCCGATTTACGGAGAAAGACGCGACGGGTAGTCATAGGATTCGCTACTTCTTTTGAAAGCCTACTTTTTTTGAAATTCAGGCGACCCCAACTCGGTGGCCGCCTTCGCTATTTCCACTTTCACGCCCGGCACTTTGTTATCGGTCAGTTGCAGGGCGAAATTCATGCGCGCCAGAAGACCGGACGAGTTCACCCACTCCTGGCTGGAGTTGGAATACCCGGTGGGCTCCTGCTTGCGGTACAGCGGCTGGCCGAGTTGCGCCACCTGGCTGGCCAGGGCGAAGGCGTAGTCCACGTTGCCATTCACCGCACGCACGGCGCTCGCCACCATTTCGAGCGGCGATTTCATCTTCGAGCGGTAGGCACCCAGCGACCAGAACTCTTTGGATTCGAGCATGGTCTTCATGACGTCGCGCAAATCGCCATCGGACTTGAGGAAGGTCTGCGCCATACGGTCGACCAGTGCCGCGGGCGGTTCGTCGGCTACGAAACGCTGCGCCAGCTTTCGCGAAATGAAGTGTGCGGTGGAGGGATGGCGCGCCAAGATGTCCAGCACTTTCTCCCCATCCTGAAGGCCGCCGCCCGCTGGAATCGTCCCGCCGAGCACGACTTTTTCGCCACGGTCGTGCAAGCGCGCGTTGAAGGTGAACGAGCCTCCGCGCTGCGGTTGGATAATGGTCCACCCGGTGAAGCAGCGGGCCACTTCGGTGACGTCCTTCTGGGTGTAGCCGCCGTCCACGCCGAGAGTGTGTAACTCCAGCAACTCGCGGCCGTAGTTCTCGTTCAGGCCGCGGCGGGGCCGGTTGGCGGAGCCGCGGGGCTGCGGCGTGTCAGACCCCACCGACTGCCAGTTGTCCAGGTAAAACAGCATCGCTGGACTTTTCGCAGTGGCTTCCAGCAGGTCCCGGAACTTTCCCAGAACGTGCGAGCGGATTACCTCGCGCTCGTACTCGGTGACCAGGTAGCGGTCGGCGCCCTTGTCGAGAAAGATGTTGAAGTGGTTGAACCAGAAATCGGCCAGGACTTCGTCAAGCTGGCGGTCGGTGTAGATGGCGCGGAGGAGCTTGCCCTCCATCAGGTCGCGAGCCACCACCTGCTGCGGACCGTTGGCCAACTGCAGCTTGCGGCGCAACTCCGGCGGAGCAATTTGGAAGAGCTGCTGGCGCATGCCGCCGGGCAATGCCGCGATCGCGTCGTCCTGCTTGTCAGTGGGGAGCGCCTGGAAGGCCGCAACTCGCTCTTGCGGGGTTCCAGTACGCAGGGAGCGAATCTGGTTCCGCGTGAGTATGCCGGCGAGCGGCTGGCCTTCGGGCGCGTTAGGGTTCGGCTGGTCCCCTTGGCCCTGCTTGCGCTCAGCCCTGGCGACCAGTTTCTCGATCATCATCCGGCGGGCGGGATCGGAAGGAAACGGCAATTGTCCCGCGACCATCTGGCGCACCATTTGGGGAGTCGGGTAGTTCTGCACTAATTCAGCGGCGGACATCCTCAGGGTGTCGAGCGTCTTCAGCTTCTCTGCGAGGACCGGATTTTCGGGAATCCGCTCGGGATGCAGTTGCAGGTCGATCCACTTCTTGAGTCCCATCACGCGGACCTTCTCCGCATCGCCGGGACGCGGGCCGAACGTCAGGCGGTTCAGGGCCTGAAGGACCTTGTCGCTGTTGGGAATTTGCTTGAGAAACTGGCGAGCGCCGGTGGAGTTCTTCGGAAACGCCGCCACACAACACAGACACGCCAGCGCAAGGAGTAGTTTGCGCACCTGATACCTCTGTTTCTAGTAAACTCCAATTCCGGAAATTCGTTGCGGTACACGTCTATTAAGGTACAGCGGTATATTCGAAACTGGAGGAAACAATGCCAAGGATTCACGCATTTTTCTACTGTTTGCTGCTGGCTTCGGGGGCCATGGCGCAAACGCCACCGCCGGGCACCATCCAAGCGGTGGGGACCGCCACCATCAGCTTCACGCCGAACCAGGCGCAATTCACTGTCGGAGTGGTCACGCAAGGCGCCACGGCACAGGATGCCGCACAACAGAATGCCACCCTCTCGACGACCGTGCAAAACGCGCTCAAGTCCGCACTGGGCGCCAACGGAAGCATCCAGACCATCAACTACTCCGTGAGCCCGCGCTACAACAACCTGCCCACACCTGGGATCATCGGCTACACGGCCAGTAACACGGTTCTCGTCACCACTTTCAATCTCTCCAACATCGGGACCTTGATCGACACGGCAAATTTGGCCGGCGCGAATAATATCGGCGGCGTGTCGTTCGGGCTGCAAAACCCCGATCCGTTCGTCCAGCAGGCGTTAACCGCGGCGGGGAAGCAGGCGCTCGCTTATGCCGCGTCGATCGCCGCGGGCGTCGGCGGAAAAGTTGGTGCGGTGCGCTCGGCGATCCAGGGCTCCCAGTACTCGCCGATTGCGGTGACGGGTGTCGCCGCGGGAGCCGCCACCACACCCATCCAGCCCGGCACGGTCAGCGTGAGTGCTACAGTGACGATCAGCGCGCAATTGATCCAACCGTAACGCCATGGCGAAACTCGAAACGGCGACACTCGGCGGCGGCTGCTTCTGGTGCCTGGAGGCGGTCTACAACGAAATGGAGGGCGTGGTCTCGGCGATATCCGGGTACATGGGAGGCCACATCGACCATCCCACTTACCACGACGTGTGCACCGGCCGGACGGGACACGTGGAGGTCGTGCAGGTGACGTTCGATAGCGAAGTGACGTCGTATCGCGAGATTCTCGAGGTCTTTTTCGGCATCCACGACCCCACTTCGCGCGACCGGCAAGGGAACGATTCGGGACCGCAATACCGCTCGGTCATCTTCTATCACGATGACGGTCAGCGGGCGGTGGCGCGGGAGTTGATCCGCGAGCTGGATGCCGAGGAGATCTGGTCGCAGCCGATCGTGACGGAGGTCCGGCCGGCGCCCGTTTTCTACCCGGCGGAGGACTATCACCAGGAGTATTTCCGAAACAACCCGCAGCAACCGTACTGCTCGTTTGTGGTGGCGCCTAAGGTGCGGAAGTTCCGGGAGAAGTTCGCCGGGAAACTGCGCCGGGGGGTGTGATGAAATCGGCAGGCTGAAGCCCTGCCCCACCAAGTGTTGAAGTTGTCGTGCGGGACAGCGGCAAGACCGCTCGGTTGAAGACGCGGCGAAGAACCGGCGAAAATACCCGACCCGCACCGGCCGCGTCTTCATGCCCTTTGGTGGGCCGCCGCGGCCCATCGGGACCTCCCTGTGGGCGCGGCTCAGTAAGCACTTTTCCGAGCCGCGACGAAAGGGAGCGGCCTTGCGGTGGGCAAACAGCAAAAGCCGGGAGCGCTCTCCGCGCCCCCCGGCTTGGTTTCTCAACTTCATCTCGAATTACCGGGAAGCTCTCTGGACTCCGCGGGCTCCCAGGGTGGCGTTGATGGTTACCGCGCCGCCGGTCACCTGGATGTTGCGCTGCCAGACGCTGCCGCCGTGCTTCAGCACGACCTGGTGAACGCCGGGTGTGAGCTGGATGGTGGCCGGTGCGTTGCCTACGAACATTCCGTCCACTTCGATATCGGCGCCGGGCTGGTTGGCGTTGATGCTCACCGCGGCTGCTCCGCTTTCATTCCCCATGCCCATGGCCATCGCGGACTGCGTGGCCGCCGTGTTCATCACGGAGGTGTTGTTCATCAGTACCGGATTGCCGGCGGTGTTCACGCTGGGCGGCAGTCCTCCGTTGTTCGCCGCACCGCCGTTTGCCTGGCGGACGACCATGATGGGAGCCTGCGGCAGAACGCGGGTGACGAGCGGGGCGCTGGCCGCGACGGCGGCGGCTACGTAGGTGCTCTCGTCGGCGAAGACGTCGTAGGTGCGGCCCTTGATAATCGTGGCGTCGTGACCGGGCCTGAAAAATACCGCGGCGATTCCGGCGGTCAACACGCCGGCGGCTGCGCCGTTCCTGCCGCGGTTCCTCATCGGGTGGTAGCGGACGCTGAGCCAATTGCCGTCGACCATCTGCACGCGTTCGATGGTGAAGTCCAGCTCCCCGCCGCGGGTCAGCATGCGGCGGCCCTCGGTCCTGATAATGCTGCCGGTGGCGCGGGCGCCGTTGGCGATGGCGATGGCATCTCCCACGCGCACTTCCTGGGTGACCGCGAAATCCACGGTTTGGCCGAGCTCGGCGGTTTCCGAGGTGAGGTTTTCTTCCAGCCGGACGCGGATTTTGGTTCCGTCCGGGATCATCACCTGAGCCATGGCCACCGATGCCGTAAACATCGTCGCCGTAAACATCGTCGCAAACAGCAGATTCGTTTTCATCGTCGTTCTCCTCTTTTGAGCTTCGCTCGCTCTCAACCTGAAACGCGACGGCATGGGAGAATCGGGATCAAACAAATTCTTTGAGAGGGACCGGGCTCGACGGGGCACGGGGGGGCACCGGGGGGCGCCAGAAGGCATTTGGCACCGGTTGAGGAATTCTCTATTATGGGAGTGTGGATATGACCGCCAGTGACGTGGCGCGGGACAATCTAAGAAAGCTCACCGACGACGAAGCAGCATCCGCCGGAAAATGCCGCGAACGCGAGGCGCTGGAACGAAGTTTCAAGCGCTTCCAGTTCAAGGTCGGCAAACGAACCTGGGATCGGGCCGACTTGTATTTCCGCTCCTGACTTTTGCCTTGGGCACAGAGGGTCGGGCGTTCAAATCGCCCCGACCCGAACAATGTTTTCAATGAGTTGCGGCCAGTTCGTTAGCTGCGGCTAATTCCCGATGTAGTTGATCCTGTAGATGTTGGTTTCCTCCAGTTTCAACATCGGGGCTATCAGGGCGGCTTGACCGCGGATTTCTGCATTGCCCAATGCATCGTGACTTCAAGCCTCTTCCTGCGGGTGTGCAGCGCTGACCTGATCCTTACCGCGAGGGTTCCGGAATGTTTACGATGCGGTTCTTCCATTTCGAGATCCGGCCGCCTTGATGAGCACGAGTGCATCGACTACCTTGCCAATCCTTGCATGCTGGCTCACCAGGAACACGCCCGGCCAGGTGCGGCCGGTCATCAGAAACCCGGCGAAATGCCAGGGTATGGTCTGGCGATCATGCGGAACGAGGAACCTATTCTGCTCCGGGGCGAGCGCGAGAACATCCGGATCGCGAACGGCCTCGATCTCTGCCTCATTGGCTGAGAGGAAGTCCATCGCAGGCTCGTGACGCCGGCGGCCTTTCACGATGGCGTGGTTGAAATCGGCATCCGCCAGGAAGCGGATCATCCGTCAGGCCCGTCGCGGCGCCATCTGCCGACGCATGCGCCAAAGTTTTCCTTGATATCGGGAGAGTTGGAGTGGGCTGCGCTGTAGGCCTCTTCTGCCCGCCTGGGCTCTTCCACCGCCTGTTCGACTTCTTCCTCGTGACACTCGAAGGCGATCGTGCAGTCGACCTGCTCCAGTGTCACTGTCGGGTCATCCACAGGTGAAAGCGTTGGTTCAGGGCGTCACAGCGGCAGCCGTGGGCGCGGTTGCTGGTGCCGTCGTAACCTTGGCCCGTCGATCACTGGTCGATTGGATCACCGTCGCGATCGCGTTGGTATCGTTGATAGCTCTTTTGAAAATCAGGAAGCTGCCAGAGCCAGTGTTGATCCTGGCAGCCGGCATTGTTGGCTTGTTGGTGCACCACTCTGGTTGAGAAGAAAAGGAAGGATGCGATGGCGAGACCTACGAGGTCAAAGTTTCTGAGCTTCGGCGTCTGGGCGGCGATTTCTCTGTTGGCGTCACCGGCGGTTTCGCAAACCGGAACATGGTCTCAAGACCTGACCGCAGCCGGGGCTTCTCCTGCCTCAGCTACAGGATGGTTGTCCCTACTGCGCTTATAGGAGTCAATGGCACACGGGCCAGAAGCTGATCTCGCTGCACACGTCGCCGCGCTTTTCACAAAGATTCTTAAAGCGCAGCACCCACAAAAGTCCCCACAGTGGCTTGAGCTTCTTCGCTTCAAGATCGCGGAATGCCTTCATTTTAGAAGGGTTGTTCAATTCTCGACTCTACAAGCCTTTCGGCAGTTTCACGAAATCACCCACACATACAAAGAATCAAGCACTTACAGAGCTTATTTTAGGCGGGAGAGTAGCACGGAAGGCAAGTCTTCGAAAGTCTAAGTTATTGAAAACAAAATGGCTCCCCGAGCGCGACATTGCAAGAAATGGGAATCCGACCCTTCCACAGAGACGCTGGTAAGCCACTGATTATAGATATGGTTCGGCAAATTCTTCGACCTTCCTTCTCGCTATAGATGCCCGACTCTGCGTTCCTGTTTTGAGTTTGCCGTCGGGTGTCCAACCGAGACTCGCAGGTGCCAGTTCGTGAACTTTCCTCGCATGTCTGCCGCCGGAGGTCAGGGGGATGTTCTCTTGAATTCAAGAAGTTGCAAGCCTCTGAGAATTCCCTTCGGCGCTACGCTAATCGCGACTCATCGACAATCTGAAGGACGATGGCCTCCACCTCGGCTGCTCGATGCCCGCCTCGGGGAAGAACTGCGAAATCGAGGATGGCAGTAACGTGCTGATGTGCGTCCTGTCCTGTTGGACGAAGACGCTGATCGGACAGGGCAGCATCAAGGAGATCCGAACGTCCCGATCCAGCACTTGGCTGGCATACTTCGCGTTGCAGATCTCGATGATTTTCAGCGGTGATCGCGGAAATCCCTTGTCGGACAGCGTCGCAGCGATATCGTGGGTATGCAGAACGCGAAAGCCCTTTTCCGCCGCCTTCTTCTCGACCGCGGCGACTGCCTGGTCGAACGTTTTCTCTGTCGTTACGGTTTTCTCAAACGGTTGCATTTCAGTCTCCTCAGAAACCAATTCATGGCCTCGAGTCCAGCAAACGAAGCGCATTGACAATCACCAGGAGCGAGACACCCATGTCCGCAGCGATGGCAGCCCAAAGCGAGGCATGCCCGGCGAAGGCAAGGGCGACAAAGACGAACTTCACCGCCAACGAAAGGACGATGTTCTGGCGGATGATCGAAAGCGTTCGCCGGGAGTGGGCGATGAGCCATGGCAGTTGGTGCAGGTCATCCGACATTAGGGCGACGTCCGCCGCTTCAATCGCCGCATCGCTTCCGATGGCGCCCATGGCAATTCCAAGGCTCGCGCGTGCCATCGCCGGAGCGTCGTTCACTCCATCGCCTATCATAGCCACAGACTCGTATCGCTGAACCAGGGATTCTATCTCGGCCACCTTGTCGGCCGGCAGGAGCTCAGCCCGCACTTCTTCGATTCCTGCCTGCCGGGCGATGGTGCGGGCGGTTCCTTCGTTGTCGCCGGTCAGCATGACGATGTGGGGCACACCAAGGGCGCGTGTCGCCGCTAGCAACTCTGGGATGCCGGGCCGAAGCCGGTCGGCTAGCGCAATGAATCCGCACACGTGGGTTTCGTTGCCGATGACGACAACCGAATGACCGCTAGCCGACAAGTCCCCAAGCAAGGAGTGCACCTCCGGCGTCTCTTGCCCGCGTTCTTCCAGGAAGCGGTGCGAGCCGAGCCAGAAGGATCTGCCATCGATTCGCGCCGTCGCACCCTTTCCAGGGATGAGCGTGAACTCAGTTACCGGTCCCGGCTTCAGACCGCGCGCTCTCACGTAATCGCAAATCGCAAGAGCCAGAGGATGCTGGCTTGAGGACTCCATCGCGCCCGCTCGCTCGAGCAAGTCCTGCTCGCTGTGCCCGTTCAGCGCGACGACCTTGACGACCGAGGGTCTGCCCTCCGTCAGCGTTCCGGTCTTGTCCATGGCGATTGCCTTGAGCCGCGCTGGCGTCTCGAGCGCCAATCCGCCCTTGACGAGAACTCCATTGCGAGCCGCAGCGGCAAGTCCGGCGACGATGCTCACCGGCGTAGAGATCACCAACGCGCAGGGGCAGCCGATCACCAACAGTACGAGCGATTGGTAGAACCACGTTTCCCAGGGCTGATGGAACAACAATGGTGGGACGCTCGCCGTCAGGATCGCCACAGCAAACACTGCTGGTGTATAGATGCGGGCAAAACCATTCACCCACTGTTCGGCGGGCGAACGGCGGCCTTGGCTTTCTCCCACCAGCCGGATTACGTGCGCCAGGGTGGTGTCGTTTGCGCTCTTCGTGGAGCGCACGTCGATCACACCGTTTCCATTGATGGTCCCGGCAAACACCGAGGATTCCGGCTCCTTGGTGACCGGGAGGCTCTCACCGGTGATCGGAGCCTGGTTCACATCGGTCGTTCCTTGAACCACTGTGCCGTCCAGCCCGATCCGCTCTCCAGGGCTAATGCGGAAGAGAGTGCCCACTGGAACACTCGCCGAGAGGCTCTGACGGATTGTGCCGTCGGGTTCCACGACGCTGACAGATTCCGGAGCGATCTTCAAGAGCGCCTCCACCGCGCGCCGGGCGCGTCCGACGCTCCAGGATTCCAGGGCTAGTGACAGGGCGAAGAGGAAGGAGACTGTGGCCGCTTCGAGCCATTGCCCGATGGCAATCGCGCCGATCACCGCGACGGTCATCAGGAGGTTCATGTCCGGGCGGAACCGTCGCAGGGAAAACCATGCCTTAGGTAGGACGAACCAGGCGCCGGCGATGACCGCGAGGACATAGAGTATTCGGACGGCGACTGGCATGACGCCGGCCGCACCCGCATGTTCCGGGGCGAACGCTGCTAACCAATTGCCGCTAAGGACGAGGTGGACACCGAACCCTACAACGATCAGCGAGCCGCTGAGGGCAGTCATGGCAGTTCGCGCATCGCGCCACCACCTCCGCGTTTCGGACCGCGTCGCACTCTGCTCTGCGCCGGCCCATAGTTCGGCTGACATCCCCGTCCTTGCCACTATCTCGATGACCTGTTGCGCGGAGAGTTGGCCTGCGTCCCGCACAGTCATCCGGCCGTTGAGGATGTCGAACGAGAGATTCGATTCCATTCCCGCCAGCTCGCGGAGTTCGCGCTTCAGAATGTTAACTTCTTCCGCGCAGTCCATTCCGCGGATTTTGAATTGTAGGGCATCAGGCATTGGCGGCTCGTCTCCTTTCGAGCCACAAGTAGACCGCCGGCAGGACAACCAGCGTCAGCAGGGTTGACGTGACCAGCCCCCCGATCACTACCGTAGCAAGCGGTCGCTGAACTTCTGCCCCCGCTCCGTGCGACAGTGCCATTGGCAGGAACCCCAGACTCGCCACCAGCGCCGTCATCAACACCGGTCGCAATCGAGTCTTGGCGCCGTCCTCCACTGCTCTTTCTGTGGTTGCGCCATTCTCGCGAAGTTGCGTGATATAGGTCAGCAGAACAATTCCATTCAAGACGGCAATGCCGAACAACGCGATGAACCCAACACCGGCTGAAATGCTGAACGGCATGCCCCTTGACCACAATGCGAGAATGCCGCCCGTGGCGGCCAATGGCACATTTAGGAAAATGAGCACGGCCGGCTGCACCGCGTGGAAATTGAAGTAGAGCAGCACGAAGATCAACAACATCGCAATTGGGATGGTCACCGCCAGTCGCCGGCTGGCGCTTTCCAACTGCTCGAATTTGCCGCCCCATTCGAGTGTGTAGCCCTCGGGAATTTTGACCTTGCTGCCGACGGCTCGCCGGGCCTCGGCAACAAAACCCGCCAGGTCCCGGCCGCGGACGTTGACCTCCACGCTAATGCGGCGCTGTACATTCTCACGGCTGATTTGCGCCGGGCCCTCCTCTTCCCAGACCTCAGCCAGTTGCCCGAGCGGGATGAAGTGCCCTTCCTTGTCTCCCACCTTCAAATTCTGAATCGACTCCACCGTTCCGCGTTGACCCGCCTCGAAGCGCACCTGTAGTGCAAAGCGGCGGTTGCCTTCGACCACCTGTCCTACAACCTTGCCGCCGATAGCCTCTACCGTGTTCAAAACGTCCTGAGCGTCCAGACCATGGCGCGCGATCGCG
>JBGPKH010000260.1:0-11236 GCA_041485845.1 Bryobacteraceae bacterium
CCCGATGTGGGGCAGGCTGGTAGCCTGCGGCCGACTGGCAGTCGGCCCCCATGCCGGGGCGCCGCAGTAAATTACGGGCGATGGCGGAGCGTGCGCCCCGACCGCGCGTCCGTGAGCTTCTCGCCGTCGACCTCGATCTTGCCGTTCACCAGGACCAGGTCGAAGCCTTGCGAATATTGATGCGGCCGGGCGAAGGTCGCCTTGTCTTGGACGCGCGCGGGATCGAACATGACGAGGTCGGCCGCCATGCCTTCACGGACCAGGCCGCGATCGGACAGACGGAAGGTGCGCGCGGGCAATGAAGTCATGCGGCGGATGGCGTCTTCCAGAGTCAGCACTCCGCGCGAGCGCACATATTCGGCGAGCACGCGGGCGTTGGTGCCGTAGGAGCGGGGATGCGGGTTGCCCACGCCGAGTTCGGTGACGCCGCCGTCGCTGGCGATCGCGGTGAAGGGATAGCGCATGATGCGCTCGATATCCAGGTCGCCCATCAGCCGGTAGATCATGCCCGCGCCGCCGTTGTTCATGAGATCGAAGATGGTCTCGATTTCGCCGTCCACGCCCGGCTGGTGTCCGTTCATGGCGCCGATCTCGGAAATCGTCCTGCCTTCGTACGCCTGGTTCGGCGTGAAGCGCGCCACGGTAGCAAAGGAGTAATCGGGTTCGCCCATCTCAGCGATGTTGCGTTTCATTTCATCGGCGATCTTCTGCCGCGTGGCGGGGTCCGCCAGGCGCTCCTTGATTTTGCCTTCGGCCAGCGCCCAGGTGGGCAGGCGGATTCCGAGGTTGGTGCTGGCGCGGTCGTAGGGATACTGGTCGGCCACGACATCCACGCCCTCGCGGCGGAATCGCTCGATGAGGGCGAGTGACTGATCGCTCGCGCCCCACACGCTCCGGCGGTCGATCTTCAAATGTGAGATCTCGACCGGCATGCCGGCTTCCTTGCCCACGTTCACCGCTTCGGTGATGGCTTCGATCTCGTGGATGCCCTCGTCGCGCATGTGGCTGGTGTAGACCCCGCCGTGGGCTGCGGCGGCGCTGGCCAGCGCGACCACCTCCGCGGTGTTCGAATAGGTGCCGGGAATGTATTCGAGGCCGGTCGAAAAGCCCACGGCGCCGTCGCGCATCGCGCGGTCCACCAGGGCCTGCATCTTCTTGATTTCTTCGGGAGTCGCGAGGCGATTCACCGTCCCCATCACCTCGCGCCGCACCGTGTTGTGGCCCACGAGCGAGGCGACGTTGATCCCCAGGCCGGCTTTGTCGAGCTTCTCGTACCAGGCCGCGAGATTCAGCTCCGAACCGCCGCAGTTGCCGGTGACCACCGTGGTCACGCCGTCGAGCGGGAAATTGTCGGCGCGCGGGTTGCGCTCGATGCCGCCTTCGATGTGCGTGTGAACGTCGATGAAGCCCGGAGCGACGACGCGCCCGCGGGCGTCAATGGTGCGGTTGGCGGAGGCGTTGCCGAGGCGGCCGATGGCGGCGATACGGCCGTCTTTCACCGCGACGTCGGCGCGAAACCACGGGTTGCCGCTGCCATCGACCACCCGGGCGTTGCGAATCAGGACGTCGTAATCGGCGGCGGCAAGCAGTGGCGCCAGCAAGAGCAGAAGGGCGAATCTCATTGGAATACGCCCAATATACTATGTACTACTGTGCGTTGTTTTCTTCGCGCGCCGCGACGATTTCGGGAGGCCCGTGGGGCAGGTTGTCAACCTGCGGCCGATTGTCAATCGGCCTTCCGCGGCCTGCAGCCGGCCCGCCGCCAGGTTTCAGATATTCATCTCCGTTATGATTACTTGCCGTTATGGGCGCGCAACGAGAATTCTTCTTTTCGCTTCGGGCCGCATCATGCCGCCGCTTAGCGAACGCGTACGCCGGAGCCATCTGGTCGCGCGATGGCGCGTGGATCTACTTCCGGTCGGACCGCTCCGGCTCCCAGCAGATCTGGAAGATGCCTTCCTCGGCCCCTTACCAACCCGCGGTGCCGGTAACGCGGAATGGAGGCTTCGAACCGGTCGAGTCGATGGACGGCAAGCTGGTCTATTACACCAAAGCCAATGGCGGACTGTGGGTGGCGCCCGTGGCGGGCGGCGAAGAGACTCCGCTCTACCAGCCGGCGCGACGGGGGCTTTGGGAGGTGGCCGAAAATGGGATTTACTTCGTGGACGTGCAGCGCCGCTCGGCGGACGGCTTGCCGATCGAGTGGTTCAACTTTGCGACCCGCAAGACTGTCCCGGTCGGAATGATCCCGCAGGTCGCTCCCGATAACGCGCCCAACTTCGCCGTGACGCGAGACGGCCGCAGGATCGCCTGGGTGCAGCTCGACCACCAGGATTCCGACCTCATGCTCATCGAAAACTTCCGATAAGTGCAAGACCGCTCCTCATGGTCGCGGCTCTGAACGGAGCCGCGCGCGTCAGCAAGCGTCAGCAAGCGGTTGTCGGATAAGCGCGTAGTCTCACGATCGATTAGTATAGTCACATGCGTTTTTCTGTGGTTGTTGCTCTGGTGTTGGCGGCCCCGCTCTGCGCCCAAGTGAAGTTCACGCAGGCGGCCGGCCGCATTCTGGTGGAGATCGATGGCAAGCCCTATACCACTTTCTTCCTCGCGCCCGATGGCAATAAGCCGTACCTCTACCCGCTGAGCACGGCCTCCGGGATCGTGGTCACACGCCACTTTCCGATGGAGAACGTCCCCGGCGAGACTCACGACCACCCGCATCACCGCGGCCTGTTCTTTTCCCACGGCGACGTCAACGGTATCAATTTCTGGGCAACCGAGGCGGATTCGAAGGCGCCGAACAAGGGGCGCATGATCGTCAGGAAGGTGATTGAGACCACGGCCGGCGAGAAGTCCGGCACGATCCGCGTGGTCTTCGAGGGCCAGGATCCCAAGGGAAAGGGGATCATGACCGAGACGCGCACGATCACGTTCAACGCGGATCCCCGGCTGCGGACCATCGACTACGAAATTCAGATCGATCCCCTCGAGAAGCTCACGTTCACCGACACCAAGGAAGGCACCTTCGGCATCCGCCTGGCCACCTCGATGACCGAGGACAAGGGCGGACGCATGGTCAACGCGGAGGGGAAGGAGACCGAGAAGGCCGTTTGGGGCAAGCGCTCGCCGTGGGTGGATTACTACGGTCCGGTGGAGGGCCGGACGGCCGGCGTCGCGATGTTCGATAACCCCGGCAACCCGCGGCATCCCACGTACTGGCACACGCGCGCTTACGGCCTGCACGCGGCGAATCCTTTTGGGGTGCGCGACTTCACGGGGGACAAGTCGCAGGATGGAAGCTTGACGGTTGCGCCCGGGCAGCCGCTACGGTTCCGTTATCGGGTGGTAATTCACGAGGGCGATGTGCGGTCGGCGCGGATCTCCGAATTGTGGCGGCAATACGCGGCTGGGCAGTGAGCTCTCAGCCCGCCGCTTGCCGCTTCGCGGCCTGCGGTAGCGGTCGCAATCGCTTTTCGGTGGCGTGAACCCGGCCACACTCACCAGCGTGAATCCGGTTAGAATAAAGCGTTCGAGGTGCCTTTATGCCCCATGACCCCTTAACGCGAAGATCGTTTCTGACATCCGCCACTACCGCGGCCACGGCGTTCACCATCGTGAAACCCGAACTGGTGCGCGGCGCCGGAAACGAAAAACTGAAGGCCGGCCTGATCGGCGCCGGCGGCCGCGGCACGCAAGCCGTGGAGAACATCCTCACCGGTTGCGACAACGTCGAACTGGTCGCCATGGCCGATGTGTTCGAGGACCGGCTGGAAGGCTCGCTCCGGCGGCTCAAGGGGCTCAAGCCCGAGATTGCCGACCGTGTGAAGGTGGATGCCGAGCACCGTTTCACGGGCTTCGATGCCTACAAGAAGGTGATCGGCTCCGGCGTGGACATCGTGATGCTGGCCACCTATCCGGCCTATCGCCCCATGCACTTCGAGGCCGCCGTGGAGGCGAAAAAGCACATCTTCTGCGAGAAGCCGTTCGCCACCGACCCGGTCAACCTGCGGCGTTTCATGGCCGCGGCGAAGAAATCGGAAGAGCTGAAGCTCACCGTCAAGTCCGGCGCGCAACGCCGCTCGCAGGCCTGGTATCTCGACCAGTACAAGCGCTTCAAGAACGGCGACATCGGCGACGCGCTGGCGCTCTACGCGTATTGGGAGGGGACCCCGGTGCTCAACTTCAACAGCCCGCTCTTCCCCAACCACAAGCGCGATCCCAAGTGGGGCGACATGGAATTCCAGCACCGCAACTGGTACTCCTTCGTGTGGGTGTGCGGCGACCAGATCGTGGAGCAGCACCTCCACAACATCGATACGTGCAACTGGTTCATGGGCGCGCACCCCGTGGAAGCGGTCGCATCGGGCGGCGCCGCGTGGCGTCCGCGCGAAGAAGAGTACGGCAACATCTACGACCATATCGCCGCCGACTTCGTGTATCCCAACGGAGTCCACATGTCGAGCCGCTGCCGCCAGTTTCCCAACCGGGATGCCGCCCAGAACATCAGCGAGCGCATCGTGGGCGCCAAGGGCTTCATCGACAGCACGGCCATGCGCGGCGCGCGCCTGGCGGTCGATCCCTACGTGCAGGAGCACGCCGACATGATGAGCAGCATCCTCGGCAAGGGCCCTTACATCAACGAATCGATGGAGGTGGCCGAGAGCACCATGACCTGCCTCATGGGCCGCGAGGCCGCTTACTCGGGCAAGAAGATCACCTGGGAGATGATGATGAATTCCCAGCAGGACCTGCTGCCCAAGTCCTTCGACTACAAAAACGCGGTCCCCGTGCCGCCCCTGCCGGTCCCCGGCGTGTACCAGTTCACCTAAGCGGGACAGGCCTTCCGGCCTGTCTTGTGCGTGTTACAAATGTGGCTTGACCGACTGCGACGGACAGGCCAGGAGGCCTGTCCCACTCTCGGAGGCACTATGAACAAGCGCGTTGTATTGGCCGGCGTCCTGGGCGCCGCCGCCATGTTTCTGTGGACCTTCATCGCCCACATGCTGCTGCCGCTCGGCGAGGCCGGTGTCCGGCAGATCGACAATGAGCAACCGCTATTGAGCGCCATGCGCTCCACTCTTAGCGAACCGGGGTTCTACATGTTTCCCAAGATGGCCCCGGGCACTAGCCAGGCGCAGTACAACAACCAGGTCGCCACCGGACCCTCCGGCCTGCTCATTTACCTTCCCCGGCGCGACTTCTCTTTCGGCCAGGCGCTGGCGATCGAGTTCGTCACCGAGTTGGTGCTGGCCCTGATCGCCGCATGCCTGCTCTCGCTGACGAATATCGCCACCTTCGGCGGGCGTCTGGGCTTCTATGCGGTGCTGGGCCTCGGGACTGCCGTCGCGACCAACGTCTCTTACTGGAACTGGTACGCCTTCCCGGCCGTGTACACCGCCGCCTACATGTTCACCGCATGGATGGGCCTGGTCTGTGCCGGCCTGGTGGCTGCCGCGATGAAGATCGGCGGCCCGCAGCGCGCGGCGGCCGCGGCCTAATCCGCGATTCGCACGAGGTGATAGTTCTTCTTCCCCGCGCGCAGCAGGATCGCTTTCGGCCACTTCAGGTCTTCCGCCGAAATCGTCTTCTGCACCTGCGTCTGCCGTTCGTTGTTGAGATACACGCCGCCGCCTTCGATCAGCTTTCGCGCCGCGCCCTTGCTCTCCGCCAGCCTGGTCCGCACCAGCAGATCCACCAGCCCGACCTTGGCATCCAGTTCCGCGCGCGTCATTTCCGTGACCGGCGCCTCGCGCGCCAGCATCGCGACCGTCTCCGCCCTAGGGATCTCGTCGGATGCCGAGAACAGAATCCGGCTCGCCGCCTCCACCGCGCGCACCGTCTCCGCGCCATGGACGATACCGGTGCATTCCGCCGCGAGCACGCGTTGCGCCTCGCGGCCTTCGGGCCGCGCTTGCACCCCGCGTTCCAACTCCCGTATGCGGCCTTCCTCGAGAAACGTGAACAGCTTCAGGTATCGAACCACGTCCGCGTCGGCCGTCTGCAGCCAGTACTGATACATCTGGTATGGACTGGTGCGGCCCGCATCCAGCCACACCGCGCCCTCTTCCGTCTTGCCGAACTTCTTTCCGGTCGATGTGGTCAGCAGCGGAAACGTGATCCCCTCGCCGCGCCCGCCGAGCATGCGGCGAATCAGCTCCTTACCCGGCAGGATGTTGCCCCACTGGTCGCTGCCCCCCATCTGGATGGTGCAGCCGTGGTGCTCGTAGAGATACAGAAAGTCGTAGGCCTGCAGCAGCATGTAGCTGAATTCGGTGAACGAAATGCCGTGCTCGCGCTCTTCCAGTCGCGTGCGCACGGAGTCCCGCTTGATCATCTCGTTGACCGAAAAATGTTTGCCGACGTCGCGCAGAAAATCCAGCAGGTTCAGGGGCGCCAGCCACTCGGCGTTGTTGAGCATGAGCGCCTTGTCGTCCGACGAAAGATCGAAGAAACGGCTCAACTGCGCGCGAATCGCCGCCGCGTTCTCCTCGGTCTGCTCTTTGGTCAGCAGGTTTCGCTCGGTGGTCTTCCAGGCGGGATCGCCGATCAGACCGGTCCCGCCGCCCACCAGCACCAGCGGCCGATGGCCGTGACGCTGCGCGTGCGCCAGCGCCATCACCGGAATCAGGCTGCCAAGATGCAGGCTGTCGGCCGTCGGATCGAAGCCCACGTACATCGTGCGCGGCTCCTCCGAGAGGAAGGCGTCGAGATCGTCGCTGGTCACCGCTTCGAGGAAGCCGCGCCAGCGTAGCTCTTCGAGGAAACTGCTCTTGCTGTCAGCCATGTTGGGGAATCTTCATCTTCGCACAGGGGAACGGCCCCCATCCCGACCGCGCAGTGATGATAAGATGAGGGGCTAATCCGTACCACCATCTTTATGGACCACATCCTTTCGATCGTCCTCTTTACGCCTTTAGTGGGCCTTCTGGTGATGCTGTTCATTCCCTCGTCGAATGCCCGCGCCATCAAGTTGTGGGCCAACGCCGTCGCCCTGGTTGGCTTCCTGGTCTCCCTCCCGCTGGTTTTCAGTTTCGACCGCACCAGGGATTTTCAGTTCGTCGAAAAAGCAAAGTGGATTCCCACCCTTGGCGCCAGCTACCACATCGGCATCGACGGCCTCGGCCTGCTGCTGGTCATGCTGACCACGCTCATCGGCGTCATCGCCATCCTCTCGAGCTGGAACGCCATCCACGAGCGGCTCAAGGAGTACTACGCCTTCTTCCTGCTGTTGCAAACCGCCATGCTGGGCGTCTTCATGGCGCTGGATTTCCTGCTGTTCTTCGTCTTTTGGGAAACCGTGCTGGTGCCCATGTACTTCATCATCGCCATCTGGGGCGGCGAGCGGCGCGTGTATGCGGCCATCAAGTTCATCATTTACACGCTGATCGGCTCGGTCCTGATGCTCCTCGGCATCCTGACCCTCTACTACCAGCACTACCTGCAATTCCAGACCCTCAGCTTCGATATCACCGACCTGATGCGCACCACGCTCCCCGCGAATCTCCAGTGGTGGATTTTCTGGGCCTTCTTCGTGGGCTTCGCGGTGAAGGTGCCGATGTTCCCGTTCCACACCTGGCTCCCCGACGCGCACACCGAGGCGCCTACCGCCGGCTCCGTGGTCCTGGCGAGCGTCCTGCTGAAGATGGGGACGTACGGCTTCCTGCGCTTCTCGCTCCCGCTCCTCCCCGAATCGGCGAAGGACCCGGCCATCGTCAGAATCATGGCCATCCTCTCCATGATCGCGATTGTCTACGGCGCGCTGGCCTGCCTGATGCAGAAGGATTGGAAGAAACTGGTGGCCTACTCTTCGGTGAGCCACCTGGGATTCTGCACGCTGGGCATTTTCGCGCTCAATCCCGCGGGCATCGCCGGTTCCATCATCCAGCAGATCAATCACGGCATTTCCACCGGGATGCTCTTCCTGATCGTGGGCATCGTGTACGAGCGGCGGCACACGCGCGAGATCTCCGAGTACGGCGGCCTCTTCAAAGTGATGCCGGTCTTCACCATCGTCTTCGGTCTGGCGGCCCTCAGCTCCATGGGAATGCCGCCGTTGAACGGCTTCATCGGTGAGATCACGATCCTCAGCGGCGCATATCTGATGTCCTTCAACTGGGCATTCTGGGGAGCCGTGGGAATCGCTCTCGGCGCGGCCTACCTGCTCTGGCTGTTCCAGCGCACCATGCTGGGCGAAGTGAAGGAAAAGAACCAGGCGCTCAAGGATCTTTCGTGGCGCGAGATTGCCGTCTTCGCCCCGCTGGTGGTCTGGGCCTTCTGGATCGGCCTCAATCCGCAGCCCTATTTCCGCGTGCTGGACCGCTCCGTCGCCCAGATCGTGGAACGCGTACGCCCGGGCTATTACGCGGAGCAGCACTTGCCGAACCCGCTGCAGAACGGCACGCCGATCGCGGCATTGCGCTAAGTCTCCGGCGCGAGATCCGGTGCTGCCAGGCAACCGTTGTGCCTCGGTTTGGTAGAATCTCTTCAACGACTCGGTCACATGGCTAACAAAATCGTCAAGATCTCGGCTCCGGTCGGCATCCGCAATGGTGTCGTTATGCCCAACACAGCCACCGACCTCGCCATCGTCACCGACCTCTTCGACCGAATCCTATACCGTCAGGGCGGGACGGCCGAGATCGGCGGCCTCTGGGCCACCGGCCGCACCCTCCTCATCGACGAGGTAACCGCCCAGATCATCGTCTTCCAGACCGTGAACCATCGGCCCAAGGTCGATGGTGTGCTGGACCCTAACGGCGGCTCCATCCAACTCATGAACCAACTCGCCGCCGAACCCCCGCCGGTGCAGGTTGCCGCCGCCGTGGTGCCGGCCCCGGACGGCTACGGCGAGGAGCAGACCGACGTCCCGCAAATCGTGGCCGAAGTCAATAGCGTGGCGGGACTCGGCCCACTCCGGCCGATCACCGTGAAAGGCACCTACGTCCGCAAGCTGGTCCGTGTCGACGGGTCCTCCATCAAATGGTTCGGAGTGGTCATCCCCAAGTCCTCCTCGGGCAAGACCCTGGGCAGCGTGCCGCACCTGAATTTCACTCCCACCCCGATCCAAGGCGGATATTCGGACGCCAATTACGACACGTTCGGCGGTTGGGGACGCCTCTGGTTGGACTACACCGGGGTGATCGGCGGGCAAATGGCTGCTTCCGGCGTCGACCAGATTGTGGTCTTGCCCTTCTACCGCACCTCCCAGGCGGCCAATCTTGGCGATTTCCTGGACAACTGGCAGGATGTGGTCTCAGGCGTGCTGACTGCCGCCATCAATTCCGTCGACCCGCTGCGCCTCTGGGATACCTTCACCTTCGACCGCATCGTCACCTCCAGCTTCAGTAATGGGTTTGTCGCTCACCTGAATTTCCAGTCGCATGCCGCAGGGGCGGCCGGCATGACCGACGTGCTGTTCGATCTCGATGGCGTGGCGGGCGGCTCGCATTGGCGCCCGGCGAAAGGCATCATCTACCAGAACCGCACAGCCCCCCGCTCCAATCCCGCCGGCAACGTCTGGTATGTAGGCGGCCGTTGGTCCGGCCAGTTCGCGAAATTCTACCCCCCGGGCGGCATGAACACCCACGCCTGCTGCCGCAACCACTTGCTCTACCACGGACTGCTGCGCTTCTGTTCGTAGAGCCCACAGCCCGGCCCCGGTTCCGTCGTGATATACTCGCCTGCCATGAAACCCGTCTGCATCCTGCTTCTTTCGATCGCCGGGCTCTTCGAGCAGACCCAGAAGAAACAGTCGCCCCCCACCGGCAAACCCCAGATCCTCTATCGCTGGGACACCCAGAAGAGCGGAGTCGGCGACGATCTGGCGGCCGTGTGCTTCGTCAACCTTCAGGCCGGGTACGCCGCCGGCAAGGCCAATACCATCCTCAAAACCACCGACGGCGGCAACACCTGGAAGCGGCTCCTCGAACAGCAGGAGCGCCTCGATTTCCATAGCGTCATGTTCTCTTCGCCCACCGACGGCTGGGTGGAGGGCCGCAATCTCCTGCACACCCCGGATGGTGGCGAATCCTGGCAGCCTGCCGTGCCCCTGCCGGGTCCCGCGGGATTCCGCGGCGGCTCGATGCTGGCCAGCAGCCGGATCCAGTTGCACGTCCCGGGCATGGGCGCCGGTGTCTTTCGCAGCGATGATGGCGGTTGCACCTGGAAGACTCTCGGCCAGCCGCCGGGCAACGCCTACGAAACCGTCTTCTTCGTCGACGACCGGCACGGATGGGTCGCCGGCGATTACGGACGGATCGCCGCCACCACCGATGGGTGCGCCACCTGGAAGGAACAAAACCCCGGCGTCAAGGGCCACTTCACCAAAATCCAGTTCGTCTCGCCACTGGTCGGGTGGCTCCTGCCCATGCGCGGCCACGAAGGCGGCCTGCTGGCCACTACCGACGGCGGCCAGACCTGGACCAGCCAATACGCCAACGTCGCGACGTCAAGACCGCTCGCGGACATGCAGTTCCTCAACGCGCAGACCGGCTTCCTGCTGGCCGAAGGCAATAACAGTCACCTGGTTATGGCCACGTCGAACGGCGGCAAGAGTTGGAGGACCATCGGCAGCATCGAGAAACAATCGACCGCCATCAGCTTCCCAGCCGCCGACGAAGGATGGGCCGTCGGCCCGAAAGGCTACATCGTTCACTACCACAAGGTCCAGTAGGACAGGCCTCCTGGCCTGTCCTAGTCTTTACGCCCCCTTCCGATACAACACGTGCCTCCGCAGCGGATGCCCCTCCGGCATATTCGGATGATCGAAATCATCGCCCGGATCGCGCGTCATCCCCAGCTTCTCCATCACCCGCCGCGACCGGACGTTCGCCGTCACCGTGAACGAAACGATCTCCCGCAGTCCGAGCGTCTCAAACCCGTAGCTCATCACCGCCCGCGCGCCTTCCGTAGCCAGCCCCCGGTTCCAGTACGCCGCGTCCAGCCGCCAGCCGATCTCCACGCAAGGCGTGAACCGCGCCTCAAACGAAGGCGCCGAGATTCCGATGAAGCCCGCGAAATCCCCGCTCGCGCGCAACTCGGCTGCGAACAGACCGAACCCATGCCGCGCGAAGTGGGCTTCAATCCGATCCGCGAGCTCGTTACTTTCGTTCCGCGAGAGCAGGGCAGGGAAGTACTCCATCACCCGCGCATCGGAGTTCATGCGGTAGAACGGCTCGCGATCCGACGCGCGCCACGTGCGCAGCAACAGACGAGCCGTCTCGATCATGCTACTTCA
>JBGPKH010000261.1:0-11201 GCA_041485845.1 Bryobacteraceae bacterium
CACTCAGCAGCATCGGCAGTCACAACGTTGTGCCCGCCATGGCACGCGCCTCTGAGCCGCCTGCTTCGCGCCTAAATACCAGAATCCGAACCGACAAGACGTCCAACCTGGGCTTTTGGCGATTGGCCGGTTAAAAAGTTCCGATTTTCGAGAAAAATTCTCTGAATGATTTCAATTACTTCCGGGTCTCAAGACCCGTTAGCCCAATTTTCGTCTGCTATAGAAGAAGCAGGAGGAACCAATGCATGATCGCTTCGCCCCACTCATCGCCATCGCCCAAAAGGCTCCCCGAGGATCCGGGAGACGCATCTTGCAGAAAAACCCCTCCAGATGCGTCTCCCGATTTCGAGCCACCGCTGCAACCCATAGACCCAGAGGAACTTACACCAACACGAATAATAACTCGACACACCCCGAAAACTTGCGCCTCCCGCAGTGCGCCCTGTGTGACGCATCGCGCCCAAAAACTTTCCCCATGCGTCACACCGTCGCGCCCACCCCACTTCGTGGCGTAGCATATCTGTATGAAACTCGCCGTCCTCTTACTGCTCCCGACGATCGCTTCGGCCCAGGATTTCGATCTGCTGATTCGCGGGGGCCGGATCGTCGATGGCACCGGCAATCCCGCCTTCGTCGGAGATATCGCGATCCGGCAAGGGAAGATCGCGGCCATGGGGCGCCTCGCGGGACGGACTGCGGCGCGCACCATCGACGCTGCCGGGCTTACCGTGTCGCCCGGATTCATCGATATTCACAACCACTCCGATTCCAGCATCGTCCAGGATGGCAATGCGCAGAGCATGATCCGCCAGGGCGTCACCTCGATGATTCTCGGCGAGGGCGGGTCCGCCGCGCCCAGCCGGCGGTGGAAAGACTTCGACGCGTATTGGGCGCAGCTTCTGAAGCAGGGGATCTCGACCAACATCGGCAGCTACGTGGGGTCCAGCGAGATCTGGACTGGAGTCCACGGCCAGAAGGCAGGCCCGCCTTCTGCGGAAGAACTCGACCGCATGCGCGCGCTGGTGAAGGAGGCCATGGAACAGGGCGCGCTGGGCGTGGCGAGCTCTTTGAGCGGACCTCCCGGATCGTGGATCGATACCGGCACGCTCGTCGCCATGTGCGAGGTGGCGTCGCGCTACGGCGGCATTTACTCGACCCACATGCGGACCGAGGGACGCGGCGTGTTCGAGTCGGTGGCGGAGGCCATCGAGATCGGGCAGCGCGCGGGCGTGCCAGTGGACATTATTCACCTCAAGATCGCCGAGCACGAGATGTGGGGCCAGATGTCCGAGTTGGCCGGAACGATTGCGGCGGCGCGGGCGCGCGGCCAGGACGTGCAGGCCAACGTCTACCCGTATCGGGCGGGGCAGAACAATCTCGCCAGCATCGTCCCGCCGTGGGCCCACGAGGGCGGGGCGCAGGCCATGATCGAGCGGCTGAAGGATCCCGCGCTGCGGCCGCGTCTCGAAGACGAGATCAACCACGGAATCGCCGGCACAAACTGGTACAACCACTACACCGCGACCGGCGGATGGGACGGCATGCTGCTGGTCTCGCTCTCCAACCCGAAGTACAAGCAGTTCGAGGGCCAGCGCATGAACCAGGTGATCCGCACCGTCGGCAAGCCGGGCATCGACGTGCTCTTCGAGCTGCTCGTCAACAACAACGGCTCGGTGCCCACGGTCTACTTTCACCATTCCGAAGACGACATGCGCTACGCCCTGCGCCAGCCGTGGGTCTCGATCGGCTCCGACGGCACCGCAGTGACCGAAACGGGCCCACTGGCCTCCGGGAATCCGCACCCGCGATACTTCGGAACGTTTCCGCGCGTGCTGGGGCGCTACGTTCGCGAAGAGAAGGTGATCGCGCTCGAAGAGGCCATCCGCAAAATGACCTCGGCGAATGCCGCCAAGATCCATCAGTTCGACCGCGGACTGCTGCGCCCGGGAATGGCGGCGGACGTCACCGTGTTCAACGCGGCGACCATCATAGACAACGCCACCTACGAGAAGCCGCACCAGTACGCCACCGGCGTGGAGTACGTGATCGTCAACGGCAAGGTGGTCCTGGACCGCGGCCGGCATACCGGAGCGCGGCCGGGCGCCATCCTCTACGGCCCCGGCAAGTAGGACAGGCCTCCTGGCCTGTCCTACGTGGTCTCAGCCGCCGTTCATCCCCGCACTTCGCGCCAGTGCGTACGGGACAGCGGGCGTTTCCGAGCCGCGACCAAAGGGAGCGGTGTCGCGGCAATTCCTGTGACTTCGGGCAAGCAGGCAACCGCCGTTCATCGGCGCACTTCGCGCGGGTCGTCCATTCGCGGACCGGGCTTCCCGCTGGTCGATACCCGCGCCGCGGCCGGGTCGAAAATGCGCCTGTCCACATCCAGCAGTTTGTAGGGGGCCGAGTCCGGCTGCGCGGCGAAACAGTCGCTCAAATCGGTGGCGGCGGCATCGAACAGGTTCAACGGCGGCACGTGCAGCAGGCGGAAGACGGTCTTGAGCAGCCCCGGAAAACTGCTGTTGACGTGCGAGACGTAATCTTTCTTGATCCACGGACCCGCCGCCATCAGGACCGTACGCTGCGCATCCACGTGGTCGACGCCGCCCTGGGCATCGTCCTCGGTCATGAAGACGGCCATCTCGCTCCACCACTTCGTGCCCGAGAGGTATTCGAGAATCCGCCCCAGGGCGTAGTCGTTGTCCGCGACGAACGAGGCGTCGTAGGGATACCCGTCGTCGGGGCGCTCTTTGGCCATGTGGTCGTTGGGCAGGTGGATGAAGATCAACTGCGGCAGCTCTGCGCCGCCCTTGACATACTTCTCATCCATCTCCTGGATGAACTGCGAGGCGCGGTACTGGTCCGGGACGTTCATGTTGAATCCCGGATAATTTCGCGACGTGTGGGAGTAGAGCGGCTCCGGCATGGGCACGTTCGTCAGGAATCGCGCGCCCGTGGGTTCCAGGCCGCGGCCTTCGTCCACGCCGGCGAGCTCGAATCCCTCGCCGAAATTGTGGAACGAGACGCCGTGGCGCGTGAGGTGGTGCCAGATGGTTCCGCCTTCGATCTGCTCTTCCGGATGCACCGACGAATCCGAGCCCGCGAACAGGAGCCTGCCGGGAGCCGTCCCCAGGCGGAAATCCTTCTTCTGGTCGCCGTAAGCCGCCATGAGGGACGATTCCGTCCAGGCGTTCGGATAGACGCCGGCCAGCCAGTGGTGGCCATCCACGCTGACGTCCGAATCGGCGTAGAAATTGTCGCTGAAGGCCCACCGGCGCGCCATGGCGTGGTGATTGGGCGTGATGTTCACGTCCTTCAGGCTGAACCGTTTCCCCTTGCCGTCCACATACCCGCGGGTGCCGAAGCGCGCGATCTGGGGGCGCCCGACGGCGGCTCCATTGGATGCCTCCGCAATATCGCCGAACACTTCGTCGTAGGTGCGATTCTCTTTCACGATCAGGACGACGTGCCGAACTCCGCCGGGCAGCGGCGGCGGCGCAACGCCACGCGGTTGAAAGCCGTTGGCCTCCATGACGAACGCGGTGTGCCTGGCGAGGTCCTCGGCCGGGGGGAGCGGAAAGACGGTGAGCGTCCCCTGGCGCGATTGGCCCAGAACCAGGGCGCCTCGCGGGCTTCCGGCGGCGTTCGGTCCCCTGCCGTTGCCACGGGCGTTGGTCACGAACACGGTGTCCTGGTGGATCGCGATTCGCGTGGGGAACCAGGCTGCCGGAAAGTGGCCCAGCACGCGTTTCTCTCGACTGTCGATCACGCCTATCGCGTTGATGCCGGCCTCAGCCACCAGCAGCCAGCCCGATTTTTCGTGATATGCCATGCCGATGGGCAGGACGCCGCGCAACTGCTCCAGGCCGGGAATGCGGATGGGAATCTCGAATTCTACAGTGTTGGTTTTGGGATCGATGACGCTGATCGAATCGTTGGAAGCGTTCGACACGAACACGCGGTTGCCGGCGGCGAGCACGCCGGAGGGACTGCTGCCGCTGTCGCTCTTCTCGCCGAAAGGAAGGCCGGTGCGGATGAAGGCTTCCACTACCGGCGCCGCGGGATTGGAAACGTCCACCACCGCGAGCGAGTTCGATTCGCGGACGTTGGGGTCGCCCAGACCGGGCACCTGAACCGGGCCGCGCTCGGTCTGGCGCTCCACTCCGGCGGCGGCTTCCGCGCTGGGAAATCCGAACGCAGGGAAAGGGATGCCGGTGGCGCGCGCCTGTTTGGCGTCGGCGCCGGGGATCGCCTGGTACTGGAACATTCCCACGTTGGTGACGTACAGTTTCTGACGGTCGGGCGAGAGCGCCAGTGCAAACGGCAGGCGGCCCACGCGCACCGAGGCCGTGACCTGACGGGTCCGCGTGTCGATCACCGCCACGCGAAAGTTCGCCTGGTCCACGACGTAGAGTACCCCACGCTCGGGGTCCAAGGCCAGGTCGCCGGTGTAGCTGTCGTCGTAGCCGTTCCGATTCAGGTCGATGGTGCGCCGGCGGTCGGCGTTCCAGTCGAAGAGACTGACGCGGCCGGTATTGCCTTCCGAAGCGTAGACCGCGTGGTCGTTGGAGAAGGCCAGCCCCATGAATACGCTGCGCCATTCTGCGGCATCGGACTCGTCCGCTGCTGCCGGCTGCCGGGCCAGGATTTGGCGCGCTTCAAACCGATTGTTCCGGTCACGTTCCAGAACCGTGAGCGAGTTGCGCCCCGGACCGGTGTTGGAAGTTACAACAGTCTTGCCGGAAGAGCTCGCGGCCAGGCCGAACGCGCCGGGGCCTGTCGGGTACTCATCGCCAAGCGGGCCGATGACTCGCCCACCGGGGAGAATGGACGCACCCGGCCGCCGCAGGGCCGGGCGAATTCCGGCGGGGGCGGAGTAGGATTGAGCGGCGATGATACCAACAAAGGTCAGCAGCGCCCCGGAGGCGCGCCACGCGGCGGGCACTTATCCATCATAACCCCGCTGGATCGGGTACTCTTTTCCCTGCACGGTAAAGAATTGCACTCGGGGATTTTCCTCATACATCAAAATCGATTCTGGCGCATCCTAATAGGATAGTGATACGACGCACGTTTCAAAGAAGTTGCACGCGCCGCCCGTTTGGCGTATGATTTGGCACGCGAAGTGCTCCAAAGGTCCCCGTACGAGGACCAACGTTATGTATCGCCCATTTGCCTCCGCTGCGTTGTTGGCTCTCATGCTCACCTGGAACCTGCCCGGAGCCGCCTCGGATCCCGCTTTCGCACAAGCCGGTCGAAAGCAGGAAGAAAAGAAGGCGCCCGCGAAAGGTAAGGCCGGTTCAGCTTCCATGACCGGTTGTATCGACGAGCACGAGGGCCAATATATTTTGATCGACGATCGGACTCGCGACCCGATTGCCAACCTGGAGGCTGAAGGCTTTGAGACTGAAGGCTTCGCAAAACACGTGGGTCACAAGGTGACCGTCCGGGGGACATCCAACCCGGGAGGCGCCCGTCCCATTTTCCGTGTTCGCAGCATCGAGACCGTCAGCGACACTTGCGGGCCTCAATCCGGACACTAGAGCGTAATTAGAAAAACGTCTTTGGAGGAGACAATGGCATCCAGTCCTTTAGTAGTTGCACCCCAACAAAAACCACTTGAAGATCCGCTAGCTCATCTCCCCTGCTCCAGTATCGTGGAATACCGCAAGGGCCAGATGATTTACAACCAGGACCAGCCCTCCACCAGCATTTACCTGGTGATCGACGGCAAAGTAAAAGTTTCGCGTTTGGCCGATGACGGGCACCAGGTAGTAGTGGACATCTATCAGCCCGATGAATTCTTCGGCGAATCGGCATTTCTCAACCTCCCCCACCGCTCCGAGCAAGCCACCGCTTTGGAGAACACCAAGCTGATGACGTGGACCACGTCGGAGATTGAAGACATCGTCATGAAGCGGCCGCGGCTTGCCGTAGCGCTTCTGCAGATTCTGGTGCAGCGCACCATCGATTTCACGCACCGCATCGAGAGCTTCTCGGTGGATAACATCGCCCGCCGGCTGGCCCGCTCGCTGATCCGTTTCTCGGAGCGGCTGGGGACCCCGGAGGATGACGGATCGATCCGTATGGTTCCGTTCACGCACGAACTGCTCTCGCAATATGTGGGAACGTCGCGCGAAATCGTAACGCACTACATGAATCAGTTTCGGAGGCAGGGGTACTTGCGGTATTCGCGTAAGGGCATCATTCTGTATCGCGACGCCTTCTGCGAATGGCTCAGGCAGAACGCGTAGGCCTGGACGCCCGGGGTGGGACAGACCATCGCCTTTTGTGGTCTGTCACTCCCGGCCCCCGCCTGGAGACGTCTACTGGAACGTCACGCTGACGGTGGTCATCACCACCACGGGATTGCCGTTCAGCAGAGTCGGGTTGTAGACCCACTGCCTCACTGCCTCTATGGCTGCCGCGACCAGCAGCGGGTGACCGTCCTTGTTGCGCACACTCTGCACGTGACCGTCTTCCCCGATGGTGACGTCGAGCACGGCCGTGCCTTCGATCCCCGCGGCTTTCGCCAGAGGTGGGTACACCGGTTCGACTTTGGAAATGAGTTTGGCGGCCTGAACGTTCTCTCCCACTTGGATGAAGGCTCTGCCGTTGGCCGGAGTACTGCCGATGATGCCCCCCAGCACACCGCCTTTGACGCCGCCCGCGACTCCCCCCGCGACTCCGCCCATTACGCCCTGAGGCGTCGACTCGTTGCGAGGCGGCAGCGAGAACGGCACGTCAACTACGAAGCTTTCCACGCTCGCGACCGGACTGTAGACCCACTGCTTCACGGCCTCCAATGTCGCCGGAACGAGTAGCGGATGGCCGCTGATCACCTGGAGGTGCGTGATGCGCCCGTCGGCGCCGATGGACGCCATCAGGCGCACCGTCCCCTGGATTCTCGCCTGCCTCGCCAGCGGCGGGTAGGCGGGATCCACCTTGTCGATCAGCGGCGGCGCCGAATTCAGAGTCGGTGCGGCCGTGGCGGTCTGCGGCGCCGGTGTCGCTCCGGCGCCCCGCATTCCCAGGGTCGCCGGTGCTGGCGCGGCCGCCGCAGCGGGAGCCGCCGGGAATCCATACTGCTCCCCGCGCGCGATCAGCCGATTGCCCATGTCCACCACGGGGCGGAGCATGGGATGGTCGTTCAGATTCATTTCGGGACGCTGGACCGTGGAAGCGAGCATCCGGCCGGTCCAACCGAGGAGCATTCCATCCGTGGAACTCTCGAGCTGCAATTTGACGTGATCCGCAAAGGCCGGATCGAGGTTCGGAAACTTCGGATCGCCGGCGCTGCCGGCGATGGCGGTTTTGTAGAGGTACGCCAGTTTGTCCCGCCAGGTGAAATTCTGGGGCTCGATGCTGCGCGCGGCGATGAGCAGCCGCTCGGCCTCATTGAAATCGCCGCCGGCTTGGGACAGGAATTCGGCGGCGTTGCCGAGCACTCGAGTGTCGGTCGAGCGCGCCGCGGCCTGCTGCTTCCACAATGACGCAGCCTTGACGAAATCGGAAGCGTCGTTGAAGGTGGTGGTGCGCGAAGTGATCAACCGCGACGTGAACACCGCGGCGGTAGATTCCGGGTGGTTTGCGATCAGCCAGAAAATGTGGCCGAGCCGCTGCTCGCGCGTGCCGCCTGTAAAGTAATAGCCGATCAGTTCGCGGCGCGCGTCCAGGTCGTGCGGGTTGGCTGCGAGGTATTGCTCCATCGCGCCGGCATCCGCGGGCGCGATCTGCCGCTTGCCGGCGAGCAACTCTTGAATCGCCGGAGGCGGCGCCTGGGCTGGGACAGGTTGCACCACCGACGCCACGTAGATCAAGGGCAGAGTGCCAGCTATCAGCGCCGCCCAACGGGACCGTGTCAACCCCTTGGGAATCTGCCTCGTTTCGTCGAGAATCCGTTCGATCCTCTTGCGCACTTCTGTTGCGTTTGCCATTGCCATCGCCTCCCAAACCAAGCGGCCCCGGCCGGTCTTCACCGCCGCGGCCATGTCCAACAACGCCTGCGCATAAGACTCGGTGGCCACCAGCAGCAGCGCCGAATCGTCGCACGCCTGCTCCGCCAGAGACGCCAGCCGCCGCTCCAGCCACCAGGCCAGCGGATGGAACCAGAAGACGCACCGGTTCAGACCCGCCAGCACCGCAATCGCCCAATCGGCGCGCTCGACGTGAGTCCTTTCGTGCGCCAGCACCGCTTGCAGCTTGTCTTCCTGCCACTGTTCCCAGCCCGCCGGCAAGAGGATCTTGGGACGCAGCCAGCCGACGGTCAGCGGGACGGAGATCCAGTTCGATTCGTAGAGCGCGGGGGCCCATGGCCGGTCGATCGGCCGGCTGGCGCGCACCAGCCGCCGCGTGAACAGGTATCCGAAGGCGAGGCGCACCAGGAAGACGACTAGGCCGGCGGTGTAGACCGCGACGACGGCCTGCGGCCACGTGGGCCACTGGCGCTGTGGCGGCGTAGCGCGGGTGGGCTGGAGGGTGTTGCTGACGGGCAGTTCGGGCGACTGCGGCACGTACTGCGCGGTGGGCGCCGGAGCGGCGCGCAGCACGGGCACCGGGAGCGCCGGCAGCAGGGGCTCGAAGGCCGCCAGCGCCAGCATGCCGGCCACGACTACCGTCCAAACAGCGTGACGGACGGCGGCCGACTTCACGCGAAAGATGAGCATGCCGATCGCGGCCAACGCCGCCAGGCCAAGCGAGCGAACCGCCACGCCCGCCAGGTACCACAGAACAGTCGAGCTTTCCATGTCACTTCACCTCGCGATTCTTGCGCTGCGCAATGCGCTGCGCGAGCCGCTGCAACTCCCACTCGTCGACCACGTCGTTGGCCACCATCCCGACTAGCAACTGTTCCACGGACCCGCCGCAGAATCGCTCGATGATCTGGCGCACGGCTTTGGCCGCCACGTTCTGCGGCGCGTCGAGCCCGGTATACACGTTGGTGCGGCCCTCCACGCGGTGCTTGACGTAGCCTTTCTCTTCCAGCCGTTTCAGGATGGTTCGCACCGTCGATTCTTTCATCGGGTGCCTCTCCGCCAGCGAAGTCCGGACCTCTTCCGCCATGGCGGAGCCGCGTTGCCACACGATCTCCATGACGAGGTGTTCCAGTTCGCTGAGGGGCTTGCGGGTTTTTCGAGCGCTAAACATTGTAGCGCTACGAAATGTAGCGCAAATGCGGACCGTTGTCAAGGGGTAAACAGGAGGGACAGGAGAGTAAACAGGAGGCCGAGCATCTTCTGCTGGATGTCGTTGGCGTAGACCTTGCCGCCGGGCCCCACGCGCTCGGCCAGGCGCCAGGTGATGTACCCGGCGCCCGCGCCGACGCCGCCCCCGTCGAGCCCTTGGCGATCCCGATGGCGTCGGGCGCCGCGTCCGGCTGTCCTTCGGATTCGCGCTCCGGACGCACCAGCCAGCCGGCGCAATTCGCTCCCATGACGCCGGCGTGCTTCCGGCCGCTGATGGGGTAATAGCCACGATTCCGCTCCCCCTTTTCCCCAGCCTGTTTTTCAGCTACGATACGGGTGAGGTGAACTATGCTTTCGGGCAAACTCGTTCATCTGATCGAATCGCACTGGGACCAGATCGCCTCACGCGTGATCGACCAGGTCCGCCGCGAACCACAAATGTCCCATATCCGCGGACTCGCCGAGTCCGAATTGCGCGAAATGGAACAGGTTTTGTTGGAAAACCTGGGGCATTGGTTGTCCGCCGGGAACGAAGAAGATCTGGCTCAAAAATATGAGCAGTTCGGCAAACTGCGCTGTGAACAGGACGTGCCGCTGCACGAATCGGTCCGCGGCCTTTGCATCATCCGCGAGAAAATGCTGGATTTCGTGGAGGAGCACATCGTTTCGAAAAACACTTTGGAACTGTACGCGGAAGAAGAACTGGAGAGGCGGCTGGGCCGCTTCTTCGACCTTCTCACGATTCACCTGGTAACCGGTTACGAGCGCGCCCTGCGCCGCGCGGCGATGGCCGCGCATCGCTGAGCGGCGTGCGCGTCACTCGTTGACCGGATCGATGTCCGTGGGAATGCTCTTCAGCCCGTCGATGGCCCGCAGCATGGCCGGCCGCACCACTCCGAGCGTATCGAGCATCTTCTTGGCGCCGGCGTAATCGCCCTGCGCTTCCAGCGTGAGCAGGTCGTGCGCCAGGTCGCGAACCGCGCCCTTGATCTTGCTGAAATCCACCGCGTACGTGCCATCGGAATTGGCCACGAACGCGCCCTTGCCGGTGAGATAGTTGAACTGGAGCGCCATCCCCTTGCCGTGGGCGTCGGTCAATCCGAACCGTAGCGAGCGAAACGCCGAGGCCAGGAACGTGGAGTAGAGCTGGCGTTCGGCCGCGGGCGGGTGCGCCAGGCCGTGGTCGAAGAGGTACTGGAGCATGAAGAGTCCGGTGACATCGGCCTTGGCTTCTTCGATGGCGCTGTACAGTTCCTTCATCTCCTGGCGGGGCGTGGTAGCGCGGCCTCCCACCTGGATCTGGTGCGGTCCGATACCGTGGCTCAATTCGTGAGCCAGAATGTGCATGAAAAAGTAATCGAAGCTCAGGTCTTCCCGGGCTGCCTGGGGCAGCACGCGCGCGGCAATGGGAACCAGGGCGCTCTGGAATTTCGCCTCCTGGATGTTCTTCAGCATGACCCGCTTGGACCCCTTCTCGTGGACCACGCGTTCGTCGTTGGGCAGGTTGAAGGCGGCGGTGCGGACTCCGTGCGCGCCGTCTCCCGAGGCGATCACCTCGTGGACCACGCGAATGGGCGCGGCGGCGCCGAGCTTGGGATTGCGATAGCGCGCGTCAATCGGCAGATTGTTTTCGACTTCCTGTAGACGCGACGCGAAGCCGGCAAGGCGGCCGGTCTCCTGGTTGTCGCGAATGGTGACGTAGGCCTCAAATGCGGCTTTGTAGCCGAACAGCTCGTCGTTGTAGGTCTCGTAGGGGCCGATCGTGATATCGAGCGGAGCATCGACGTCCATCCAGGCGAGGTCGCTGGCGTAGTAGTCGTTGGAGAGGAACGCATCGGCGCGCAGCGTGAGGAACTTCTTCAGCGAGGCGTTATCGGTGAGGGCGGCGGCCTCGCGAAGAAAACGGGCGGCCTTTTCGAGGTCCGCAGCGTACTGCTTGCTGTACGGCACGGCGGTGGGTTGGCGGCCGGCGTTGCGGCGGATCACGGTGAAGAAGCCCTCGGCCTGTTCGCGCGAAGG
>JBGPKH010000262.1:0-11195 GCA_041485845.1 Bryobacteraceae bacterium
CACTCAGCAGCATCGGCAGTCACAACGTTGTGCCCGCCATGGCACGCGCCTCTGAGCCGCCTGCTTCGCGCCTAAATACCAGAATCCGAACCGACAAGACGTCCAACCTGGGCTTTTGGCGATTGGCCGGTTAAAAAGTTCAAGGGTTCGGACTTTATTTTCACATTGATTCTACGCAACTTACCCGTTTCAGGAGCCTCTCGGCCGCTTGTCGTCGTGCTAGGTGTGGAGTTGAGGGAGGACAAGCTGCCAAAAAACGCCGCTTCCCGTCACAGGCCACTGATGACCACCCAAAAACAACCCGAGATCCGCTGCATCGGCGCACAGCAATCGACGACCCCAACCGCCAAATTGGGTTCGTTCCGTCAAATCCCCGCAGAGCCCCCGGCCACTCCCCAATCCCCAACCCCCAATCCCCAACCCCCGCCTTTCATGTCCATATCCCAACCTTTTGAAACCACGGCCAAAAATCAAGAATTGGTTTCGTTTCGTCAAACCGCTGCGGAACCCCCAAGCCCCCGGGTGGCGCGTGGAGCGAAAAAACCCCTCCCCATGCGCCACCCGATTTCGCCTCGCTTACGCAACCCCCTGAATCTGAGCAACTTAAGACGTCGCAAAAAAATACACACAGACCCGCTCCCCTGCGTCCCCCCACAGCCCCCGGCCGCACCCTCGACACTAGCCCCCCAACCCCCAATCCCTAACCCCCGACCCCCCCGACCCCCGATTTCCACCCCCCAATCCTCAGGAACTATACTGACTAACAGGGTGAAAACTCGACTCGCCGCCGCCGCTCTGCTCTGCGCCTTCCTCCCCCACGCACGCGCCCTCGATCCGCGCAAGAGCCTCACCCAGTACTCGCGCATGGTCTGGACCCAGGAACACGGCCTTCCGCAGGACACCATCCGCGCCATCGCCCAGACTACCGATGGGTACCTCTGGCTGGGCACCGACGAAGGACTCGCCCGGTTCGACGGCTACGACTTCGTCGTCTTCAGCAAAGCCAACGGCGACCTGCCCGCGAATTCCATCGCCGCGCTGGCGTCCGCCAGCGACGGGTCGTTGTGGATCGGAACTTCCAACGGGCTCACCCAGTATCGCGATAAGCAGTTCCGCACCTACACCACGAAACAGGGTCTGCCCGACGACGGCATCACCGGGCTTTATGAGGATCACGTGGGCACGCTGTGGATCGTGGCGGGCGTTTCTCTGAGCCGCTTCGAGGACGGCAAATTTACCACCTTCGCTCCCGGCGGCAATCTGCCGGTGACTTCGGTGCGCAATATCCGCGAAGACCAGCATCACGACCTGTGGGTGGCCGGTTTCAGCGCCGTGGTCAAAATGACGGGCGGGAAGTTCGTGCCCGTCATCGACCCGCCAACCTTGAACGGCGACATCGTCACCAGTATGGTGAGCGACCGCCACGACAACCTGTGGATCGGCGGCAGCGCCGGCCTGATCCAGCGCTCTCCCGATGGCAGGATTCGCCGGTTCGGCACGCGCGACGGTTTGCCCAATTCTCTGGTGCGCGCGTTGTGGGTAGACCGCGACGGCAACCTGTGGGCCGGCACCAACGCCGGCATTGCGCGCATGGACGGCGACCGGTTCGTCACCCCGCATGACGGCGACAACCGCTCCCGTGACACGGTCCGCTGCCTGTTCGAGGATCGCGAGGGCAACCTGTGGGCGGGCTCGAGCGGCGGGCTGACGCGTTACCGCGACGACATCCTGACGGTCTACGGCAAGACCGAAGGGCTGCCCAGCGACGAGCCCAACGTCGTCTTCCAGGACCATGCGGGCCGCATCTGGGTGGGATTCCACGACAGCGGGCTCATGCTGTTTTCCAAAGAAGGAAATCGCGTGTTCACCGCCCGCGACGGGCTTCCTTTCACCGAAATCTTTTCCATTCGCGAGACGCGCGATGGCGACCTGCTGATCGGCGCGCGCGGCGGCATGGCGCGCATGCACGGCGCGCGTTTCACCACCTTCGTGCCGCCCGATCCGCTGGGACGCACCAACGTGTTCGACAGCATGGAGGATTCCACCGGCAGAATCTGGCTGGCGACCCCGGGAGGACTGGCCGAGCTTCGCGGAAAGCAGGTTCGCATCGTGATTCCCTCGCCCCCCCTTCTGGTGGCCTCCATCGTGACGCTATGCGAAGGTCCCGATGGAGCGGTGTGGGCCGGAAGCTACGGCCGGGGTCTCTGGCGGATCAAGGACGACCAGGTCAAGCAGTTCACAACGGCCGACGGGCTTTCGAGCGACCACATTCGTTCGCTGTACCGGGGTCCCGAAGGAACCTTGTGGATCGGGACCTTCGGCGGAGGCCTGGACGCCCTGCGCGACGGGCGCTTCGTGGTGTACACCGCGAAGGACGGTCTGCTGAGCGACAACGTGTCCGACGTGGCCGACGACGGGGAATCGCTGTGGCTGAGCACCACGCGTGGCATCTGCCGGATCGCCCGCACGCAACTGCGCGAGTTCGCCGAGCGCCAGCGGCAGGTCCTGGAGCCGATCAACTACGGTGTCGAAGACGGGCTGCGCAGCGCGCAGTGCTCGCCGAGCCTCCCGGTCGGCGGCGGCGGGCATCGCACTTCCGATGGGCGCATCTGGGTCACCACCAGCCGCGGGTTGGCGGTGTACAACCCCGTCACGCGGAAGCAGAACAGGCTGCCGCCCACCGTGCGATTGGTCGAGATGCTGGTGGATGGGGTTCCCGTGGATCTTGCGCGGCCGGCGGTATTGGGGCCCAAGAGCCAGCGCATCGAGATCCGCTACACCGGGATTCATCTCGGCGCGCCGGAACGCGTGCGCTATTTTCGCAAGCTGGACGGATTGAACGCGGGCTGGATCAACGCCGAGGGCAGCCGGGTCATCAACTACAACAGTCTGCCTCACGGCCGCTACCGGTTCACGGTCAAGGCCCAGATTCCGGGCGGTCCCGCGAGCGAGCAATCGTACTCCTTCGAAGTCCTGCCGTGGTTCTACGAACGGGCGTGGTTCCGCGCGCTCGGTGTCGCGATGCTGCTGGCGGCTGCGTGGGCCGTGTATCAACTGCGTCTGCGGCAGATCCGCTACCGCTTTGCGCTGGTGCTCGAAGAACGCGCCCGCCTGGCCCGCGAGATCCACGACACGCTGGCGCAGGGCTTCGTGGGGATTTCCTCGCAGCTCGACGCCGTGGCCCTGTGCATGTCCCAAGAGCACGTGCCCGAGGAGACCACGCCGCCCACACCGGCGCGCCAATACCTGGACCTGGCGCGCCGCATGGCGCGGCACAGCCTCACGGAAGCGCGGCGATCGGTGATGGACCTGAGGTCCTCGGCTCTGGAGGGCCAGGATCTCGCTGCGGCGCTGACATCGGGTACCCGGATGTGGACGGCGGGGTCGGGCGTAAAAGTCGATGTGGACGTGAGCGGCTCGCCGAGTCCCCTGCCGCAGGAAGTCGAGCAGCACGTGCTGCGCATCGCGCAGGAAGCCGTCACCAACGTCTTGAAGCACGCCGGCGCCAGCCGGATCTGGGTCAAGCTCCATATGGAAGCGCGCAAGCTGTACCTCCAGATCAGGGACGACGGCCACGGCTTCGAGCAGGACGGTGTGTTCACGTCCCTGGGTGGACATTTCGGGCTCCTCGGCATGCGCGAGCGCGCCGAACGGCTGGGCGGCGAACTACACCTGGCGAGTCATCCGGGACAAGGAACGGAGGTGGAGGTGAAGGTACCGCTGCCATGAACGAAGCCATTCGAATCCTGGTGGCCGAAGACCACCTGGTGGCGCGCGTGGGGGTGTCCACGATCGTCAACATGCAGCCCGACATGACCGTGGTGGCGGAGGCTTCCAACGGGCAACAGGCCGTGGAACAGTTTCGCAAACATCTGCCGGACGTGACGCTCCTCGACCTGCGTATGCCCGTGATGACCGGCGTGGAGGCCGCGACCGCCATCCGCGCCGAGTACCCCAACGCCAGGATGATCGCGCTCACCACGTATGGCGGCGACGAAGACATCCGCCGCGCGCTGGCCGCCGGCGTCCAGGCTTACCTGACCAAGGACGTGCTGCACGACGAGTTGCTGAAGGCCATTCGCGCGGTGCATGCCGGGCAGACCTACTTGCCGGCAGCCGTGGCCGCGGCGCTGGCGGCGCAAATGCCCCGCCCCGACCTGAGCGCGCGCGAAGTCCAGGTGCTGGAGCTGATCGTGAAAGGACTGGCGAACAAGCAGATCGCCTACGCGCTGAGCATCGCCGAACACACCGTCAAGAATCACGTGAAGAGCATTCTGAGCAAGTTGGGAGTGCAGGACCGCACCCAGGCGGCGACGGCCGCAATCCAGCGGGGCATCATTCACCTGTAGTGGGGCAGGCGCTTTCGCCTGCCAACGATCCGGATGCCGGCAGCCGTCAGCGCCAGCCCGCCGATTTGATCGGCTGTGAGGCCGAGCGCGCGCGGCGACACGCGGTGCTTCTCGACCGTTCCCGAAGGCGCCCGGTCAAGCGTTGAAGGAGTTGACGGCCACCGGCGTGGCGCGATCTCACCGGGATTCGATGTAATCGATCAGGGTGTCGATTTCGCTTTCGCTGAGCCACTGGCGAAAGGCGGGCATCAGCGGGCCGCCGAATTTCACCCGCACCTTGATGTAGTCGCGGTTGGGCTTCATGCTGCTGAGTGGCATCTTGTCGCGCTTGAAGAGTCGATAGAAGCTGGGGCCGAGCTTCTTGGATTGCGCCTTGTCGATGTCGTGACAGACGACGCAGTTGTCGCGATAGAGCGCCTGGCCGACACGCAGGCGGTTCTTCTCCCAGGGAACCGGGCGGTGCTGGGCGGATGCGGCCAGGGCTAGCAAGGCGAGAGCGAACAGGCGCAAGACGCAGGCGAAAGCGCCTGCGCCACCTTGGTGGGGCAGGCATTCAGCCTGCCGGGTCCTCGGCCGCGGGCCACTAGTCATGATTCCTCCGCTCGATCTCCACCGCGCCCGCGCGGCGCATGGACTCGATGGCTTGCGGCGCGTCATCCACGCGACAGCGGACGCGCAGGCGGATAGAGCCGGGATCCGCCTCCGGCACAGGGGCGCCGCGGTCGCGCTTGCGGACCAGGCCGCTCTCCCACAGGAACCACGCGAAGGTCGCGGCGATCGCGCCCAGCATGGTCATTTCGAATGTGATCACACCCGTGGCCCAGAAGGAAAAGATGGGCATGCCGCCGGTGACCAGCCGGTAATTGTGCTGTACCCAGTAGATGAACGCGGTGGCGAGCGAGCCGAACGCGATTGCGCCCAGAACGGACGCCAGTGACATCCGGCTGGGCCGGTCGAGCACCCCGCGTGGAAGCTTGATCGGCTCTTCGGAGAAGAGATCCATTTCGGCCGGGGTGACGCCGCCGGCGCGAAGCGCGCGGATCGCCTCTGCGACTGCCTTCTTTTCGCGGAACTCGCCGATCAGATACACGATCAGTCTTCGTCCTCCTCGGGATGCGGCTTGAATTCCCACACGGCTATGATGGGGAACAGCTTGGAGAAGATCATGTAGAGCATGGCCATGGCGGCGAAGGTCGCGGCGGTGATGGCGATCTCGACCCAGGTGGGCGCGTAGCCTCTGGATGCCGCGGCCAGCCGCGGATTGGCCAGAGTCGGCACCACGATGACGAAGCGTTCGAGCCACATGCCCGCCAGTACGCACACCGCGGCAATCGTGGCCGTGGCGATGGTGCGCAGGCGGCGGATGCCCAGGAGCACGAACGGAATTACGAAATTCAACGCCACCATGGTCCAGAAATACGGCGCATATTGCGCGCGCGTGCGGGCGCCGAAGACCGCCATTTCCCTGGGCTCGTTGCCGTACCACACGGTCAGATTCTCGGCGAGCGTGAAGTAGAGCCACAGGAGGCTCATCAACAGCAGAAGCTTGGCGAGGTTATTGAAGTGGTGCCACTTGAGGTAAGACTCCAGGTGCAGCACCTTGCGCAGCGCGGTCAACGCCACCAGGAGGGCGGCGATGCCGCTGAAGATCGCGCCCGTGACGAAGTAAGGACCGAAAATGGTGCTGTGCCACATGGGCGCGATGGACATGGCGAAGTCCCAGGCCACCACGGTATGGACCGAGATGGCCACCGCCAGAATGATGCACGCCATCAGCTTCATGGCGCGCTCCAGCGCGTGCCACTCGCGGTCGCTGCCGGTCCAGCCGAGCGCCAGCGCGCGATACAACTTCCGGCGCCAGGGCGTGTTGTGCTCGGCGAGCTGCGCCATGTCGGGGATGAGCGGCAGATACAGATAGATGACGCTGCCTGTGAGGTAGGTCACGATGGCGGTGAGGTCCCACAGCAGCGGCGACCGGAAATTGGGCCAGAGCAGCCGCGAATTGGGATACGGCAGCAGCCAGTAGAACAGCCACGCGCGGCCCAGGTGAATGACCGGGAACATTGCGCCGATCATCAGGGCGAACACCGTGATAGCCTCGGCGGCGCGGGTGACGGGCTTGCGCCAGGCGGCGTCGGTGAGGCGCAGGATCGCGGAGATGAGCGTGCCGGCGTGCGAGATCCCGATCCAGAAAACGAAATCGACGATGTAGAAACCCCAGAAGACCGGCCTCTGCAAGCCGGTCACGCCCATGCCGCGGCGAAGCTGATACACCCAGGCGGCCAGCCCCGCGGCGCCGACGATAAAGGCCAGGCAGGTGGCCAGCACGTAGCGGCGGCTCACGCCCGAGAGCGGCCGGAACAGGTCCTCGCGGATTTGTTTATATGGCAAAAGCTCCGGGGCGGCGGCCATGGCTACTTGACCTTCTGGAGGTAGAAGACCTTCGGCTTGGTTCCCAGCTCCTCGAGCAGTCTGGTGGCGCGGCCGCTCCCGGCCGCTCGCGACACCTTGCTCTGCGGATCGTTGAGGTCGCCGAAGACCATCGCCTCGGCGGGACACGACTGCACGCAGGCCGGCTGCACGTCGCCATCGGCCAGCGCACGGCCGTCGCGAGCGGCATCCTGCTTGGAGCGCTTGATCCGGTGAATGCAGAACGTGCATTTCTCCATGACGCCGGCCACGCGCACCGAGACATCGGGATTGTGCTGCAAGTGGAGCGGCTCGGGCCACTCCGGGGCGAACCAGTTGAAGTACCGCACGGTGTAGGGGCAGTTGTTGGCGCAGTAGAACGTGCCGACGCAGCGGTTGTACACCTGCACGTTGAGCCCCTCGCCGTTGTGGTAGGTCGCGTAGACGGGACACACCGGCTCGCAGGGCGCATCGTCGCAGTGCTGGCACAGCACCGGCATGTATTTGACCTTCACGTCCGGAAACTCGCCCTCGTAGTAGCGGTCGATGCGAATCCAGTGGTCCGTGCGGCCCTTGCCCGCCTGCTCGGGGGACGACACCGGCAGATTGTTTTCCGCGTGGCAGGCGACGACGCAGGCTTCGCATCCCGTGCAGCGGTCCAGATCAATGGCCATTCCCCAACGATGTTCCATGCGCTCTCCTCGCGGCTACCTGTGATCGAAACCCCTCTCCTGCCGATCCACCGTTGAAAACTGAATCCAGTCGCGCGGCCCGCCGGCGCGCGACAACCGGACACGCGTTCCGCCCAAGACCAGCGCTCCGGTGGACTTCTCCCATACCGGCGCGAGAATCGAAAGCGGGTTGGCGCCGCGGCCGGAAGCGTAGCGCCCATAGTGCGCATGGCCGTCGCCGATCGCCATGCTGACCACACCGGGAATGGCGCCGGGATGCACGTACGCGGGCGCATCGATCGATCCGTGCGGCGACTGGACGCGGACGATGTCGCCGTTGGCGATGCGCAGGCTCGCGGCGGTCTTGGGATCGATCTCGACGGGCAATCCCCAAATGGCACTCGAGGCCGGGTCGGGCAGTTCCTGCATCCAGGGCAGGTGCGCACCGCTGCCGTCGTGAAACTGTAGCGAGAGGTAGGGCTGGAAGGTCATTGGATACTCGGCGGCGTCGCCCTCGAAGGCGGCCGCATTCAGTTCCAGGGTCTGGCCGACGACGGTTGCCCGCGCTTCGGTTTTCGATTCCAGCCAGAGGCCGCCCTGGCGCGCGGCATCTTCGAGCGTGACGCCGTCCGGCAGAACGGGCTGCACGATGTCCTTAGCCGTGACTGCCTGGTATTCCAGTTCCATCTTGCGCGCCAGATCGGCCAGCGTCTTTTCGACGGCGCGCGTGGCGTATAGCGGCTCGACGAAGGGTCGCGCCATGGTCACCGCTGGTTGCTCCGACACCGCGGGGACCAGCGCGATTTCGGATTCGAGGGGGTCGTGGTCCGGCAGCAGGAGATCGCTCCATGCGCCCGAGTCGTCCAGGAACCGGCCGAAGCCGATCACGGTCTCGGCGCGCGTCAAGGCATCGAAGACGCCGCTCGATCGCGGCAGGGTGTACGCCGGGTTGGCTCCGTCGATGAGCACCACTTCGGCGCGCGCCAGCGCTTCCGCCGCGCGATGGTTGCCGGTAGCGGGAACCGCGGCCGCCGCCGGCGGCAGCACTCCGCCTCGCTTGCCCACGTTGCCCAGCATGAGGTTCAGGTAGTGGGAAGCCACGATCGCGTCCAGGGAATTGCTCTGCACAATGGAGGCTCCCGCAAGCACGACAGGCGCATCCGATTCGCCCAATTCCCGCACGTATTCACGAACTCGCTTCTCGTCCAGCCCGCAGAAGGCCACCAGCGCCGGAACGTCGGCCGACTGGAACCGCTCCAGCACTGCGGCGGGAAGCTGCCCGCCATTACGGGCGAGCCGCGAATCGAGCAGAATCCGGCCGGCCGCCGCGAGGAACTGCGGCTCCGATCCGGGCCGCAGCGGCAGCCAGTGATCGGCGGCGGCGGCGGTGATCGAGAGGCGCGACTCGGCCTGCACCAGGTGCCCTCGGACTTCGAGGCGTCCCTGGCGAAAGTTTCCGAACTGCCGGCCATAGTAGACCGGCGACGCCCACCCGCCGAGAAAATCCGCGCCCACGCCCAGCGCGTGATGCGCGTGGGCGAGATCGTAGACCGGAAGCCCCTTCCAACCGAAGACCATCTCGGCGGCCTTCCGCTCTACCGGAAAGTCCGTCAGCGAACAGACGACCGGCGCGGGCGCTCCCAGCGCCTTCACAAATCGCTCGATGGCCAGCGACCGCGTGCCGGCCCCAGATGAGGTCAGGAACACGATCCTGCCGGGATCGGCGGCGCGCACCTTGGCGATCTTCTGTGAGGCCGCGTCGATAGCCTCCTCCCAGGAAACGGGGGTGAATTGCGCTCTGCCGCGATCGCCGGTGCGCTTCATCGGACCGCGCAGACGGTCGGGGTGGTAGAGCGATTGCACCGCCGCCTGCCCGCGCGCGCAGAGGCGGCCGCCGCTCACCGGGTCGAGCGGATTGCCTTCGATCTTCTTGACGGCGGCGATACGCTGGCGAAGCGCTTCGCCATTGCGCTCCACCGTGCGCACGCCCTCCATGATGCGCACCAAGGCGCCGCATCCAGCGCCGCACTCCGTGCATACCGCCGGGTGCCATTGTTCCTCGCCCGGCACGATTTCGTGTTCCGGCACGAGCAGCGGAATGAGCCTGTCGGATTTTGTGCCGCAGGCCGTGGTCAGCGCTCCGGCGGACGTGGCGGACAGGATCTTGAAAAACCCGCGGCGATCCATGGGTCAGATCATTCCCTTCAGTAGTGGCATGCGGCGCAATCCTCCGACGCTTTGTACTGGCGATGGCAGCTCAGGCAGGTGCCCATGCTGTGCTTCACCAGGCGGTCTGCGGTAGTGGCTTGCGTCATATCGCCGTGGCAGGCGGCGCATTCGATTTTGGCACGGAAGTGGGGCGCGTGTTGGAACTTCACCAGGGATTCGCGTGGAAACCCGTACACCCGCTGCCACGGGATTTCGCGTTTGCTCCCGGCGAAAGCCGCGAGCTTCTTGATTTCCGGTTTGGCGGCGGCGATCTTGGCGTGGCAGAGCATGCACTTCCGCACCGATGGGAGAGTAGCGGCGGCGCCTGTATCGGCGGAGCTGTGGCAATCGAGGCACTGCAATCCGAGCGCGATATGTTGCTTATGGGAATACGCGATCGGCTGGTCGGCCGCCGCGGCGGCGGTGGCCAGCAATAGAACGCAGATAACCCGTCCGGCTCTCAACGAAGTCCCCTCCACGACGAAAAACTTACACTTGTTGCCGTCTCACGCGGTCTTGTTGAACAGTGAAAGCAGATCAGTCTATCACAGCCTACGGCGCAGTTTCTTCGGACAGCGCTTCGATCTCCAGCCGCAAAGGGTCCTCCAGGCTGTGAACCGCATCGGGATCGATCAGTTCAATGAAAGCCGGCACGCCGGAGAGACGGATCGCGGTGAGCAGAAGATCGTCGGCAGGCCGGAACGACGGCACCTGGAGACTGAAGATCGTCAGGGGCAGTCCTTCCAACCCGGGCAGAGTCTCGACGCCGATCTGGTAGCGCAGGTCTTTGAGCAGGTGTGCCGCCCCGGCGCTCCGGCCGAGAACCACCTGGAAAGCCAGGGCGTTGACCACGAACTGCCGCACCGGTTGCGACCGGCGGTCGCCCTCACCGGTCAGGAGGTTGCGTATCTGCGAAAGCGAAAATCCCGTTCCGTAAGTGGCTACCCATTGCACCGGAGACGTCATGGAAATACTCTTGGCGCCCTTGGTTCCCTGGGCTTCGTGAGTGTACTCGTAGGGGTGAATTTCGATGGCCGGTCCGATTGCGGCTAAGGTCTCTTCGTCGAGTTCCGTCTTCAAAAAGGTCAGGCTGCCGCAGGCCTGCTGGTATTTCTCCGTAAGCTCGGCAAGGGCTTCATCCGCGCGCGGCGCCGATTCGCGCCCCCCGGAGTACTTGCCCAACACGCGGCCGGGCGCCAGCAGCAGAGACAACGCCGCCAGGTGATCCTTGAGGCGCTTGTGAAGAAAACCGGAGATGCGCTCGGTCTGCTCGCGGAATCCCGAAAGCTCATCGAGGTCCATTACCGGGGGCGGGCTCTCTTGTGGGGTCATGGTGTACCGCTTGCATAGCTTATCACGATGCACCGGGGTCGATGCCGGGCCAGGTACCCAAAGGCATCCAGGCGATCCGCACGCAGGACGATTCCTGCGATCGTCGGCTCCAACGCGCCCCCCGGTCCGCGGCCGAAGGCCTGGCCGGCCTCTCGGGGATCGCATGGGCCGATTTGGCTGGGCGAGCAGCGGGTCCAGGGGGACCCGCGCGGACCAGGCATAGGCG
>JBGPKH010000263.1:0-11174 GCA_041485845.1 Bryobacteraceae bacterium
CCCGCTGTTGGTTTTCCACTCGATCCATAGTTCCGTCATTTCCACAGCTCTCCACCGGTTGTCGACGACCTCTTCCTCGAAGCCGAGGCGTTCTGGGTCATGGAATCTGTCATCGCAACCCACACCAAATAGCGAAGAACCCCATTTCAAATCCCAACTTTCTCCACTTCACTCACGCTGATGTCATCGTTGCGCCCGATCACCACCGGCAACCGCAGTACGGCGACGAGTCAGAAGAACAACGAAAGTGACCTATCCACGGGTCGGGCTCACGAATTTGCGCGCGGCGATTCCAGAAGCTCACTTATCAGAAGTTGTACTTGAGCGCGAACTGAATCTGGCGCATGCTTGCCCGGGTCGAGGTAATCGTGCCAAAGTTGGCCGACGGCGCCTTATTCGAGCTGCCCCACCCGGTGTTCGGCGTTCCCAGCTCCACATGGTTGGGGGCGTTGAACATTTCCACGCGGAACTGCAGGGCCTGCCTTTCGGTTACCCGGAAATCCTTGAAGATCGAGAGATCGATGTTCACCTGTCTCGGTCCCCTCAGATTGTTGCGCGCACAGTTTCCGAACTCGGGGGCGACGGTGTTGTAGAACGCCGCCGCGTTCAAGTAGCCCGCGGCGGTGGGATTGTCGAAGACTTGCCGCACGCCCGCGAAGCAGTTGGTCCGGTTGCCGTTCGGCGAAAACACGACGCCCGCCGAATCCCATGAAGCCGTCTCCGTGGAGGCGCCGCTTTGCGCCGTGGTGATGGTGCCCACCTGCCAGCCCCCGGCCACCTGGTTCACGATCCCTCCGTGGTTCAGCAAGCGCTGGCCCTTGCCGAATGGCAGCGCGTAAAGGATGGACGCTACGAAACGATGCGGAACGTCGAAGGTCGAGTAGCCGTAGTCGCACGCCCGGCAGCGCGCGTTCTCCGGAACGAAGTCGTTTCCGGGGCCGCGGATGGCGCTCCCGTCATCCAGCGATTTGGACCAGGTGTAGCTGAACAAGGTGGTCAGGCTGCTTCCGAAACGCTGGCTCACCTTGGCGCCGAGGCCGTTGTAGTTGCCCACGCCGTCGTCCTTGAGAAACTGTATTCCGGCGGCGCCAAATTCCGGATAGGGCAAGCGGGTAATGATCGGCGTGCTCCCCGGAAGGGGTTGGGCCGCATTGATCAGGTTGGCCAGGTGGCGGCTTTGCGAGCCGCTGTAGCCCGCCTCCAGAGTCGTGGATTTGCCGAGCGAGCGCTGGATGTTGAGCAGGTAGGTCAAGCTGTAGGTGGTCGGCAGGTGGTAGTCCGCGCCCCAGGTCAGGCCCACCGGCAGAGTGACTGGCAGCACCGACGCATTGAGGAAATTCGAGTATCCGAAGCTTGGCGCCGAATAGGTATTGTCCGGCACGCGCCCGGTTCGGCCTCCCAGCCCGCGATTGAGATCGAAGATGGAGTTCTTGCTCTCCTGCGAGAAGAAGGTGCCGAAACCGGTGCGGATGGACCATTGACTCGACGGGCTCCACGCGATCCCCAGGCGGGGCGCAAAGTTGTTGTAGTCGGTGGCGATCAGCCGTGAGCCCAGGCGGCCGTCCCTGGCAACCTGGAGAGCGGGAGACCCGGAAACCTGTTGTCCCTGGCCGGCCCAGAACGCCTGGTAACGGAAGTCGATGCCCTCGTAAAAATTCCCGCCGGCGCCCGTGCGCACGTAGACCGGATGTTTGCTCATGTCGGCCACATTCGCCACCGAGGGGAGCGAATCGTTCAACTGAACGTTGACCCCGCGGCCGGACACGTCCAGCATGGGCTGCGCCACCTCCCACCGCAGACCGGCGGTGATGGTCAGGTGCGGCGCTACCTTCCAGGTGTCGTCCACGTAAGCCGCCCATTCCGAATTGCGGAAATCGGACGAGACCAGCGCGACGGCAATGATCGAGTTGTTCATGTAGCCTTGCAGGAAGTCCGCTCCGGAGTATCCCGAGCTCTGCGTGTTCGGATTGCCCGTGAACGAGCCGTTGAAAAAGAACTGGCCGCGCGGGAATTCGTTCCCCACCTGCGGAAACTGGTTGTACCGGTATTCTCCGCCCATCCGCAGCGAATGCTTTCCGATCACCCAGGAGAAGTTGTTCACTGCCTGGTAAACCTTGTCGTCGATGGTGAACGGGCTGCTGGTGTTATTGCCGAAGCTGGTCAGATTGTTGCTGAGCTGGATGCTGGGGATGCCCCAGGAATTCGTGTCCGTCACCTTGAACGGCACGCCGATCTCGGCATCCACGTCCTCCACGCCGGCCAATTGCTGGGCGATGCTGTTGTACAGCGAGTTGTAGCCGAACCGCGCCTCGTTCACTTTGGTCGGGGAAAAGACCCGCACATTCGACGCCACCCACTGGCTCGCCCTGGTGTACGTCGTGCTCCCGTCGAGCGTGAGCCCCGGGTTGAGGGTCAACTCGTCGGTCCAGGTATAGCGGCCGAACCACTGCGATTTCGAGCCTTCGTTGAAGTCGATGCGCTGGTTGAACTGGTTCTTGTCGACCGGTGTCTTGTTCAGATATTGATAGTTGCGCAACGGCAGCCCGGTGGTCGCGGGCAGATTCGGCAGTGGGAAAAACTTGCCAATCAGAAGCACGGAAGCTTTGTCGAAGCGGTTCGAGGGGACCTGGTTCCCGGGGTAGGGCGACGTGGTGACGTTGGGAGGGGTTCCCGCGCGCGAGAGGGGATCCTGCAAAACGGTTGAGACCAGGGAGAAATCGCCGTTTCGCATGGCTGGCGTCATGGTGGTGGCAATCGACGTACTGGTGGTGCGCGACTTGAAACCCTCATAGTTGGACATGAAAAAGAGCCGGTTCTTTCCGTTCAACAGCTTCGGAATCCGAACCGGCCCTCCCAAAGTGAAGCCATACTGGTTCTGGCGGTACGGCGTACTTGTGGGAGAGGGATTGGTGGCGGAGCGGGTGCTGGAGAGGAAGTCGTAGCTCCTGGCATCCAGGACATTGTTGCGAAGGAACTCGAAGACCGATCCGTGGTAGGAGTTAGTGCCGGGTTTGGTGGAGACGTTGATCTGTCCCGCCTCCCGGCCGAACTCCGCGGGGTAGATCCCGGACTGGACCTTGAACTCCTGCAGAGCGTCCACCGATGGCAGCACGATGTAGGTGTTGAAGTCGACATCCGTGTTGGTGATGCCGTCCAGCGTGTAGTTGGCCCACGTAGCGCGCGCGCCGGACAGGGACATGGTGAGCGTGGAGCGCGTGCCGCCCAGCCGGCCGGACGCCTGCTGCGCCGGAGTAAACCCGTAAGTCACGTTGGGACTCAAGGCCACCAGGCTGAAGAAGTTGCGGCCGTTCAACGGCAGATCGACAATGCGCCTTTGTTCGATCACGGTGCCGACCGTGGCATCTTCCGTGCTCAGCAACGCGCCGCTGGCGCTGACTTCAATGGTTTGCGTGGACTGTCCCACCTCGAGCATGAAATCGACGCGGGCCGCTTGCTGCACCTGAAGCTCGATGTTGGTCTTCACAGCGGTTTGGAATCCCGTCGCGGAGGCCTTCACCGAATAAATTCCGGGCGTCAGGCCGGGAAAGCTGTACACTCCCGCATTATTCGTCACCGTCGTGCGCGCCACGTTGGTCTCGGTATTGGTGGCAGTCACGGTCGCGTTGGGAGCGTTCGCGCCGCTCTGATCTTTGACTTCTCCCGTGATCTCGCCGACCGTTTGGGCTGGTGCCGTACTAAACGTCACACACAACAGCCCGAGAATGAGCAATGACTTTCGCAGGTTGCCCCAGTTCACAAAAACCTCGCTTTCGAAGTGGCTTGACTATATCACAAAGCTTGATGGGGCGCCCCCATTCCGGCTCGGTCCACACTTATCACGGGGAACGGATGGAAAGCACCTACCCGCGGATCGGGCCGAGTCTGCTCTTACAGCAATACGCGGCGGCGGGCGTTCATGGAATCGCTCCCCAGGATTTGAGGAGGACGTACGAGAAAATTGTGCCGGGCTGCCGCCGGCGAGCTGTCGCCAAAGTCCAGGCCCGGAACCGAGGTCATGATATCGATGCGGACCGGCTCAGCCTCGTAGCTCCCCGGCGATCGCGTACCGCTATGACGGCGGCCGCCGTCACCCTCGAAACGCGCATCTCGCAGGTAATCCCTCCCAACGCGGAGATGTGCCGGAGGGCGTGCAGCTTTCCCTGCTTTTTCAGTTTGGGCAGCCAAGCCGCAATGTCCACGTCCATGGACGCGGCTTTGATCGCCTGCTTCCAGTCTCCCGCGAACTTGGGGTCCGACTGGAGTCCGAAATACATGGAAGCCAGCGCTCGAAGTTCGCCTGAAGTGTATGATGGTCCTTGTTTTCCTGGGACAAAGGCCGTCACTGTGGCCATACTGGAAGAAAATGACTCGCGCGCACATCGAAATCCCGGAAGCCGAGATAGTGAGAGTGTGCAAACGCAACGGGATCAGCCGGCTTGCCCTGTTTGGCTCCGCCCTCACCGACCGCTTCCGCGAGTCCAGCGACATTGACGTGCTGGTTGAGTTCCGGCCGGACCAGCGGGTTGGCTTCTTCCGGTTGGCCGGCATCGAAGCTGAACTCGCCCAGGTGTTTGGCGGCCGGAAGATCGATCTTCGGACACCCATGGACTTGAGCCGCTACTTCCGGGACGAGGTCCTGCGGAACGCGCTCGTCCTCTATGCCGAAGCCTGACGCTATCCGGCTTCGTCATATGCAGGAGCCGCCGCCGCCGGCGCAGACGATGGCCACGGGGCGTACCCGTGCGGACCTGTTCGAAAACCAGATGTTTGCTGTGGCCTTGATCCGCTGTCTGGAAATCCTCGGTGAGGCCGCATCGGAAGCTCAGTGACGAAGCGCGCGCCCGGTTTCCTGAGATCCCCTGCTCCAAGATGGTCTCGATGCGCAACCGGCTGATCCATGCCTATTTCGACGTGGACCTCGATATCGTTTGGACGACCGTCACAGATGACCTGCCAGCGCTGTTGCCGGTTTTGGACGGGGTACTGGCCGCAATCGCCATTTCTTGAGATCTCGAGCGCCGGCCGCTCCCGAATCAGAAGGTCAGCTTCAGGCTGAACTGCAGCTCCCGCATGTTGATTCCGCTGCGCGTGGTGTTGATCGCGCCGAAGTCGTTGGCGCTGAGCCTCGTGCTCGGGTCGCCGAAGTTGGGGTGATTCAGGAAATTGAAGGCCTCGAACCGGAACTGCAAGTACGCTCGCTCGGTGACGTTGATCTTCTTCAACGTGGAGAAGTCCACGCTGAAGATGCCGGGACCCGTGGCCACGTTGCGGCCGAGATTGCCATAGGCGCCCAGGGGTTGTAGCACCACGGCGCGGGTGTTGAACCAGCGGGCCGTGCTGCGCTGGCTGGAATCGAGATGGATACTGGCCCCCGGCACGGCATTCGGGCGATCCATGTTGTTACCGGTCCTGGATTGGTCCTGGCCGCTGAGGATGTTCAGCGGGAAACCCGTTGAGGCCGTCCGGATCGAACCAAGCTGCCAGCCGCCGAGAAGTTGGCTGGCGACGCCGCGATTGAGGAACCTGCGGCCCCTGCCGAGCAGCGTGTCGTAGAGCATCGAGCTCACGAACCGGTGTCTGGTGTCGTAAATCGACAGGCCGCGCTCGCATCTCCAGCAGACGCCGTCCTAGCTCATCGAGGCAATTTGTGATCGAAAACACGCTACCCACCGATTGTTTATACAATTAAGAAATCGAGGCAGCTTCATAACGCTCTCGGGCGCCAGGTCGGGCATGCCACAGGTAGTCATCGAAAATCCGGTCTTGAATTCGCCGTACGAAGAGCCCTCGCGCCATTTCTACTTCGATGAGCAAGGTATCACCGGCAAGGTCGTCGAATCCCGCCGCCTGTCCAGTTATTTCATCCCAATCGCCAAACCCAAGAAGAAGGGTAAGCAGCTCGAACTCGATACCGAGTGGACCAAGGATCGGATCGAAGAGAACAAGTTCATCAACGACGTCCGTCACATCGTGCGTAAGTGGCGCCTCAGCAACTACGATGGCGTTACCAGCACGACGCGGCAACTGCTGGGGTATTGGCAGCGGCCGGAACGCGAGAAGCGCCTGTACTACTGCCAGATCGAGGCCATGGAAACCGCCATCTATCTGGCCGAGGTCGCTGACCGGCAGGGCGGCTCCTGGATCTTGCGCGATTTGAAGCTCGCGAACCAGGACACCAACCCGTTACTCGCCCGCATCTCCTTCAAGATGGCCACCGGTAGCGGCAAGACCGTGGTGATGGCCATGCTCATTGCCTGGCAGGCCCTCAACAAGTTGGCCCGGCCGCAGGATGCCCGGTTCTCCGATTCTTTCTTAATCGTGACGCCAGGCATCACCATCCGCGACCGCCTGCGTGTCCTGCTGCCAAACGATCCGGATAACTACTACCGCAAGCTCGACGTCGTTCCGGAGGTTCTCCGCGAGCAACTCACGCGCGCCAAGATCGTCATCACGAACTTCCACACGTTTCTTCTGCGCGAGAAGATCGCCGTGGGCAAGCTGACCAAACAAGTCCTCGGCAACGGCGATACTTCAGCCTTCACGGAAGCGCCGGACGAAATGGTCCGCCGCGTGTGCCGTGCTTTCGGCGCCAAGAAGAGCGTGGTCGTCATCAATGACGAAGCCCACCACTGTTACCGTGGCAAGCCGGAACCGGAACCCGTAAAACTGGTCGGCGATGAGCGCAAGGAAGCCCTGAAACGCGACCAGGAAGCGCGAATCTGGATCAACGGCCTGGAGGCGGTGAAGCGTAAACTCGGTGTGCGAGCCGTTTACGACCTCTCCGCAACGCCGTTCTTCTTGCGGGGTTCCGGCTATCCCGAAGGGACGCTATTTCCCTGGGTAGTGTCCGACTTCTCCCTCATCGATGCCATCGAGGCCGGCGTCGTCAAGGTGCCACGTGTTCCGGTCGCGGACAACTCGATGACTGGCGGGCAGCCCACCTACCGCGATCTCTGGTACCGCATTCGAGAGCATCTCCCGAAGAAGGGACGCGGGACCGAGGCGCTGGCCGGCGAACCCAAGTTGCCGGCCGAACTCGAGGGCGCCCTGGAGAGCCTGTACAACAACTACAAGCTGTACTTCAAGCTCTGGGAAGAGAACACCGAAGCGCGCCTGCGTGGCCAGACCCCGCCGGTCTTCATCGTCGTCTGCAACAACACCAACGTCTCAAAACTAGTCTTCGACTACATCGCCGGCTGGGAGAAGACGCTCGCCGATGGCGCCACGGTTCTGGTGCCCGGCAAGCTCGCCCTTTTCAGCAACGTCGAAGGAGAACGCTGGCTTCCGCGGCCAAACACCATCCTGGTGGATTCCGAGCAGCTCGAATCCGGCGAGGCGATGAGCGACGAGTTCCGCAAGATCGCCAGGACTGAGATCGAAGAATTCAAGGAAGAATATCGCACGCGCTTCCCCGAGCGCGATGTCAACAAGGTCTCGGAAGAGGACCTGCTGCGCGAGGTCATGAACACGGTGGGCAAGCCCGGCAAACTGGGCGAGCAGATCAAGTGCGTTGTCTCCGTGTCCATGCTCACCGAGGGGTGGGATGCCAACACGGTCACACACATCCTGGGGATCCGGGCGTTCGGGACGCAGCTACTCTGCGAGCAGGTCGTGGGCCGAGGCCTGCGACGCACGAATTGGGCGTTGAACAGCGACGGACATTTTGAGCCGGAGTATGCCGAGGTGTACGGCGTCCCGTTCTCCTTTATCCCGACCAGCGGTTCCACAAAGCCCACGCCGCCGAAGCCCATAACCCGGGTCCGCGCTCTCGACGAGCGGGCGCCGCTGGAGATGCGCTTCCCTCGGCTCCAGGGCTACCGCTACGATTTGCCGCCGGAGAAACTCGCCGCGAAGTTCACGGGAGATTCACGCTATGTACTCAGCACGGCCGACGTCCCTACGGAGACCTACAACGCTCCGATCGTCGGCGAGACCAGCACCCACACTCTCGCGGACCTGCAGAAGCGCCGCGAGCAGGAAGTCGATTTCCGCGTTGCGCAGTGCCTGCTGGAGAGTTTCTTCCGCGACGACCAGGGCAACTTGAAGCCGTGGCTGTTCCCGCAACTGCTCGCGATCGCCAAACGGTGGCGGCAGGAATGTCTCACGCTGAAGGACGACACCTTCCCGCAGATGCTGCTCTGGATTCAGTTCGCGCTGGAAGCGGCGAACCGAATCTACCGGTCTATCGTCGATGCGACTGCCGGCGAGAAGGTTCTGAAGCCGATCCTTTATCCATACGACACCGAGGGCAGCACACGCTTTGTCGATTTCGACACGAGCCGGCCTGTGTACGCTACGCGCGAAGACCGTTGTCACATCTCCCACGTGGTCGCCGACACGGACTCCTGGGAGCAGAAAATGGCGCAGACCCTGGAAAGCATGGACCAGGTGGCCCGCTACTTCAAGGATCACAACGTCGGATTCACGATTCCCTACACGCTGAACGGACAGGAGCGGAACTACGTCCCCGATTTTGTGGTGAAACTCCGGACGGCCGCCGGCGAGGTCAATCTGATCGTCGAGGTGACTGGCGAGAAGCGGACCGACAAGGAGGCCAAGGTCGCGACCGCTCGAACCCTCTGGGTGCCTGCCGTGAACAACCATGGCGCCTTCGGCCGTTGGGCGTTCGTGGAGGTGCGCGATCCGTGGGATGCCAAGGCCGAGTTGCGCGCGGCGGTGGCGGCAGTAGCGGATAATGGAGTCGGAGTCATGGCCGGAGGGCGACAATGACACTTGCATCGGGCATCGAGGTGTCTCCGGAAAGCCTGGCCGCGATTTGCAGCCGGTACCGCATCCGTGAGCTGGCGGTGTTTGGCTCCGCCGCTCGAGGCGACATGCGGCCCGGCTCGGACGTCGACATCCTGGTGGAGTTCGATCCGGGCGCCCACCCCGGCCTAGGCTTTTTCCGGCTGGAGGAGGAATTGAGCGAACTGTTCGGGCGGCGCGTCGACCTGGGCAGGAAATCGCTGCTGAAGCCGCTTGTGCGTCCCAGCGTCCTGCGCGACGCCGTGGTGCTGTATGCAGCGTGACGCGGTGTATCTGGCCGATATTCTGTCCGCAGCCGCCGACCTGCGGGAGTTTACGCGCGCCGCATCGTTGGAGGAGTTTTGCTCCAACAAAACGCTGCGCTATGCCATGCTGCACGCGCTGACGGTGATCGGCGAAGCAAGCTCGAAGGTGAGCGCCGAACTAAAGGAACGGCACGGCGAGGTTTTGTGGCAGCGCGTCTCCGGCGTACGCCACCGGATCGTGCACGATTACTCCGGCCTCGACTACGAACTCCTGTGGCAGGTTGTGACCGTGTTCGCGCCGGAGTTGGCGGAACAAGTGGCGGCCATCTTCCGTGCGGAGTTTCCCGATCTTGACGCCGCCGGGCCGGAGTCCGGCCAGGGGCGATTAGGGAGTTAGGCTGGAGAACGGCAAGGGGGCTGCGTAATGGCTGGCTACTCTCACATCGAATGGACGGATGCCACCTGGAATCCCGTCACCGGCTGCACGAAGATCAGCCCGGCCTGCAAGCACTGTTACGCTGAGCGGCTGGCGAAGCGCTTGCAGGCCATGGGACAGCGGAACTACGTCAATGGTTTCCGGCTCACCCTGCAGCCGCACATGCTGGAACTGCCGTTGAAGTGGAAGCGGCCGAACCGGATTTTCGTGAATTCCATGAGCGACCTCTTTCACGAAGAGGTGCCCCCCAGCTACGTCAAGCAGGTCTTTGACGTGATGGGGCGCGCCGGCTGGCACCAGTACCAGTTGCTCACGAAGCGATCGTACCGGCTGCTGCAACTGAGCCCATTTCTCGAGTGGCGGCCGCACGTCTGGATGGGCGTCAGCGTGGAAAATGAGGACTACGCGTTCCGTATTGATCACCTGCGGCGCACGGCGGCGCACGTGAAGTTTCTCTCAATCGAGCCGCTGTTGGGTTCTCTGCGGAAGCTCGATCTCCGTGGCATCGACTGGGTGATCGTGGGTGGGGAGTCGGGGCCCGGCGCCCGCCCCATGGACCCGCAATGGGTGCGAGAGGTCCGCGACCAGTGCCTGCGTGCGCGAGTTCCGTTTTTCTTCAAACAGTGGGGGGGTGTCCTCAAAAGCCGCACGGGCCGTATCTTGGATGGCCGCACGTGGGATGAGATGCCGGGAGGTAACACGCCTGCGGTAGAGGACTTCCCGATCCTCGAAACGGCGTGCGGGTGAGACAGCATGGCGACGAAAACAAAGAAGGCAAAGGAAACAGCTTCGGTGGATTCGATCCGCCACAAGGACCAACGGGCGAACATCCCGACCGAGGAGCTGCGCGACTTCGTGGCTCCCGATGAAAGGGCGCCGAAGACGATGCTGTATCCGCGCGACCCGTCGCTCGATCCGCAATTGGTCTGGAGAGGCAAAGACGAGCAGGACGCCGAGGACTTGGCCGTCCCTGTAGTCCCGATTTACATCCAGGAGAAGATCCACCCGCAGGCCCTGATCGAGGATGTCCGGGCGCACGCCGGCGGGTACAAAGAGGAGGCGCAGGCATCGTTGTTCGCCGACTTCAACGGGATCAAGTTCGAGGACTACATCGAGTTCTACCAGCACGGCCAGAATTGGTCGAACCGGATGATTCTCGGCGACTCGCTGCTGGCGATGGCGTCCCTCGCGGAGAAGGAAGGATTGAAGGGCAAGGTCCAGATGATCTATATGGACCCGCCGTACGGAATCAAGTTCGGCTCGAATTGGCAGGTGAGTACACGGCGTCGCGACGTTAAGGACGGAAAAGCAGAAGACCTGACTCGGCAACCTGAGCAGATAAGGGCGTTTAGAGATACCTGGGAATTGGGTATTCACTCCTATCTCGCGTACCTGCGGGACCGTCTTGTAACAGCGCGCGAGCTTATGACAGAGAGCGGTAGCATCTTCGTCCAAATCGGCGAAGAGAATCTGCATATTGTGCGCAGCCTTTTGGACGAGGTGTTTGGTTCGAGCAACACGGTCGGCCTTATCACGATCGTGAAGACCAGCGCACAAGAGGATCTGCTCCTGCCATCTGTTTGTGACTATGTCGTTTGGTACGCAAAGGACAAGGATAGGGTTAAATTCAGGCCGCTGTGGCTGATGAAGACCGCAGCGGATGCAGGCGCATCCGATTACAACAGAGTGGAGTTGGAGGATGGACTGCGGCGCGCCATGACGTCCGG
>JBGPKH010000264.1:0-11145 GCA_041485845.1 Bryobacteraceae bacterium
AGGCCGGCCTCCTTGGCCTGCTGGGCGAACTCGAGATCGGTGAACATGATCCCGTTCGTCGCCGCCTGAAGGTGGCTGAAGCCCATGTCCACGGCCATCCGCAGGATGTCGAAGAACTGCGGGTGAATCGTCGGCTCGCCCCCGGACAACTGCACGATACGGTTGGCCACCGGCGCCTCGTCCCGCAGCGCCTGGAGCATGCCCCGGACCTGCTCGAAGTTCGGTTCGTAGAGGTAGCCCGCCGCGTTGGCGTTGGCGAAGCAGACCGGGCAGGTCAGGTTGCACCGGTTGGTGAGATCCACATTGGCGAGGCCGGTGTGGCTGGTGTGGAGGTTGCAGACGCCGCAATCCTCAGGGCAACTGGTGGCGCCGGTGACCGCCGGGTTTTCCAGGCCGCGGTTGTCGCCGAAGGTCCACTCCTCCATCTTCAGGTAGAGTTTCGCGTCGGAATAGACCGTGTCGCGGAAGTCGCCGTGGGCCGGGCAGCGTTTCTCCATCACTACCTTGCCGCCGTCTTCCCGGATCGTGGCATCAATGAGTTGCGAGCACTCGGGGCACAGCGACCGGGTAGTTTTGGGGAGGCCTTTTTGGAGGCCGGCGATGGGCGACCCGGTATAGGTAGTTTCGGGTTGTAATACCTGGAATGGCGGCATGACTTGCCATTGTAGAGGCGGGCTCTCCGGGTGGCTAGAAGCGGGGGCTGAAGTGCGACATGGCGGGGGTGTATGGCGGCATTTCGGGGGTGAACGGGGTTAAACGGAGAATGGCCTGGCCAGAAGGCCTGTCCCACAGGCGGCCAGGCCGCGGAGCGGCAGCGGCGAGTGGAAGAGGCCGAAGCCCGAGATGCGGCGCGTCAGAAACTCGCGGGTGATCACGGAATCGATTCTCTCCAGGACGCGGTACGTGCTCCAAGCCCTGCGCGCCGCGGGCACGCCGGCCGCCGACCCGGTCTTCGTGAAGGCTCGTGTGTTCGTCGAGCGCTGCCAGGATCCCGACTTCGACGGAGTGTGCAGAAGCGCTTCGACGGCTACGGCCGTGTTGGCGGTGTCGGTGCCGTTCGATTCCAGACGCTCGCCCGGCGGACGTAGGACGTCTCGCCGCCATCCTGTCCCCATCCTCCGTCCTTGCCGGCTATGGATGCCCACGGCAAGTTGGACGCGGATCTCCCGGCGAACTTGTATTCGGAACCGCGAAGGGGTAGGCTGTTATATGAAAAGAGTTTCAGGGGTTAAAATCTGCTAATTGGACGCCCTGACATGGGCGTCTGTTCGCCGGCCCGGGAGCGCCGGCGAGGAGGTCGTATGAAGAGTGCCGGTAAAATCAGTGTTCTCTGGTTGTGCGCGGCGAGTCTCGGATGGGGACAAAACGTCTCCAGTTCGCTGCGTGCCAACATCGTCGACCCGTCGGGGGCGACCGTCAGCGGCGCCGAGTGCCTGCTGACCAACCAGGGAACCGGCGCGGTGGTGACCATCAAGTCCGACGCGCAAGGTTCCTGCATATTCAATGTTCTGCCGGGCGGCAGCTACAACATCGCCGTGAAGGCGACCGGTTTCAAGACCCTGGAATCCAAGGATATCGCCGTGACGGCGGGCCAGGTGCGCACGCTGGGCGATTTGACCTTGGAAGTGGGCGCGATCACCGAGAGTGTGGAAGTAATGGGCGAGGTGTCTCTGATGCAACTCGCCACAGGGGAGAGATCGGGCACCATTACGGGAGACCAACTGCTGAATATCGCGGTACGCGGGCGGGACATGTTCGCGCTGCTGGCGACCATTCCAGGAGTGGTGGACAACGGCAGCCAGGCGCGCGAGACCAGTTCGCCGGATTCGATTCGCGGCACGTTCATCAACGGCGCCCGCGAGAACGCCAAGAACTACGCGGTGGACGGGATCACCGACCTGGATACGGGTTCGAACAGCACGGTGCACTTCGAGCCCAACATGGACGCCATCGCCGAGGTGAAGGTGCTGACCAGCAACTACCAGGCGGAGTATGGCCGCAACACCGGGGGAGTGATCACGATCATCACCCGGGGCGGCAGCCGGGACTTCCATGCCACGGCCTATGACACGTACCGGCATGAAAGCCTGAACGCCAACAGCTTCTTCAACAATCGCACGGGAACGGCCAAGGTTCCATACCGCTACCGCATGACGGGCTACACCGTAGGGGGACCGGTGTTCATTCCCAAGCTGTTCAACCGCGATCGGGACAAGGTGTTTTTCTTCTGGAGCCAGGAATACACGGGGCAGCGGAAGGACTACGGCACGCGTTTTGTGACGATGCCGACCGAGGCGGAGCGGAACGGAGATTTCTCCGCGAGTCTGGATGGGAACGGCAACCTGATCAAGATTTACGATCCGCTGACGAACGGCACGCAGCAGTTCCCGGGCAACATTATCCCCAAGAACCGCTTCAACACGCTGGGACTGGCGATGCTGAATTTCTTTCCGAAGCCGAACTACAACTGCGCGGGATGTCCAAGCGACGCGCCCACCGACCCGCTGCGGTTCCAGCGCAACTACCGGAGCTCGTACGCGGGTTCTTATCCCAAGCGGGAAGACCTGATCCGCGTGGATTACAACATCACTCCCAGCCTGCAGGTGTACTGGCGGTACGTGCAGGACAAGGATCAACAGAACACCCCATACGGGATGTGGGTGAACGGAGGCATCAATTACGCACTGACCCCGACGGTTTTCGGGCAGCCAGGCCACGGGCACGTGGCGCACGTGACCAAGACTTTTTCGCCGACCCTGGTGAACGAGTTCATCTTCGGGCGGAGCCACAACAACCTGTATTTCTACCCCCAGGATGCTTCGCTGATGGACCGGTCCAAAGTGGGGAATCCGGCGGAGTGGTTCAAGGACAGCGGCACGGGCGTGAGCTATGTGTCGTCCACGAACTACATGCCGAACATCACGTTCGGCGGCCCGCATTCGAATCCCGTGGTAGCCACGTGGGGCAATATCCCCTACGAGAATTTCAACGATATCTACAGCATCGTGGACAACATCTCGAAGGTGATGGGAGCGCACAACCTGAAGGGCGGCATGTACCTGGAGCGTACGCGCAAATTCCAGGTGGGCGGCCGGAATCCGCGCGGCGATTTCAACTTCGGCACCAACGCGAACAATATTTTCGACAGCAAGGACGGGTTTTCGAATGCGCTGCTGGGCGTCATTAACACGTATTCGGAAGGAACCGCGCGCGTGAACGGCGACTGGCGATTCACCAACCTGGAGTTCTATATTCAGGACAATTGGCGGGTGAGCAAGCGCCTGACGCTGGACTTGGGCCTGCGGCTGTACCATGTGCCGCCGCAAACCGATGTCAACCAGACCATCGCGACCTTCGATCCGCGACTCTTCAGCGTTGCGAGTATTCCGGTTATGTTCCGGCCTGCGCTGGATGCGAACAACAAGCGGGTGGCGGTGGATCCGCGAACCGGCCAGCTCTATCCCAATCCGTACATCGGGCTGTACGTTCCGAATACCGGCAACATCGCCAATGGCGGCGCGGTGGGCGGCGTGAATGGCTATCCCGCCGGGCTGTACACGGTCAACGCCATCTATTGGGGGCCGCGGCTGGGATTTGCGTACGACGTTTTCGGGAACGGCAGAACCGCGGTGCGTGGCGGCATTGGCATGTTCCAGGATCGTATGCAGGGCAACCCTACGATGAACACCAACGGCAATCCGCCGGTCTCCTACGCGCCCACGCTCTACTTCGGCGACCTGAATACCTACGCGAACAGCGGCGGCCTGATCGGGCCGTCCAGCCTGAGCGCGCTTCTGGGGCAGAGCAATCCGGCGACCACGATGAACTGGAGCCTGTCGATCCAGCAGCAGATCCAGAGCTTCGCCATCGATGTTTCTTACGTGGGCAGCGCCTCGTATCATCTGCTGGCGCAAAGGAACATCAACCCGATTCCGATCGGCGCGCGCTTCAACCCGGCCAACTTCGATGCCTCGCAGGGCGCCAACAAGCCGCTGGCGGATAACTACCTGCGGCCGTACCTCGGATGGGCCGACATTAACCTTGTCTCCAACGGCTACAACGCCAACTACAACTCGCTACAGACTTCGTTGAACCGCCGGTTCTCGCGGGGATTGCAGCTCGGTATCGCCTACACGTACTCCAAGACCCTGGGCGTTGCCGACGGCGATACCTCGGGGATCAGTCCGTATTTCCCGCCGAAGTCGCGGAACTATGGCCGGCTGGGATTCGACCGCCCGCACTGGTTTGTGGCCAACTACTTCTATGACCTGCCCAAGCTGGGGAAGAAAATGAACGTGCGGCCGGCGGAGTGGGTCCTGGACAACTGGCAGATCAGCGGGATTTGGGCGATGACCAGCGGCTCGCCGTTTACGCCGGGCCTGGGGTGGACGACTTCCACGGAAGTGACCGGTTCCACCGAAGGCGCGCGCGTGAACATCGTGGGAAGCTGCGAAGGGCAGAAGACGTTCTACTCGTGGTTCAACACGGCGATGGTGGCTCCTCCGGCGATCGGCCAGCCGGGCAATCCGAACGTGACGATGGCGAACTTCGGGAACGCGGGGGTCAACGTCTGCCGGAATCCCGGAGCGAACAATTGGGACATTGCGCTGGCGAAGCGGTTCCCGCTGTTCCGCGAGGGCCGCTACGTGCAGTTCCGGACGGAGTTGTTCAACGCGTGGAACCACACGCAGTACTCGGGGCTGGACACGGGCACGAGCTACAATCCGACGACGCTGGTGCAGACCAGCCAGACGTTCGGACGGGTGACTGGGGCTCGCGGTCCGCGGAATATCGAGCTGTCGCTGAGGATAGTGTTTTAGTGGTTCAGTCAGTCGGGGCAGTGGGGCAGGCTATCGGAGACTGCCCCGTAGGGACATCTTGGCTTGCTTACGCGCGCGGCTCAGCATCACCAGTCGCTTCGCTCGAGTACACGGCGCGCTGCCGATGAAACGAAGGGATCCGGTAAGAAACCCACCACCCTCTTCGATCGCATGATCGTCTTCCCCCCTCTGGCCGAGGCTTCCAAGTGCCCGGCTGCGTTCGTGCAATGCCGCCAGGAGAGGTTTCTTGCGGAGATTCTTGGCGTGTGTCGCCGCGGCGGGGTTCCCCTGGAGGGGCGCGCCCTTACCGTGCCGCCGGAATTTCTACCCGCGACTCGGGTTTCGCCTCCGGCTTCACGGGCTTGGCGGTCACCTTCGGATCCGGCCGCGTGATGTCGATGCTGCCCTTGAAATAGGCGCCGTCATCGATGCTGATGCCGGCCGTCTTAATGTCTCCCACGAGGCTGCCCTGTTCGCGGATGGCAAGCTTCTCGGTGCAATCCACGTTGCCCTCCACCCTTCCGTAGATGATGACCTCGTGCGCCTTGATGTTGGCGCGCACCTTCCCGTTGGGGCCCACAGTGAGCAGGCTTTGGGACTCCAGGGAGCCTTCGACCTCGCCATCCACCAGCAACTCCTCGTTGGTCGTGATCTCTCCCTTGATGTGCATGGAAGCCCCGATCGCAGCCGTCTGACGGGGGAGAGATGGCGTGTGTACCGGGCGGGGCAAGGCGGCCATCGGGGTGGGGGGTGTGGCGCTTCGGGGCGGCTCCGGCTGGGGCGGTCCCGGGGCGGGGCCTTCGTCAGTCCTTTTATTCCACAAGTGCGGTTCTCCTTCGTTGAGAGAGGATGAAAACGTTCACCCACTGCACTCCGAGGGCCACAAACGCGCGCGCGCGTCTTCAAAACACTTCCGGACCCATACGAATTCCTTGCGGAGCGAGGCGCGTAACTTTTACGCGGTCACTTCCTGATCCTGCGGATCAGGTACCAGACGATGGCAACGTTCAGCAGGGCGACCCCCACTCGCACGAGAGTGAATTTGTGCGCCAGCTCGTACACTTCGAGCGGAATGAAAGCAGCGGTCGCGATGACGGTGAAATACTCGGCCCAACGTTTCCGCAGGAGGAGTCCGGCGCCCTCGGTGAGCAGCAGCGCGGCGTAAAAGAAGGTCCCCACGCTGAGCTCCTTCAGTTGCTTTGGACTGACCGAGAGCACCTTCACCAGCAGGCGGTGGATGAAGCGGTTGTCGGGATCCACGCGCAGGATTTGCACCCAGTAGTCGACCACCGCGGCTACGTCTCTATGAAGGAGCTTCAGGGCGCCGGCACCGGCCGCCACTAACAGAAGGCCCTTCAGCAGTTTGAAAAGACCGATCAGGAGGATTCCAGCCGCGGCCGGCCGCTTCGCAGCGGCCTTCCCGGCTCGGGTGATTCGCGCCATCGCCATTCAGTGTGGCACAGGTCTATGTGGGGGGTCGCGAAACAGGCAGCCGCGGTCTCTTCGCCGGGCCGCTTGATTCGAACTGCCGTGCTGCCCGACAATGCCCTAGAAGCTGTCAAAGAATCCCAGCTCGCAGGCGGCGCCGCCTGCCTCGCCCGGTTGCGGGCGATTTTCTGAAAGGGCCTGATGGAAAGTTCACGCTACGAAATCTTCGACCGCTCGCGATTGGAGTTGAAACCGTTGGCCGAGCGCCGTCACGATCTGCAACTCGACCGATGGATGGGGCTCGACGACCCGGCGCCGCCCTTCTCCCACCCCGATCTCGCCGGCGTCGCCGGCAAGATGATCGCGGCGCGCCAATCCGGGGCCGCGCGCATTCTCATGATGGGCGCCCACGTGCTCCGCGCCGGCGTGAACCGCCACATCATCGACATGCTGGAGCGCGGCTGGATCGACCACATCGCCATGAACGGCGCCGGAGCGATCCACGACTACGAACTGGCGCGCATCGGCGCCACCACGGAAAGCGTGGACCGCTACATCCGCACCGGGGAGTTCGGACTGTGGCGCGAGACCGGCGAATTGAACGACTGGATTGCGGAAGCGGCGGACCTCTCGCTGGGGCTCGGCGAGAATGTCGGCCGGCGCATCGGCACGAGCGGCTTTCCGCACCGCGATCTCTCGGTATTCGCCGCGGCTTACCGCCTGCGGGCGCCGGTGACGGTTCACGCGGGAATCGGCTACGACATCATCCACCAGCATCCCAACTGCGACGGCGCCGCGTTGGGCGCCGCAAGCTACCGCGACTTCCTGATCTTCGCCCGCACCGTGGAACGCTTGGAGGGCGGCGCGCTGCTCAACTTCGGCTCGGCGATCATGGGCCCGGAAGTCTACCTCAAGGCGCTGGCCATGGCCCGCAATGTGGCGCGGCAGGAGGGCCGCTCGATCCGCCAATTCATGACGGCCGTCTTCGACGTGGCGCCGATCCACGGCGACCATCGGCGGGAGTTGCCCAAGACCGATCCCGGCTACTATTTCCGGCCGCACAAGACGATGCTCGTGCGCACGGTGGCGGATGGCGGCGAGAGCTTCTACTTCTGCGGCGAGCATCGCGCCACGCTGCCTGCGCTGCGGCGTTTGCTGGCGGAGCGGGAGCCATGACCGTCGCGGGGATCCGGGCCGCCCGCAATAGCGCCGGTTGCCCACCGGCGCGCAGTATCCCATCCTGCCCCACCAGGGGAGTGGCGGGGGAGCAGTGACCACCGCCGGGATCCTGGCCGAATTCCCGAAGTTGCGCGCGCTGGTGGTGGGCGACGTCTGCCTGGACCGCTGGTGCCGCTACGATCCGGCGCTCGCCGACCCTTCGCGCGAAACCGGCATTCCGCGTATCGGCGTGGTCGAGACCGAGGTGACGCCCGGAGCGGCGGGCACGGTGGCCAACAACGTGGCCGCGCTCGGGGCCCGCGTGGGAGTGCTCGGCCTGACCGGCTGCGACGGCTTCGGTCACGAACTGGCCGAAGCGTTGCGCGCGCGCGGCATCGCGAGCGACCTGCTGGTGCGCTCCCAGCGCGTCTCCACGTTTACCTACACCAAGCTGATCAATTGCCTCACCGGCGAGGAGGACCTGCCCCGCATCGACTTCGTGAATACGCTCCCTCTGCCGGACGATCTGGATCGCGAGATGGTGCGGCGGCTGGAGAGCGCTGCCGCGGAGTATGACGTGATCCTGGTTTCGGACCAGGCCGAGACCGATCAGGGCGGCGTGGTGACGCCTGCCATGCGCAAGGCGATCGCAAGCATTGCCATCGCTCAACCGGACACCGTGATCTGGGTGGACTCGCGCATGCGGGCCGAGCACTTCCGCGGCGTCATCGTGAAGCCCAATCGGCAGGAGGCCGAAGCCGCGTCCCATCGAGTCCTCAGCCGGGTGGATTACGCGGAACTCCGCCGCCGCATGGAAGCCAGGCTGCTGGTGATCACGCACGGCGGAGAGGGCGCGCTGGTGGTCGACGATCACGGCTCCTCATGGGTGCCCACTCGCTGTGTGGAGAATCCCGTGGACATCTGCGGCGCAGGCGACAGCTTTTCGGCCGGAGCGGCACTGGCTCTCAAAGTCACGGGCGACCCGGCCGCCGCCGCGCGATTCGGGAACCTCGTGGCCTCGATCACCATCATGAAGAAGGGAACGGGCGCCGCATCGCCGGGAGAGTTACTCGCCGCCTGTTAGAATTGAACTTCTCCCGACATGCCGCGGCGCTCCCGAAACAGAACCACGCCGGCAACCACAGCAGAGGCGAAGATCCCTGCGCCGCCTCGCTGGCTGCGGCCCACGCTGCTGGCGCTCGCCGCCCTGCTGCTGATGGCGTGGTCCTCCACCGACGTCTCCGATACCGACACCTGGTGGCATCTCAAGACCGGCCAGTTCATCGTGCAGCAACACAAGCTGCCTGCGCCGGACCAGTTTGCGTTCACTACCTACATGGGCAAACCGGCGTATGCCAGTGAAGAAGCCACGCGCTACTTCAACCTCACGCATGAGTGGCTGGCCCAGATCGTCCTCTATTTGACTTACGCCGGCGGCGGATATGCGGGGCTGGTGCTGCTGCGCTCGCTGCTGCTGGCGACGTTCTGCGCGATCGTGGGGTTGGCGGCTCACCATCGCACGAAGAGTTTCCACCTGGCCCTGGGAGCGGCGCTGGCGGCCGGAACCATAGCTTGCCAGTTTCGCGCCGACCGTCCGTACCTGATCACCTACGTGTTTCTCGCGACCACGGTCGCGCTGCTGGACCCGTCAGGGTCAGGTGCTCGAAGACATCGCCGCTGGCTGTGGGTGCTCCCGCCGATGTTTCTGATCTGGGCGAATTGCCACGGCGGTTTCTTTGTGGGCTGGCTGGCGCTTTTCGCCTATTCCGCCGAAGCCCTGTATTTTCGATTTCGCGGCAAGCCCGTCGCTGATGACCAGCGCGTGTGGCTGGTCACCGCCGCTTGTGTCCTGGCGTCGGGACTCAATCCCAACTGGTTCCGCGTCATTCCCGTGATGGTGTCGTATCGTTACAGCATCATGCAGGCGAGCCTTTGGGAGTGGCAATACCCGAACCCGTGGCCCCCGTCGCCGTTCAGCGTTCTGCTCGCCGGAGCGCTGGCGGTGCTGCTCTGGAAGCGGCGCCAGACCAGGCCGGTCGACTGGCTGCTGCTGCTGGGATTCGGCACGCTCGCCGCCATGGCGGTGCGCAACATCATTCTCGCGGGGCTGGTGGGTCCGTTTCTGATTGCCAGTTATCTGCCCTGGAAGAAGACGTTGCCCGTGGTGGCCGAGTTCCTGGTGGCGGCGCTTCTGGTGCTGGGCATCGGCGTGCGATTCGTCGAGGGCAAGGCCTTCCAGTTCCGCGCCGCCGATTGGAAATACTCCGGAGGCGCGGCCGACTTCCTGCTGGCGCATCACGTCACCGCCCCCATGTTCAACACCTACGAGCTGGGCGGCTATCTGATCTGGCGCCTGTGGCCGCGGCAGCGGGTCTTTATCGACGGGCGGGCGCTGAACGAATCGGTCTATCTCGATTACCAGCGGATTGCCTTCAACGCCGAGGCGATCAACGGCAAGAGCGGCGAGGAGTTGCTTAAGGAGTACGGCATCGAAGTGATCCTGATGGACGGTTTCGAGTACACTTCCGGGGCGCCCTACCTGCTGCCTGCGGCCCTGAGCGATCCCAAACAAACGGAGTGGAAGCTGGTTTACCAGGACGCGCAGGCGGTCATCTACATGCGCCATCCGCCGCCGGGCGTGCAGCCGCTCAATTCGTTCGACGCGCTGGCGGGCATGGAAGCGCAGTGCAACATGTGGCTGGAGAACGATCCGGGAATGCCGCGCTGCGCGCTGGGGCTGTCGCAGTTGTTCGCGCGCATCGGAGATGCCGGCCGCGCGCGGCGGTGGAACGCCATTTACGCGAAGTATCGGGAGTGAGGCTGCAAGCCGCTTACTGAGCCGCGACCGGCCCTCGCGCTTTGGCGAGCAAGGGAGCGGTCCTGCCCGCTGTCCCACACGCCAATTTCTGCAACTTGGCACTGCTAGGCCAGTCGTGGGGCGGCCCCCCGGTCCGCAGCCGACGCCCTCGGCGGCCCTTTATGGTTCTCCCGCGATCACGGCGCTGGAATCGAGGATTCATCCCAATACCGGCGTGTCGAGCGGTTGACGGCTGGCGATAATCTCTTCCAGATCCTTCGCGAAGTCCTCATCCAGAGTCGCTCCGGACCCGCGCGCGGCATCTGGATCCCGCCGTCCCTGGACCCGCAGAAGTACATCCCCGACGCACCGGATGCAAGTCGGTAAGCTGGTCCCTGTCGGCCTTCCCGTCCGCGCCGGGTCTTTTGTGGGATACATACGGCGTATGTATACTGGTGTTGGTAGCGGATGCGCTGGTTTTCGATTGGGACGAAGCGAACAGAGCGCACATCGCGCGCCACCACGTGACGCCGGACGAGGTCAAACAGGCCCTTGCCAACAATCCGCTGGATTTGGGAGCGGAGGTCGTGGAGGGAGAGGAAGGGTACACAGGAGTGGGCCACACCAATCAGTTTCGCGTGTTGGTTCTGCCTGGACGATGCGGGGTGATGTGACCCGCCCGATAACAGCCTTCGATGCGAGTGAGCGGCTGGCGCAACGATACCTGGCGGAAAGGGGATTCTGATATGGCGCAGAAAACCGAACGGATAGTGGTGCCGAAATTCAAGACGGAAGCGGAAGAGGCCCAGTGGTGGTACGACAACCGCGACAAGGTCGAAGAGGCCTTAATCACCGCAATGGATAACGGGACCATCCGGCGCGGAACCGCGCAACGGTTGACCAGCGAAGCCCGCGTCTCCGGCTTGGAGCAGAAAAGCAGAA
>JBGPKH010000265.1:0-11113 GCA_041485845.1 Bryobacteraceae bacterium
AATCCGCGAGCCATTCAGCGCGCCATCAACCATCACCTCCAAGCACTTCGTAGGCTGGGCTACTCGATTCCTCTACTTGTCCAGCCCGAGCCCGCGAGGACGTGATTTTCAATGGAGCCCGCGAGGACGTGATTTTCAATGGAGCGGTCTCAAAAGTACAGCTTCAGCGCGATCTGCACGAACCGCGGCGTGTATCCCGAACGGCCGTTGGTCACGTCGAGGAATCCCCAGCGATCCGAGGTGTAGGCCTGGCGCATTCGATAGAGCTTCAGCCCGGCGGGCGTCGTAATGTCGAACGAGTTGATGTTCGTGCCGAAGAAGCCCGCGGGCAGTTGGACGTGGAAGAAATCGGGCCGCAGCGTCCCGGTATTGGCGACGCGGTTGGAAGCCAGGATGCCGTTGATCTGGGCGAGTTGCGCGGCGCCTTCCGGCGTGGTGCGGCCGGGCCGGCCGGCGGAGAAGCGCGACCAGGCGTCGTACTCCGCGTTGCTGATGTTGGAATCGCTGGGCGCGGCGAAGATCTCGCCTGAATCCTCCAGCCTGCCCATGCGGAAGACCGGGTGGTTCAGCGCGTTGATGGCGTCGACGCGGATTTGCAGGCGGCGCCTGCTCTCGCGGCCGATCGCGAAGTTCTTCTGCACCGAAAGATCGAGAAAATGCTGCGTGGGGCTGCGCGCGCCATCCAGGGCCCGGGGCGCACTGCCGAGCTCGCCCTTGATGGGCCGCATGAATGCCGCCGGATTGAAGTACGGCTCGCAGCCGGCCCCGATAGGGCAGGTACGGCTCCAGTTGGGGTTCAGCAGTGGAACGCCGGAGACGATGTCGGGACGAATGGCGCGCACGTTGCCCGCCTGCCCGAGACCGTTATCGTCGCGCAGGACCACGACCATCGGAAGGCCGCCCTGAATGCGCGCGACACCGCTCAGCGTCCAGCCTCCCACGAGCGCCTCGGCCCAGCCTGGCGTATTCTTCAGGAAGCTGCGATGGCGGCCGAAGGGCAGGTCGTAGAGCGTGGAGAGATTGAAGGCGTGCTTGATGTCGAAGGTCGAGACCGAGCGGTCGTCGGAGCGTTTGGCGCCGAAGTTGACGTGTCCGGGCGAGCGGACGTTGAGGTTCACGAAGCGCACATCGCCGGCGTCGGACGCCTCGTCGATGCTCTTGCCGAAGGTGTAATTGGCGGTGTAGGTGAGGCCCTTCACCGGCCGCCTGCGGACGTTGACCGTGGCGGCGTGGCGGATGCTGTTGGCCGAGGAATCGTACGACTGGTAGACATTGGCGAAGCCCATGTACTTCACCCCGAGGTACGCCACGGGGAACTGGTAGGGCGCGGTTCCGGTAACGTTGAGGCGGCCCAGAGGGTCGTTGACCACGGTGTTGGTCGCGGTGGGGTTGATGCCCAGCCCGACATAAGAATCGACCAGATCGAGCGGCAGGGGGTTGAGATTGACCGGCGGCAGGAACAGGTGGGTGCCCTTGGCGCCGGCGTAGCCCAGCTCGACGACCGTAGCCCCCGGCGCCTCGAACGCCAGGATGAAGTTCCAGCTCTGCACGTACGGTACGTGGGTGTTCGGCGAAACGGCGATGCCGGGAATGTTGATGCTGTTGCGAAAAACCAGCCCATCCTGCGGAACCTGGAGGAAGGCTTCGGGCGCCACGGGATTGATGACCGGCTTGTTGCAGCAGAGGCGCGCCACGATGTTGGCGCCGGGAAACTGGATGCGGTTGTCGGTGGTACCGAAGGTGGTAGTACCGGAGGCGAAGTCCGGCGAGGGGTTGCGATTCATGCCGGTGAGCGAGGCATGCGAGAGTCCGTATCCGCCGCGCAGCACGACGCGGCCCCTGCTGTTCCACCCGAAGAGCTTCGGCACCCAGGCGAATCCGAATCGCGGCTCGAAGTTGGTCTTCTCCGGCGGGAAGATATACCGCGACCGGCCTCCGTATCCCGAGTAGCCGAACGGAATCACCAGGGCCGAAGTAATCACCTGGCCGTTGGGAAGACTGCACACCGTGCATGGCTGCGGGATGGGCTCGGACCTGGCCAGCTCGGGCAGATAGGCTCCCTGACGGTCGTATTTCTCGGTGCGCGGCAACTGCAAAGAGTAGCGCATGCCGAGGTTGAGGGTCAGGTTGGGGCGGATCTTCCAATCGTTCTGCACGTAGCCCGAAGCGGAATTCCACTGGTAGTAGTAGGGAATGAACACCTCGCGCAGGGTGGCCTGGTTGTAGACTCCCAGCATAAACTGGACGAACTCCATACCGCCGGTTCCGGTGCTTAGCCCGTTGTTGTTGGAGAGCACGCGGTTGCGGTTGAATTCGTAGCGGCCCTGCGCGCCGAACATGGGGATGGTCTTGAGGCGCTGCTGCTGCAAATCCGCTCCGAATTTGGTGGTCATGGAGCCGTGCACCCAGGAGAGGTTGTTGGTGATGCCGTAGCTGTGCTCGGCGTTTTCGTTCTGCTGCGATTGGCTGAAGCCGATGGATCCGACGCCGGTGGTGAACTCGGGCACTCCCCCTTCGGTGAGGGAGGGCAGCCCCAGCTCGCGCGACAGGTTGCGCCCGCTCGTGGAATCGAACATGGGCGGGAAGTTGCGTGTGAAGCGGCCAAAGGTATAGTTCAGGCGGAGCTCGTTGAAAAGGCGCGCGCCGAACATATGCGTGTCGGTGAGCAGGATCTGCTTGGACCAGCTATAGTCGGTGCCACCGGTGTTGACCTCGTCGCGGCCCACCTGGAAATCGCCGCGGCCGCGATCGCCGCGCACGGGCACTTGGGTGTAGCGTCCGCTCAGGCGGTTGGCCTGCGAGATCTGGTGATCGATGCGGATGGTGAAACGCTTTTCGAAATTGCGGATGAAATTCTGCGAGGCGTAGTTCGCCAGGGCGCCGTCGGAGACGAAGTAATCGCGGGCCGTGGGGAGGTACTGGAGCAGGCCCACGCTGGTGGAATCGAGCATGCCGGCCGGGATGATGTTATTGGGGAACGGCTGATAGGTTTGCCCGGCGGACAGCGTGACTCGCTGGAAGATGCCGTTCGGGAGGACGTTGTACTGGTTGTAGACGGTAGCGTCGCGGATCTGGTTCTGCAAGCCGAGACGCTCGGCCACGTCGCGCGGAGCGTACCCGCCGTTGACCGCGACCACGTTGCTAAAATCGCCTTTCAGCATCGCGGGTGTGGGCATCAGCGAGGTGAACGGGGAGTCGTCGAAATACACGCGCGGCTCCACGGCAACGAAGAAAAACGTGCGGTTGTGGCCGTCGTAGGCCAGCGGCCCAAACAGCTTGTGCGGGAGCACGACCGGGCCGCCTAGGGTGAAGCCAAACTGATGCTGCCGCCGGTTGGATTGCGGGCGGTTGGTGGTGGCGGTGGTGTAGGGCGCGGCGTTCAGGCTCGGGTTGCGGTGATACCAGTAGAGGAGGCCGTTGTAGCGATTGGTGCCGGACTTGGTGGTCATGTTGATGATGCCGCCGCCCGACATGCCGAATTCGGCGGAGAAACTGGAGGTCTGGACGGTGAACTCCTGAACCGTATCGGGGGAAAACGTCACCACGGCGCGGGCCAGTCCGACGCCCGTGTTGTTGGCGCCGTCGGCCAGGATAGCCGTGCTGCCGGCGCGCCCACCGTTGACATTGACGTTGAATCCGGGGACGGGGATTTCGGAGCCGAGCTCGGGGTCCTCGGTTCCGGCCACGCCGGTCGCATTGCCCGCCGTCAGCACCAGGTCGAGCACGCTGCGGTTGTTCAGCGGCATATCGGAGATCTGGCGCTCCGTGATGGTCTGCCCGGCGGTTCCGGACTGGGTGTTGAGCACGTCGGCGGCGGCGGAGACGGTGATCTCGGTCTTCACCTCGCCGGGCTCGAGCGTGACGTTGACGGTGGCCACGCTGGCGGTGTCGACCTTGATGTTCTCGACGGTAGACTTCTTGAAGCCGGCCGCTTCGACGCTGATCTGGTAGGTCACCGGGTCGAGCAGGGGCGCCGAGTAGGAGCCCGATTCCGACGTGGTGAGCCGGAGCGACTCGGCGGTGCCGGCATTTCTCACGACGACCGTCGCGCCCGGAATCGCGGCGCCGTGGGGGTCGAATATGGTACCCGAGATTCCCCCTTTATTGGTTTGCGCAAAAGCCGCTGTCACCCCAACGAGCAGCCACGGCAGAAGACTCCGCTTACGAGACATTGGCACCTCCGTGTCCGAATCTAGCGGCTATTCTAACATCTGGATAGATCCATCCACTGAACTCCGGGCGCATCGGGCCGTTCCACAAGGCAGGTCTCGCTTGAGATCACGATGGCGGGGCGAACGTTGGTTTCCGCCGCACCCGGCAGAAGACCAACCACGGCGTCACCGGGTTTTACCCGCTTCTTCCTCTTCCTCCCCGGCCTCAAGTCGTCGGAGCGATTCCCGGTCCCCTCCTCACCCCAGCCCGACCTTCGCCGTCTTCCCCAACTTCACCGCGTTCTCCATCAGCTTCAACCCGTGATCGCCCTCGGCAGTGAGAATCGACTCGGGATGGAACTGCACCGCTTCGATCGGCAGCTCGCGGTGACGGATCCCCATGATCACGCCGTCTTCCGTCTCGGCAGTCACTTCGAGGCACGCGGGAAAGGTCTCGCGCCGCGCGAATAGCGAGTGATAGCGGCCTACCTGAAATTCCGCCGGCAGTCCTTCGAAGATGCCGATGCCGCGGTGGCGCACGGTCGAGGGCTTGCCGTGCATGGGATAATCCAAAACGCCCAATTCCCCGCCGAACGCCTCCACAATTCCCTGCAATCCAAGGCACACGCCGAACACCGGGACACCCAGCTCGACCGCCATCTTCACCACCTCGGGCACGCCGAAATCCGCGGGACGGCCCGGTCCGGGTGAGATCAGGATCAGGCTGGGGGCCACCTGCGCGATCAGCTCCGGCGGAAAGCCCGCACGGTAGGTCACCACCTCGGCGCCGGTCTGCCGCGCGTAGTTGGCCAGCGTGTGGATGAAGCAATCGTCGTTGTCCACCAACAGCAGCCGCGCGCCGGTCCCCGCGGTGCTCCGCTCGGCGGCCGCCGCAACCGGCGCCGTCTCGCCCGTTCCGAGCGTTCGGAAAAAGCCCGTCGCCTTGAGCCGCGTCTCGCGCTCCTCCATCGCCGGAACCGAGTCGTACAGCAACGTCGCGCCCACAGGATAGTACGCCATCCCATCGCGCAGGTAGGTAGTGCGAATCAGGATGCCCGTGTTGATATCGCCATTCAGCGAAATCATGCCGAGGGCGCCGCCGTACCAGCCGCGCGCGTTCTTCTCCAGCGCCTCCACGGTCTGCGCCGCGGCTTTCTTGGGCGCTCCGATCACGGTCACCGCCCACATGTGGCTGAGGAATGCGTCGAGGGAATCGAAGCCCTCCTGGAGGAATCCCTCCACGTGGTCCACCGTGTGGAAGACGCCGGCGTACGACTCGATCAGGCGCCGCCCGATGACCTTCACGCTGCCCGGATCGCACACCCGCGATTTGTCGTTGCGGTCCACGTCCGTGCACATGGTCAGCTCGGACTCTTCCTTCGTGGACTTCAGCAGCTCGCGGATGTTGTCGGCGTCGCGCAGCGGGTCGCCGGTTCTTTGCGCCGTTCCGGAGATCGGACAAGTCTCGACGCGCGGCCCTTCCACGCGCACGAACATTTCGGGGGATGCCCCCACCAACTGCTCCTCGCCGAATTGCAGGAAGAACTCGTAAGGACTCGGGCTGGCGCGCTGCACGCGCTCGAACAGCTCCGACGCCCTGCCCGAGAACGGCGTGCGGAACGTCTGGCGCAGCACCACTTCGTAGTAATCGCCGCGGCGCATGCCTTCGCGCACCGTCTCCACGTTGGCCATGTACTCCTCGGGGGTGTGGTCGGAAACGATCGGACCGGGCTCCCCGGGCTGCGGCGGCGCGATGGTCTCGGCGTCGCGCGCGTGTCCCCAAGTGGAGACCGCGCCCTGCGCAAATTCGTACTGATAGCGCTCGATCTGCTCGCGCTTGCGGTCCATGAACCAGATGTCGTCGCAGAGGAACAGGTGGAGGTCCTTCTGCGGTTTTCCGTCGGCGCCGGCGCCGCGCGGCAGCTTTTTTTCGATGGGCTCGAACTGGAACAGCAGGTCGTAGCCGAACGCGCCCACCAGGCCGAGGCGCGAGTCTTCTTCCCCGCGGAACTCCTCGATCAACGCGCGGAGAATGGTAAACGCCGAGGGCTGCTTGCTGCGCTCCTCTTCCGGAAACAGTTTGGGAAGCGGCTTCAGACGCCCCGTCAGGGCGCCGTCTTCGATCGCGCACTCTTCCCAGTGAGGATGGTGGGCCAGCACCGGAAACAGCAGTTCCACAATCTTCCCGCCGCGCAGATTGAGCGGCCGGAACTCCACGTGGCGGTCATAGGAAACCACCTCGAGCGGCGGGCGGGTGGCGGCGATATCCCAGCGCGAGTATCTCCCGGGATACTCGTATCCCGACGAGAGATAGATGCCACGGTGCTGGTCGAGATCGCTCAGGAGGTGTTTCAGGCCCTTGCGGTAATTGGCCTTCAAGACTGTGCGAGTGACCTCGATCCCGTGGGGAGTCGTATAGCGGTATTCGCGCATAAGTGTCCCTGGGAAAATATTTCCCAGAATAGCATGGGGCGGCGGCGGCCTTGCCTCGCGGGTCTGGGCGGGGTGCGCGAGTGCGTGCTGGACAGGAGGCCTGTCCATCGCCGGCTGAAAGCTGGCGGGTGACAGACGACAAAAACCGATCGTCCGTCCCACCTCTGACTTGACAAGAATGGCCAAACTCCAGGGACAGGCCAGGAGGCCTGTCCTACTCGTTTCGCAGCGCTTCGGCCGGCGCGATCCGGGTGGCGCGCCTGAGCGGCGCGACGCTGGCGAGCAGAATCGCCAGCGTCAACACTGCCAACGCCGTAACGGAGATGCATTGACGGCCTGTACGGCAATTCAGAGACCGCGACTCGGCCGTGGGCGGCGCCGGTTTTTCAAGGGTGCGGGGGAGGTCCGGCGCCGCGGGGGTGTCCGGTTGCGGGAATTTGGGGACGAACCTAAGCGCTGGCCACGCGCGGCTTGAGGCCATCCTTGAGCATTTCGCCGGCGAAGCGCTGGAGCATGGAATCGGTGCGCATGACTCCGGCGGCCTGGAAGGTGCGGGCCTGGGTGCGGAACTCGTACTTGTCGATGGTGCAGACGGACTTGCGGTCCGCGCTGCGCAGGACGCGGCCGAAAACGATCATGCGCATGGGGCAGGTCTTGTCCAGCAGCACGGGCCAACTGATGGAGAGTTCGAGGAAGGCCTCGGGTTTCAGCTCGTGATCGATGGAGAAGGCAATGCCGCCGCTGCACATATTGATGGTCTGGCCGACACCGGAATCGACGATGGCGCCGTCGGCCAGCATTTTGTAGCGGAGCTCGCGGCGGATGGGAAAACGGTATTTCTTCCTGCGGTCGGTGGCTTTGATGAGCTTTTCGATTGGCATGGGCCTGGGGTCCTCCGGACGAGTGAAGGGAAGCAGGTTGGGGGCCGAAGGGGCTTGGCAATGGAATCAGTCGGTTAGGGGAGAGTGATGGGGCGAGTGTACATTAACTGGGCATCGATTTAGGGCCGGGCTGTAAAGGGCGTGGACAGATGATACCAGGGAGCGGGAAAGATGGATAATTGTGACATGGAAGCCGCGGAGTTGTACGACGTGGATTTTGCGGAATGGGCCCGGCAGAATGCCGATCTGCTCCGGTCGGGCCGGGTGGCGGAAGCCGACCTCGAGCATATCGCGGAGGAGATCGCGGACATGGGCAAGCGCGAGCGGCGCAGTCTTCACCGCCGGTTCTATCGGATCATCGAGCACTTGCTGAAATGGCAGTATCAGCCGGAACGACGCGACACCAGTTGGCAGAAGACGATCATCGAGCAGCGCCGGGAAGCGCGGCGGTTATTGAAAGAGAATCCCAGCTTTCAGCACGAGCTCGCGGAGCTTGTCGCGGAAGCATACGCGGACGCCGCAGCGACCGCGGCGATTGTGACCCGCCGCAGCCTCAACGATTTCCCGGCGGAGTGTCCGTACGCGCTGGAGCAACTGCTGGACGAACAATTTCTGCCGTAGTCCCCCGGGTGCTTACCCGTTTTCGGGATTTCGCGGTTCAGCGGCGGCAAACGCTTCCTGACGGTCGCGGCTCGGTTATGGTTGTGCTGATTCAGCGTGAGTTACAGAGCCGCGACCGTTAGGGAGCGGTCGACGGGCGAGAACTTCCCGAAAACGTTTAAGCACCCGTAGTCCCCAGCCCAGCCATCACGCGCTACGGGGCGTGATACGCTGAATCTAAACTCATGAGAAGAGCCCTGCTGTCGTTGTGTCTGGCCGCGAGCCTGTTTGGAGCGGCGCCGAAAAAACCCAAGCTGGTGGTGGCGATCGTCATCGACCAGTTTCGCTACGATTACGTCGCCCGCTTTCGCGGCGAATACACCGCCGGCTTCAATCGTCTGCTCACCAAAGGGGCGCTCTTCACCCACGCGAACTACATCCATTTCCCGACCGTGACGGCCGTGGGGCACAGCACATTCCTCACGGGCGCTACGCCTTCGGTCAGCGGGATCGTGGGCAACGACTGGTTTGACCGCGAGGAAAACAAGCACGTTACCAGCGTCTCCGACAGCCAGACGCAATTGCTGGGCGGCGCCGGGGAGGGGGCTTCGCCGCACCGCCTGCTGGTGAGCACCATCGGCGACGAGATCAAGATGGCGGATGGCGGCAAGTCTCGCGTGATCGGCATCTCGCTCAAGGACCGCGCCGCGATTCTGCTCGCGGGCCACATGGCGAACGGCGCCTATTGGCTCGACCTGAAGACCGGCAACTTCGTGAGCAGCACCTACTACTTCTCCGACCTGCCGGGCTGGGTGAAGGACTTCAACAAAGGCCGGCCGACCGAGAAATACCGGGGCGCCACGTGGCTCAATCACAAGCTGCCGGAAGACCTCAAACAGTTGTACGGCAACAGCGACGAGAGCCCGCTGGAAGCGAGCCCCTTCGGCAACGACCTGGTCGAGATGCTGGCGGAGCGCGCCCTCGCCGCGGAGCAACTTGGGAAACACGAAGGCGCCGATTTGCTGGCCGTCAGTTTTTCGTCCAACGACAAAGTGGGCCACGATTACGGGACGTACTCGGCCGAAGAGCACGAGGTGACGGTGCGCACCGACCAGATCCTGGAGCGGCTGTTTCAGGCCATCGACCGCCAGGTGGGATTGGATAACGTGGTGGTGGTGCTGACCGGCGACCATGGCGTTGCGCCGTCGGCGGAGGAGTCTGCGGCGAACCACATGCCAGGCGGGCGCATGGCGGAGACGACGGTGAAGGATGCGATTCAGGCGGCGCTCGCGAGGAAGCACGGAGCGGGCGACTGGGTGGCGGGGAGCTGGAATCTTTCGATCTATCTCAACTACGACCTGATCGCGAAGAAGGGACTCGATCCGGCCGCGGTGCGCCGCACCGCGGCGGATGCCGCTCTGGGCGTGACGCACATCTTTCGTGTGTATACGCGCGACCAGCTCCTGACGGGCGCGGTGCCGGGGGACGAGGTGAGCCGGCGGGTGATGAACGGATTCCATGTGCGGCGCAGCCCCGACCTGGCCTTCATGCCGGACCCTTACTGGATCCTCACCAAGAACGTTTCGACCCACGGCAGCCCGTTCGGCTACGACTCGCACGTGCCGGTGATCTTCATGGGACCGGGAATTCGCGCGGGCCGGTACGACGCGGCGGCGACGGTGAACGATATCGCGCCGACACTCGCCACGATTCTCGACGTGGAGACGCCGAGCGGGTCGATCGGGCGGGTGCTCGCGGAGATGTTCGTGCCGTAGGCGCCCGTTCTGTATAATCAAAGCCATGGATCTACGTCCTTTGCAAGACCGCGTGATGGTGAAACGTTTGGAAGACGGCGAGCAGCAACGCGGCGGAATCATCATTCCCGACACCGCCAAGGAGAAGCCGCAACAGGCCGAGGTCAAGGCTGTGGGCAGCGGCAAGCTGCTCGAAACCGGCGAACGCGTGCCGGTGGAAGTGAAGCCTGGCGACCGCATCCTGTTCGGCAAGTATTCCGGTTCCGAAATCAAGATCGATGGCGAAGAGTACCTCATTCTGAAGGAAGATGAGATCCTCGGGGTCCTGGAGTAGGAACCCGCCACAAGTGCGCGTGGTTGCAGGTGTTAACCAAGCGTTGATCGCCGGTTGCAACCGCAGGCTGGGGGCACGGGTGTGTTACCCTGAGGTTTAACCCCACTTCAGGAGTCGTTCGATGTTTTTACGGTTGGGTCTCAGGCCGCTGGTGGTCTGCTCGGCTCTTTTCACAATCAGCCAGATGGCCTCCGCGCAGTCCAAAGTCGCGGTGGTGAACCTGCAACGCGCCGTGTTCGAATCGGCGGAAATCAAGAAGGCCGATGCCGACATGCAGGCGAAGTTCAAACCGCGGCAGGACGAGATCGACCAGTTGAACAGGGAGATCGCCGCACTCTCGCAGCAGTTGCAGAACAGCAACGGCAAGCTGACCCCGCAGGCCGAGGCCGATCTCACCGCACAGGGACAGACCAAGCAGCGGCAACTGCAGCGCAAACAGGACGACCTCCAGGCGGACGCCACCGCCTACCGGAACGATATTCTGTCCAAGAGCTCGCAGAAGATGACCGAGGTGGTGAAGAAACTCGCCGAGGACAAGGGTCTCGACATGATCATCGACACCTCGACGACGCTGTACTTCAAGCCTGCGATGGAGCTCACCAACGACGCCATCGCCGCTTACGATAAAGCATACCCGGTGACAGCGGCGCCCCCCGCGAAGTAACCTGTAAGCGATGGCCGGCTATTTCGATCAATACGGCGCTGGCGAAGAGCGGCGGCTGAGAATCATCAAGATTCTGGCGGTTTCGGTTATGGCGTTGCTGCTGGCGACCGGTCTGTCCCTTTTTTTCTTTCATAATTACCGTCAGGAACAGCAGGTGAAGCGTTTCCATTTGTCGTTTTTAAAAATAGAGATCTCATCCCGTTTTATCCAGCTCAAATGATTGAAGGGCGAATCCTAAATATCCCGTTCTCTCTTAAAAATCTGAAGAGTCTTTGTGAGCATCCTTTAAGGGGAAG
>JBGPKH010000266.1:0-11098 GCA_041485845.1 Bryobacteraceae bacterium
CGCCCCATTGGGGCCATTGCGGCAATCCACCCCAAAAACCGTTGTTTTTTTGTTTGGGTTTTTTATTATCTGCGGGGGCCGGGGGGCCTGGGCCAACGGGTAATGCTGGGTTTGGGTTTGGGTTTTGGGGGTTGGGGTTGTGTGGGGTCGCGGTTGGACGCGCACTCTACGGCTTCAGCCCCGCGGTCCAGTTCAACACCACCGTGATGGGATTCGGCGGCGGGTCGCTGGTTTGCGTGTTGATCAGGAATCGCTGTCCATCGCGGGTCGGGACATAGTTCGTGCGAACCGCACTCACCCCCGCCGGCACGCGCGTCTGAAAGAGCGGCTTGGGCACTCCAAACGACGGACCCGGGCCCACCGCGACGGCCATCAGCTTCCGGTCTTCGGAGAGATAGTAGATCTCGCGCCCATCCCGCCGCCAGCGCGGTTCGTACCCCCCGCTTGTGGAGACCTGCCATCTCCGTTCGGACCGCGGCAAGGTCTGGACGTACACTTCATATTTGCCCGTCTCGTTTGAGGTGTAGGCCAGGAAGTGTCCATCGGGCGAAAAATTGCCGTGCATCTCGTCGGCCGGCGAGTTCAGAAATCGAACCGGTGTCCGGTCGCCCGAGATCGGCAGAAGCCACAGGTCGTAGCCGGACCCGGTGCCTGTGACGGTGTAAACCACGTTCGCCGCGTCGGGGGACCAATCCGTCGGTATGACATTGAAGGCTCCGATGTGGGCGACGCGTTGCATGTCATCGGTGAGCACTGGCTCGGAATTGCCACCCCCGGCAGCGCTCTTCTGGTACAACTCGACCAAGCCATTCCGGCTCGTCCGAAAAAGAAGCCTGGCGCCATCGGGTGACCACACTGGCGCCGCGTTCACCATCGCTGCAGACTGAAAGAGCGAGGTACTGTGTCGCGTAAGGTCGGCGAGCCAGATGTCGGGAAAGCCCCTCTTGGCGTTCACCAGCGTGAGTGCCACCCGATTCTCCTCCGGAGAAAGCCGGAATTCCACATAGTCCCCCTCCTGGCCGAGAGACGCGATCGGGTTCCCTACACGGTCAAACCAGGTCAGGCGGCCGAGCGACTGCACCGGTCCCGCGTAGGCCAGAGTGGCAGTGGAGACGGCGAATGCTCCATATCCGTATGTCGAATGGCCAACCTGCTCGGCGACCGTAAACGGCTGGCCGCTCAGTTCCAGACGTCCGGCGTCGAACGCCTGGCCCAGCAAAGTACTGCCGTTCATGAAGAGCAGATAGCCCGGTGCAACGTAAACCGCGCCCGAATCCACACGCAACAGAAACTTCCCGGTCTTTCCGTCCAGCGATCCGGCATAGACCCCACTGGCTTCGGGCGCCGCCCTCACCAGGAAAAGGAACTGCCTGCCGTCGGGCAGGAAAACAGGAAAGCGATGCGATTTCTCCTGCCGGGAAGTCTCCAACTTGGTTGCGGGAGTCATTCCTCCACCCGCCGCCGAGGTGCGCTTAATCGAGCTGTTACCGACGGCATACAGGATCGTATCGTCCGGCCCCCACGAGCCGCCACGGGAATCCCCAACGGCTTCGGCGATTGTCTGAATCGGGCCTCCGCCGGCCGGGGTTTTCTTGAGCCTGCCGTCGGCGAAGAAGGCGATCCAGCGGCCGTCGGGCGACCAGAACGGATCCTGGGCGTTTTCGGTTCCAGGCAGCGGGCGCGCGGACACTTCTTCCATGCGCCGGTGCCAGAGCATCGGTCTGCCCCGGCTTCGGAAGCCACGAAGACGAGGGCCCGGCCGTCGGGCGAAAGCGCGAGCAACGGTGCGGAGACCGTGACGGTAAGCGAGCCGGCAAACACGGTTTTCTCGGGAGGGTAAATCGTGAAACGGGTGACTTCGGCTGTGGGACGCGGGCGCCAATACAATGCGGCCAGAGCGCCAAGAAGAATCACCGCCAGCAACCATGCGGCATACTCGCGCCACGGCCTGCGCGCCGGTGTGGCGGCTGCCGCGGCCGGCGTTCCGGCACTCGCGATCCACTCCAGTTCGTCCTTCAGATCGCGCGCGGATTGCCAGCGCTTATCGGGATCTTTGGCGAGGCACTTCGCGACCACGCGCTCGAGCGCACGCGGCGCCACCGGAGCGACGCTGGACAGCGTCGGCGGCTCGCGGTCCATGATCGCCGCGGTCACGCTGGCCTGGCTCTCGCCGGCGAAGGCACGCTTGCCCGTCACCATCTCGTAGAGCACCGCGCCAAAGGCGAAGATGTCACTGCGTGCGTCGGCCTCCTTGGCTTCGAGTTGTTCCGGCGACATGTACTGCAAAGTGCCGAGAATGGTGTGCTCTTTGGTGAGCGCGATGGTCTCGGTGGCCGCGCCCACCTCGCGGTTGCGGGTTAATTTCGCCAGTCCGAAATGGGCGGCCGAGACTTTGACGGCGACGACGCGGTCGAGGCGGGTGTCGCGCGCGCGGTAGACCTCGCCCATGCCGCCCGCGCCGATCGGCGCCAGGATTTCGTAGGGGCCGAGTCGGCTGCCGGCGTCGAGGGGCATGGATCTCAATTATACCTGTCCAAAGCCACGCTGGCGCGTCAAACTACGGTATGCATCCCCTGCTGCAAGACCTGCGTTACACGTTCCGCATGCTGCGCAAGAACGCGGCGGTAACCCTGGTGATCGTTTTCTCCCTGGCCATCGGAATCGGCGCCAACTCCGCGATCTTCAGCGTAGTGGATGCCCTCCTGCTGCGTCCTCTCCCTTACCCGCAGCCGGATCGCCTGGCGGCCATTTGGCTGCATTCGCCGGCGATCGGAATCTTTCGCGACTGGCCGTCGCCGGGCCAGTACATCGATCTCCAGAACGAGAACCATTCTTTCGAAAAGATGGCGCTGGCCCAAAGCCGCAGCTTCATCCTGACCGGGCTGGATCAACCGGAAAGGATCGATGGAATGCGCACGCAGTCCAGCCTGCTCGAAATGCTCGGCGCCCGGACGCTTTGGGGACGCCTGTTGCTGCCCGAGGAAGACAAGCCCGGCAAACCGCCGGTGGCGGTTCTCAGCGACCGGCTGTGGAAGCGGCTGTTCAACTCCGATCCCCAAATCGCCGGCAAGAGCATCACGCTCAACGGAAATCCTTTCACCGTAGCCGGGGTCCTTCGCCCGGAGTTCGTGCTGAACGCCGAAGTGATGCCGTCGGAGGGGCCCATGGACAAGGTGGACGTCTTCCTGCCGTTGCCTTTGGGGGCCGACGCCGTCCAACGCCGCGGCGACGAAAACTATAACATCGTGGTGCGGCTGAAGCCGGGCGTTTCGGTTCAGCAGGCGCAGGCCGATGTCGACGTCATCGCCGGCCACATCCGGGAGAAGGACAAGCGCGACCGCACGTTCGGCATGCACGTCCTGGGCCTGCGGGACGAAGTGGTCGGGGATGTGCGCCGGGCATTGCTGGTGCTGCTGGGGTCCGTGGCGCTGGTTCTGCTGATTGCGTGCGCCAACGTGGCCAACCTGCTGCTGACGCGCGCGGCCGGGCGCGAAAAGGAGGTAGCCATCCGCACCGCTCTGGGCGCGGGCTGGCAGCGGTTGGCGCGGCAGTTGTTCACGGAGAGCGTTCTGTTGGCCCTCCTGGGCGGCGGCGCCGGGCTGCTGATCGCTCAACTGAGCCTCCGCCTGGTGCGCAGCATGAATCCGGGCAACATCCCCCGGTTGGAGGATATCCGGATCAGCGGCGCCGTGATGGCATTCACCTTCGGCGTTTCGCTGGCCACCGGCATCCTGTTCGGCCTGGCGCCTGCATGGCGGGCGGTCAAGGTGGATCTCAACACGTCGCTGAAGGCCGGCGGGCGCAGCGGCCAGAGCGACGGCGGACTCCACGTGGCGAGGCGCCGGCTGCGCGGATTGCTGGTGGTCTCCGAGATCGCCCTTTCACTGATGCTGCTCATCGGCGCAGGATTGCTGATCCGCAGTTTCGTGCGTCTCGAAAGCGTGCCGCCGGGGTTCACCACCGGTCGGGTGGTTTCCATGCGACTCGCCGCCACGGGGCCGAAGTATCGCGACCCTAAGGCCGTTGCGCAGTTCTACCAGGACGTGGAAAGCCGCGTCGCGCGCCTGCCCGGCGTCAAAGCGGAAGGAGTGGTTGACGTTCTGCCGCTCACCGGATCGGTGGGGTGGGGCGGCATCAACGTAGAGGGCTACACGCCGCAACCCGGCCAGGAGCTTCAGGTGGACCGGCGGTCCGCCGGCACGAGCTACTTTCACGCCATGGAAATCCCCCTGCTCCATGGACGATTTTTCTCAGACCACGATCTGCCCGACACCGAGCAGGTGGTGATCATCGACGCGACGTTCGCCCACCGCTTCTGGCCGAACGGCAATCCCGTGGGAAAGCACCTTTGGTTCAATCCCAAGAGGCCGTTCGCTATTGTCGGCGTAGTGGGGGTGGTCAAGCAGTACGGCCTGGACATCGATGGCAAGCCGGTGACCTACTTTGCGCACGGGCAACAGCCCTCGAACGGCATGTACCTGGTGGCGCGCGCCGATACGGACGCGGCGGCGCTTTCGAGCGCGATCGTTCGCGAGGTGCACGCCGCCGATCGAAACGTCCCCGTTTATGAAGTCAGGACCATGCAGGAGCGCCTCTACGATTCTCTGGCCCGGCGCCGCTTCTCCAGCACGATGTTGGGCGCCTTCGCGGCGTTCGCCCTCCTCCTGGCCGCGGTCGGGGTGTATGGCGTGATGGCGTACCGGGTGACCCAGAGCACGCACGATATCGGCGTGCGGGTAGCGTTGGGTGCGCGGCCGGGCAACATTGTCGGGCTGGTGGTCCGGCAGGGCATGGAACTGGCTGTGATCGGTATCCTGGCGGGCCTCGCCGGCGCGGCGGCGCTGACTCGCGTGATGGCCAGCCTGCTGTTTGGCGTCGCGCCCACGGATGCCGTGACTTTCGGCGGGGTGGCGGTGCTGCTGGCAGCCGTGGCGTTCGCCGCCACGGTGATTCCGGCGCGCCGTGCGACCAGAGTGGACCCGATGGTCGCGCTGCGCGAAGAATAGTCGGCGGCGTCAGCAGGGCGTCAGCAGGCCGATTGACAATCGGCCGCAGGTTGGCAACCTGCCCCACGGCGCCGCGGTCACTCGCTTCGCAGCGCCTTCAGCGGATCAGCGGTCGCCGCCTTCCACGCCGGGCCGGCGCTGGCGAGCACCACCACCACCAGCAGCACCGCCGCCGAGCTCACGTAAGTAAACGGATCGGCGCCGCTGATTTCGTACAGCAGGCTCGCCAGCAAGCGATGCAGCAGCAGCGCTGCCCCGATACTCACCGCCAGGCCCGTGCCTACGGGAATCAGAGCGTCTCGCAGAATCACCGCCGCCACCTTTCCAGGACTGGCGCCCAGCGCTACGCGAATCCCGATCTCCTGCGTCCGCAGCCCGGCCGTGTAGGCGATCACGCCGTACACTCCGGCCGACATCAACAGCAAGGCCAGCCCGCCGATCACCGAAAGCACCCAGGTGGAAAAGCGCGGCCGCCAGATGGAGGCGGCGATCACGTCGTTCATGGTTTCCACTTTGACGATCGGCTGATCGCGATTCACCGCCCACACTTCTTGCTGCATCGCGCCGGCGAACGCCAGCGGATCGCCATCGGTGCGCACTACGACGGTCGCCAGGAACGCTCCGAACAGCACCTGCTCATAGGGCGCGTACACCTCGGCTTCCGGCGGCTGCTCGTAACTCATTTGTGCCGAGTCCTTCACCACTCCGACGACCGCCACGGCCTGGCTTCCGCTTAGCACGGTCTGGCCCACCGCGTTACCCTTCGGATAGAGGAGCCGCGCGAGGTACTCGTTCAGAATGACGACCGGCGGAGCCCCTGTGCGGTCCTGATCGGAAAAGGTGCGGCCGGCGAGAATCGGAATCCCCATGGCCGCAAAGTATTGCGGGCTGATGGTGCGCGCGCGCACGTTGGCGGCGCTCTCGGCGGCGGCGGAACGATAACCGCCGCTGAGGCTGGTGTTGTAACCGGAGAGCGGGAGGTTGTTGACCACGGCCACGGCTTTGACGCCGGGCGAGGTTTGCAGGCGGTCGAGCAACCGGTGCAGGTAGGCCATCTGTAGCGGCTTGGTTTCGAAGCCGCGCGGCCGCGGCTGCATGGTCGTGCCGATCGGCACGCGCAGCGTCAGCACGTGGTCCTGGCGGAATCCGTGGTCGGATTCCTGCAGGCGGATCAGGCTGCGGATGAAGAGGCCCGCTCCGGCGAGCAGCAGGAAGGACAGCGCCGCTTCGGCGGCGATGAGACAGGCGAAGAGCCGCGCCGAGCCCCTGCCGCCACCCGCGCGTCCGCTGCGCAAGCTCGACTGCAAATCGAGTTTGCGCGCCACCAGCACGGGCACCAGGCTGAAGAGGCAGGCGACCAGCAGGCACACCAACGCGTTGAACACCAGGACGCGGCCGGTGATGGTCACCTGCTGCATACGAGGCATCAGAATGGGCAGCGCGGCAATACGCTTGGAGAGGACTTGCAACAGATACACCGCCACCGCGATTCCGGCGGCGCTGCCGATGGCGGCCAGCATCGCGCTTTCGGCGAGCAGTTGCCGCATCACGCGCCAGAAGCCCGCGCCCAGGCATGCGCGAATGGCGATCTCGCGCTGGCGTTGGACGGCGCGGCTCAACATCAGGCTCGCGACGTTGGCGCAGGCGATGAGAAGCAACAACCCGACCGCGGAGAGGATGAAGATCAGGGTCAACTCCGCCTTACGGCCCACCTCCTCACGCCACGCCGAAGCCAAAATCTTCAGGCCGGCCCGCTTCACCGGGTCCTCCTGTTCGAGTTGGCGCGCGACTACGGCCATCGCGCCGTTGGCCTGCGAAACCGCGACGCCTTCCTTCAGGCGGGCGATCACGCTCACCGCTCCGGCGGCAGCCGGGTTCAGACGAAGAGGAAGCCACATCTCTTTGTCGGGAGCGGGGAATTCGAACTCCGGCGGCATCACTCCCACGATCGTGAACATCTCTTCGCCGGCGCGGATCGACCTTCCGATCGCATTCGGATCGGCATGGAAGAGACGCCGCCACAGCTTGTCGCTGAGCACTGCCGTCTGCGGCGATCCCGGCAGATCGTCGGACTCGGTCAGGGTGCGGCCGCGTCGCGCGCGCACTCCCAGCAAAGAGAACAGCGACGCGGACGCGCGGATGGAAAGCACCTGGTCTGGCGTCTCGATTCCGTTCAACGTCACGACGTCGTAGCGGTACGCCGCGATGCGCGCGAACAGGTCTGTGCGTTCCCGCCAGCGCAGATAGTCCTGCGCCGGGATGTAGTCGGACGCCAGTTTGGCGGTGCTCTCTTCGATCTTCACCAGCCGTCCCGGCGCTGCGTAAGGGAGCGGCCGCAGGAGCACGGCGTCAACCACGCTGAATACCGCCGTATTGGCGCCGTTCCCCAGCGCCAGCGTCGCAGTTACGACCGCCGTGAACAGCGGATTCTGGCGGAGCCACCGCAGGCCCCAGAGGAAGTCTCGCCACATACTAACGAATTAGTATATAACGCTTTGCAGGCCGGCGGCGGACAGGCCGGGAGGCCTGTCCCACTTAGTTTCGCGGCTCGCTGGACGGCGGCACGACGCCCTTCAGCCGCATGTACACCGAGAGGTAGCCATACATCTCGCTGTCGTGGTTCGTATTGCGAATCAGTGTGCCGAGCTTGGAAGTCTGCCCGCCGCGTCCGGCGACCATCTCCATGGCGGTCTTGTCGTTCATGCTGTCCCAAGCCGCATCACAGGCGTCGAAGGACGCTTTGAGCGCCGCCACGAGGTCGGCCTTGGCGGTCTTTCCGGCGGCCTGGGAAGGCTTGCGCTCGCCGGTCAGACTGCTGCAAGTGCCGATTTGGTTGGCCACGTGGGCGATGCGTTCGCCCCAGGACTGCACTTCGGGTGTGGGCTTGAAACTGTAGGCATCCTCCGGCATTTTCTCGGCAGCTTTGAGGAAGTTGTTCTTGACGCCGTTATATGTCGCCTTCTGCTCGGCGATGAGCGGATTGGTGGTTTGCGCGTCGAGCGCCCCGCCGAGCGAGGCGGCGAGGATCAGTAAGGATAAGCGGTTCACGTGAGTTTTCTCCTCCAGGTTTATATAGAAACGTCTGTAATGGAAACTTCTGTTATTCTATCCCAGAGCGCGACTACGCCTTCGGCCCTTCGTACAATCCGGCGGCCGCGCCGGCGGGGTCCTGGATGACGCAGTAGCGGGCCTGGCCCATGCTCTTCGGCGGCAGCACGAGCTTGCCGCCGCGCTCCAGGCAGCGGCGGACGCTTTCGTCGAGATCGGGCACCGTAATGTAGATCAGCCAGACGGGCGGGAGGCCGGCATTGCCGCCGCGCGCGTGGCAAATGCCGGAGACGGGCGCCTCGCTGCCGGGTGGAACCATGCAGTAGTCCTGGTAGCCGCCCATATCCACGGGAGATGCCGACCAGCCGGTGACGTGCTGGTAGAAGTCGCGGACGGACTCGGCGTCCGGCACGGTGAGGTCGGCCCAGCCGATTTGGCCGGTCGCGGGGGTGGTGGGATCGGCCATGCTATCCTCCTTGCGAATCGTGCTGGCCCGTGCCGGCAATGTCTTCGATCTTGGTCCCCTTGGCGTCGCTGTGCTGCGGGACGGTGTCCTTCATGTCGACCTGGCTCTCCCTGGCGCCGACGCTGGGGTCTGTCGCCGCCGCGGCGGGCTTGGCTTCCGGCTCCTTCGCGGGCGCGTTGCGCTCCACCACCACGTCGAACTTGGAAACCACGGTGGCGATGGCGCCCACGGCCGCCAGGATGGGGGCTAGAATGATGCCGATGGTGGCCACAGTCAAGGGAATCTCCATGAACGTGTGGCCGCTCTCGTCGCGGATGATGATGCGCCGGACATTGCCCTCGTGGATCAGCTCGCGCACTTTATCTCCGAGCTCATTGGCATGAACTCGGAACTGTTCGTAAATCTGACCGAATTTATCCATGTGGAAAGTGTAGCGCGGATTCGAAGACCGCCGGTGTTACCGTTCGACCACGATCCGGGGCTTCGCGCCGCGGGTGTCGGCGTCGGCGAGGCCGGTGCGAATGGTGCGGCGCTCGCCGGGTAGCGGCGAAACGCAGTTTTCGCTGTAGATCGCGGGGAGGATGCGGTCGCCGGATTTTTCACGTACGGCTTTCAGGCGGATCATGAGGGCCGGGTGCGCCGAGGGGTTGTGCCGGTCGGTGGTGAAGAGCAGAAGCGGTTCATGGCTGGGGCTATGAAATGCGCATTCTAACTCCCGGCGCGGGTGGAAGCCCGGGGCAGGGCATGGGCGCCGAAAGTCTGGAACCGCCGGCGAGAACCGCCTGCGCCACCAGTGCGAATCAACAGGTTGCGAAGTTGGTGGAGCAGGCATGCAGAAGAGTCCCGGTGAATTGGGGAAGGACCAGGAGGCCGCGGCAAAGACCGCCGGCGCAACCTCGTGGCAGGCAATGTTCACGGAGTTTCGCGGGTAGCAGGCAGGCAAGCGAGACAAGACCGTGGCGCGTTAACGGCCACGCTATAATCATTGCTTGCCCGTCCTGGACCGTCCATCCCGGAGAGACCCGCGAATTGCCCGAACTGCGAAATGACCCTATCACGGGGCGATGGGTGATCATCGCCACCGATCGCGCCAAACGCCCCACGGATTTCATCCGGCAGCCGGTGACGCCGGCCAAAATGGGCGTCTGCCCGTTCGACTACGGCAACGAACACAAGACGCCGCCCGAGATCCTGGCTTACCGCAACAGCGGCGGCCGCGACGAGCCGGGCTGGCGGGTGCGCGTGGTTCCTAACAAGTTTCCGGTTCTGGGCATCGAGGGCGAGCTCAATCGCCAGGGCGAGGGAATGTACGACAAGATGAACGGCATCGGCGCGCACGAGGTCATCATCGAAACTCCCGATCACGGAGCCACCCTCGCGGAGATGCCCGAAAAGCAGATCGAAGAGATGTTGTGGGCATTCAAGGACCGCGTGAACGATCTCAAGCGCGACCGCCGCTTCAAGTACATTCTGCTGTTCAAGAATCACGGCGAGGCCGCGGGGGCATCCCTGGAACATCCCCACTGCCAGCTCATCGCCCTACCGGTGATCCCCAAGCGGGTGAAGGAAGAGGTGGACGCGGGCAGACATTTCTACGATTTGAAAGAGCGGTGTATCTTTTGCGACATCATCCACCAGGAAAGCGCCGCGGGCGTGCGCCTGGTCACGGAAACCGACCGCTTCACGGTGCTCGAACCGTACGCGCCGCGCTTTCCGTTCGAGACGTGGATTCTGCCGAAGCGCCATGAATCCCACTTCGAGGAGTCCGACGCGCCCGCGCTGCAGAACCTGGCGTGGGTGTTGCGCTCCACCATGCGCAAAATCGACAAGGTGCTGGAACGGCCAGCCTACAACTTCATCGTGCACAGCGCGCCGGTTCAGGACGCGCCGCTGGCGTACTATCACTGGCACATCGAGATCATTCCCAAGCTCACCAAGGTAGCGGGATTCGAGTGGGGAACCGGCTTTTACATCAACCCGACGCCGCCCGAGGAGTCGGCGAAGTTCCTGCGGGAGGCGGGCCTGGGCTGAAAGCGGATGGGCCGCTTGCGCGGGTGAGGCGCCGTCTGGTATAAAACGCTAATCGCTCGATGCCAGAGCTGGGTTGGCAAGCATGCTCGAGAAAAAGAAGAGTGCCGCGCCCAAGAACATCGAAAGGCGCACGAAGCCAAAGGTCTCCAAACCCGCGACACCGCCATCGTCCGGACCGGCGCGCGCCGCGGGCTCGTCTCACGAGTCCTCCGCCCCGCTGACGCCCGCGGCGAAGCAGCGAGCGAGCTTCGAAGGGGCGATGAAGCTGTTCCACGCGCGGCGCCTGGGCGAGGCGCGGGAACTTTTTGCCGGCGCGGCGCAGGGTCCCGAGCGCGACGTGGCGCAGCGCGCCCAGCTCCACATGGCGATGTGCGACCGCCGTCTCGATCAGGCCACCGTGAACCTGCGGTCCGCGGAAGACTACTATAACTACGGCGTGGCGCTGATCAATACGCGCAGGATTGTGGAGGCGCGGACGCACCTGGAAAAGGCCCTCGAAATCTCCCCCAACACCGACCACATCCACTACGCCCTGGCGCTGGCGCAC
>JBGPKH010000267.1:0-11097 GCA_041485845.1 Bryobacteraceae bacterium
CCCTGCCGTCAGGGAGCAGCGTGGCCGTGTGCCCCCTGCGGGGCGTAGTCATGTTGCCAGTCGCCGTAAACGTGCCAATGCGAGGATCGTACAACTCGACGCTGGGGGTTTTGTTGTCGACTCCGCCGGCGATCAAGACTCTGCCGTCGCCGAGCAGGGTAGCCGTGTGAAAAAAGCGGGGCGTGGTCATGTTGCCGGTCGCCGTGAATGTGCCTGGCGATTGTGCTGCCGCCTTCGGAGTCTGACCGGCCGCTAATACAAGCAATAGAAAAACAACGTTGGTCTTCATGCTCTCGCCCTTTCTTCAAACTTCATCGCACCGCGATGGTGACGCCCGCCTGGCTTGACGTGTTCCCCACCTGTACAACCACCGGCATGGCGCTACCGGTCTGAATGGCGCTCGGGATTTGGACGTTCACCTGCATCAGGCCCGCAACGTTTCCCGGCGCTCCCCCTGCATAGATCGGGGTCACTGTCTGACCGCCTATGGTGACGCTCACCGGTAAGATCGGGTGCGGCACGGGGTCCGACCCTGGTTTGCCGTCGACACCCGCAGGCGAGGTCTGGCCTTCGCCCGTCGCAAAGATCGACACGACCGAACCGATGCGGGCTGGATTTGCCGGCGAGTTAACGCTTGAATCCTGATTTAGAATCGCGCCCGCGCCGCGGCCCGAAGAGTCCAGCGTAAAGATGGCAGGAGAAACCGGCGCCAATTGAAGAGTTACCGCAGCGGATCTGCTACCTCTGTACTCGACTTGCACCTGGGTGGAGGTTTTCCCGGCCACGGCGTATGGAACGACCGCACTCAATTGATTTTCGACTGTGTAGATGAGCGGCGCGGGAACACCGTCGAAGAGCACTCTGGTTCCCCCGAGTGTTGTATTCACCAAGCCGGCCGTCAGACGAAGGGTTGTCAACGGACCGGGTCCGAACCCGGTTCCAAATACAGCGATGATCTCTCCGGGGGCCACCGGTCCGGGCAGGAAGCTGGCGGCATTGACAACGCTCGAAGGCTGAAACGAAGGGACCACCGCCGCGCCTGGCAGATCCAGCTTGACGAGGAAGGCGCTCCCTACCGGGGACGCTTGCGAGGGGCCTGAGGTTAAGGGAAAGTCGGGCGAGTCGGTTGAGCCTGTCACGTAGAACTTCCCCGCGGCGTCCAGGCCGACGCCCGAAGCCAGGTCATCTCCCTTGCCACCGAGGTATGTGGAATAGATCAACGCCGTTCCGTCCGCATTCAGCTTGGTCACAAAAGCATCGGAGTCGTATCCGTCCTCGTCAAAGGGGTGGCCGCCCGCAAAGACCTTCTGAAGAGCGCCCGGCGTGGTGGGGAAGTCGGGCGAGCTGGTGTAGCCCGCAAAGTAAGTGTTGCCGTCGGCGTCTACGGCTATCTTTCCCCCAACGGTGACGTGGGCGGCATAGAGCAAAGCTGTGCCGGCGGCATTGAGTTTCGCCAGCCAGCCGTTGCCTCCGTCATCAAATGCGCCCGGAGTGATGGGGAATTGGCCGGCGAGGTTGAAGCCGGCCAGGTAAGCATTGCCGGCAGCGTCCACCGTTAGCGTTGTAATGGGTAGAGCCTGGCGGAGGAAGCTCGAATAGACCAGCGACGAGCCCGTCGGGTCTAATTTGCTCACGAAGCCGCCGTAGGAGGCCGTACCCGGAAATTGGAGAGCGCCAGGTGTGGTGGGGAAGTCGCTCGCACCCGTCCAGCCCGCTACGTAGGCGTTGCCCTCGGCATCCACTGCAATGCCCGTGCCCGCCTGGCTCATACCATATAACAATGCCCCCCCTCCTGCACCGCCGAGATAGGTGGAATAGGCGAGAGCAGTGCCCGTGGGGTTTAGCTTTGTCACGAAGGTGCTCCAGCCGGCGTCCCAATGGGCTTGGAAAGCCCCCGGCGTGGTGGGGAAGTTCTTGGACCGTGTGCTCCCGGTTACATACGCGGACCCTGCCGAATCCACCGCGATGCAGCAAGGGAGTACAAACGAGGGGCCTTGGGGACCTACCGAGAGCGAAGCGCCGTCTGAAGGACTGAGAAAGGTGGCGTAGACCAGCGATGTACCGGTGGCGTTCACCTTTGCGATAAAGGGAGCGCCATTGCCGACTATCTGAGTCTGAAAAGCCCCTGGACTAGCGGGGAAGTCAGGGGTGTAGGCAAAGCCCGTTACATAGACGTTGCCTGCGGCATCCAGTGCGATAGCGGTGCTCGCCGCACCGCCGATGTAAGTAGAGTAAATCACGCTCGTCCCGGTGGGGTCCAGTTTCTTGACGAAGCTTCCTCTGCCGGTCATGGAGCCGGTCACGTACACGTTGCCCGCTCCGTCCACCGCGCCTGCGGCCGAGCTGAGGCCGTCAAGTAAGGTGGAATAAACCAAGACAGGATCGATGACCAGTGCCGCACTGGCGTCGTAGTGGTCCAGCTCAAACCCTACCTCGTTTTTGTTGCGGACTGCGTACCGTGCGTCGATCTCCTTCTTCGTCTCGCCGATTTGCTGCCACACCCGCGGCTTGCGCTGAACAATCTTGCCCCTGTCTGTAGCCAGCACGAGGGCCCCTTCCTGGTCGACGCTGACGCTGCGCGCGCCCGGAAAATTAAGGGAGATCGCGCGCGCATCGCCGCCCGCCGCCACCACAAAGTCGTATTCCAACTGGCTCCCGTTTCCGTAGTAGACCAAGTCCACTCCGCGATAGACATTCCGGTATCTCACTTTGGAGTAATTGGTGACATTGCTGCGCCAGCTCTTCGGATTCTTTCCGATGAAATAGTTACTCTTGCCTGGGAGAGGATCCATCCCCTCAATGGAGGCCCTGGAGTTCGACCTGAGCAACTTCATATGCAGAGTGGAGTTTTTACTGGGGCCCCCATCGAAAACTGCCTCGGTGGAAGTCAGGAACAGTACGCAGCCGCTACCCCGCGAGAAGTATTTCGCTTGCGAGCCCGCGTCGGCGCATATGGCCTCAAAGCAGGGCTCAAAGCTCAGGGGGAGCTTGGCGTAGCTTGCCGTCCCACGCACCTGCTCGGCGCCCGCTGTCATGGCCGCGCCAGCGGGCTTGGAGGTAGCTGAAGATTGAGCCACCGTCGTCGGAGTCTGACCGGCTCCTAACACCAGCAACAGAGAAACAAATTTGGCTTTCTTCTTTCGCATCCTTTTCCTTCTCTTACCGCACGGCGATGGTCACGCCCGCCTGGCTGGACGTATTCCCCACCTGCACAACCACCGGCACGGCGCTGCCGGTTTGGATACCTCCGGGTATCTTGGCGTCGACCTGTGTGACGCCTGCAATCTTTTTGATTGGGGTCAAGGTTGACGACAGGCCGCCTATTGTGACCGTCACCGGGCCGTCACCGATCCCTGTTGCATACAGTGAGATGACATCGCCTGCCTGTGCCGCCTTAGACCCACTATTGATTGAGCCGTCCTGATTCAGCGCAACTGCTTGTCCTTTCCCCGTGGAGTCCAGCGTGAAGACTCCCGGAGCGTACTGCGTAACCTGCACCGGGAAGGAGGCCGAAGTGCGCCCCTCGAACGTGATCGTGACCTGTGCCGCCCCGGCGGAAACTGAATCCGGGACTTGGGCAGCAACCTGCCCGGCCCAGGTGTAGATCAATGGCGCGGGAGTCCCGTTGAACTGAACAGTGGTACCCGAGAGTTGGGCGCTGTAAAGACCGTTAGTCCCCGGAGTTGCGGGAATCAGTTGCGCGGGGCCGAGTCCGGAGCCGGTAATGACCACGATCTCGCCGGGAGAAACCGGGCCGCCAAGATTGCTGGCGCCATTCAAAACGGCACTGACGCTAACGGAAGCGCTCAGCGTTTCGCCTCCCGTGAGCGTCTTGTACACTCCGTTGGGACCGCTGGCGTAGAGCACGGCAGGATTCCTCGGGTCCATAGCCAACCCGAACACAGCCAACTCGTCTAGTCCGGAGTTCACCGCGAACCAGTGATCTCCTCCATCGAGGCTCTTGAAGACGCCGCCGCGTTCGCTCCCGACATAGAGCGTCTGCTGATTCACGGGATCAATAATTACCGGGGCGCTTCGACCCATGGTGAGACTGGCGAGACCGCTGTTAATGTCCTGCCACGTGTGTCCCCCGTCGACGCTGCGGAATATGCCTTGAGTCCGGGCCGTTGCGTAGACTGTCGAGGGCCTGTTGCGGTCTATCGTGACGGTCCACGCCGGTATATTCAAGACGTTGGTCCAGGTTTCTCCACCATCCTCGGACAGATAAAACGCGGTTGCCGTGGAGGCGAACAGTCTTCCGCCCTTGGTTGAATCGATGGTCAAATAGGTAATCGCCCCCGACGGCCTGCTTCCGGTGGATTTCCAGCTATCCCCGTAATCGGTGCTCCTGAAGACCCCCTCGTTTTGCGTGCCCACGTAAACGATATTCGGGCTCAACGGATCGACTGCCACGGAGATCACGTACGCCGCGGCGGATCCGAAGCGGCGGATTGACCAGGTCAAGCCGCCATCCATGCTTTTGAAAAACCCGTTCCCGATCATGCCGCCAGCGTAGAATCGCCGGGAATCCGACGGATCAAACGCTACACCTCGAGATCCGAATGCGGTGAAGCCCTGTCCGGCGACGGGCCAGGATGCACCACCATCCTGCGACCAAACCATGCCGTACCCGAACTCGCTGCTGACAAACATCTTCTGGCCGTTGTTGGGGTCGATCCAGATCCCGTAGCCGAATTTATTTGCAGCGTCAATACCAGCATGCAGAATGGTCCACGTTGCGCCGCGGTCGCGGGAAACTTGCGCGCCCGCGGCGTTTGTTCCCGCGAACAGCGCTCCCGCGGAATTCACCGCCAGCGACCACACCATGCCGTTCGAGAGCCCGGTCGACTGCCAGGTTACGCCGCCATCGGAACTCGTCCAGACACCACCGCCGTTGGTGCCCGCGTAGATTGTGTGCGCAGCGGACGGATCGACGGTCAGCGAGTTCACGGGAAAAGGACCCGGTGACCCTACATGCTGCCACGTGTTTCCCGCGTCAGTGCTCTTCCAGATTCCGTCCTCGTTGGCGCCGGCATAGAGGACCTGGCTATTGGCGGGATCAAGCGCCAGCGTCCATATTGCCGCCGGCGTCAGGGCCGGCATCGGGGACCAGCGTTGGCCTCCGTCCGTGCTCTTGAAGGCGCCGTGTCCAACGGTCGGAGCATAGAGGATGTCCGAGTTCCCCGGATCAATCGTTATGTTGAAAATTGCAGCCGTGGTGGGAAAGATAGTCGCCCAGGTAACTCCCCCGTCGATGCTCTTCCGGATCGAGCCATTCTGAGCGTTGTTGAAGACCCCGACGTAAACGACGCCGGACCGGTTCGGGTCGGCCGCGATCGATTCAATGCTCCCAGAAATCGCTGGGATAGTCTGCCACGTTGCGCCGCCGTCGCCGGTCTTGAACAGACCACCTCCCGGATCTCCGGCATAAACCGTTTGCGGTCCGGAAGCGTCTATGGCTAGCGCTATCACTTCGAGATCGGTGAGACCGGTATTTGCGGCGGACCAGGTAATTCCATGATCAACGGATTTTCGAATGCCGCCTCCAAGCGTACCCATGAAAATAGTCCCCGTTCCCCGCGGGTCCACAGCGATGGCCTCGATAGCAGCGGGGCTGGGGCCGATGTTGGTCCACGCGCCGCCACTCTGCTGAGCGATCAGCAGGAGTGGCGAAAGGAGCATAACGATAATGGTTGTTTTCACGTCTTCTCCCTATTGCTTTTCCATTACGAGGCGCCGCTCGGAGCGGCGGCCGTCCGTCTGTTGCTCGGTGATTTCGAGAATCAGCACTCCCGGCTCTACGGCTGATCGCCGGATGAGCTGCCTGTGCCCGCCGTTAGCACATTCGCGCAGGATCTCCACTGTCCGGCCGTCCACGCGCCGAGACGATTGCGTTCCAGAACACGCCGAGTCCTGGAAGTCCCGGGCCTTGCCGTCGAAGTACAGGATCGTGCTGGATGTTGACGCGCGCCCATCTGCGGCCATGGTGTCCAAGGTGAACACCTCGCCATGGGTGTGTGGTTCGATTCGAAGGGTCACACTCTCCTGATTTCCGGCAAGCGTCGAACGGGCCGGATTCAGTTTCCACACGCCGAAAGCCTCCCCAGCCCAGGAAGTGGCGCCAAGCAACGTGAGCAACAGAGCGGCTCGCATGTGGCTACCATGCCGCCAAAATGAGGAGAGAACAAGTCTCCAGGCGTAGTAAGACCGTTTGATACGCTTGCACCGCATTGAAAATAAGAGCTATTCTCGAACCAATGCCATCGCTCGAATCGGAGGCGCACGCCGCACGGCGGCAACTGGAACGCGTCCTGGAGAGTCCCGGTTTCTCGCGCAACGAGCGCTTGTCCGGGTTTTTGCGATTCGTCGTCGAAGGGCACCTGGACAGCAAAGACCACGAACTAAAGGAATCCGTCATCGCGATCGAGGTCTTCGGACGCCGTCCGGATTTCGATTCCAGGCTTGATCCGGTGGTGCGAACGGAAGCCGCACGGCTACGTGCAAGGCTGAACGAATACTACATAAAGGAAGGAAAGGCTGATGCCCTTGTAATCGAACTGCCAAAAGGCGGCTATGTGCCCCACTTCCGCGAGGTTGCGGAGGAGCCTCACGTAATCGCGCCCACCCCACAGGATAAGCCGGCGCGGTTTGGCATTCGGTTTTGGGCCGCGCTCGGGCTTGCCGGTCTCGTTATTGGGCTGGCGGCCGCCGAGTGGTGGTGGATTCAACACCGGAGCACGCCGATTGCGATTGCGGTTCTGCCTCTGGAGAACACCGGCCACGATCCCGCCAACGACTACTTTGCCGACGGCCTTACCGATGAGTTGATCCGTAACCTGTCCATCATCGACGGGCTGGCGGTGCGTTCCCGGACCTCCTCTTTTTCCATAAAGGGCAGGTCACGCAATATCCGTGACGCGGGACAGCAGTTGCAGGCCGATTACATCCTGGAAGGTTCTGTCCTTCGCGCCGGGCAGCAGTTGCGGATCAATGTCCAGTTGGTTCGCGTACGCGACGATTTTCCACTTTGGTCAGGCACCTATGAGCGGGAGTCGACAGACATTTTCGCCATCCAGGAAGAGATCTCGCGCGGCATTGTGAACAACTTGCGCCTGAGGCTCGGCCGGGGAAGGCGCCGGTATGAAACGAGTGTCGAAGCCTATGATCTTTACCTGCACGCACGCGCTCAGCCCCAGCGGTCCCGCAATGATGCCCTCGCAATCGTCGGTTTGTACCAGCAGGTAATCGCGAAAGACGCCTCGTTCGCGCCGGCTTATGCGGGTTTGGCGGCGGCGTACGCGGCCAGTTCGTTTCAAGGTGTTCGTGACCACGCGGATGAATTGATGCAAATGCGCACGGCGGCCGAGAAGGCGATCCTGTTGGATCCGCTCTTGGCCGAAGCGCACCAGGCTCTCGGGATGGTCCACGGACGCGACGGGGATTGGGCGCAATCGGAAAAGAGCTTCCGTCGCGCGATTGAGATCGATCCGAGCGACTCGACGGCTTATAGCGATTTAAGCATGGTTATACTGCTACCGCTGGGCAGAATCGAGGAAGCGATCCACGAGATGCAGATCGCGGAGAAGACCGACCCGCTCTCACCCACCATACAGTCCAATCTGGCTTGGGCGTTGATGTCGGCCGGCCGGAATGAGGAAGCGGCCGGCCATTGCCAGAAGGCGACAGGGAATACCCAGTGTCTGAGCCGCGTGAGATTGGCTCAGGGGAGGATTGACGAGGCGATCCAGATGCTCGCAACAGTCAACACGCAGCAATACCTCGGTTACGCTTACGGACGGGCGGGCCGCCGCGAGGAGGCGGAGAAACTGGCAGCCGCCGCAGCGCCCAACGCCTACACCCAAGCTCTGACTTTTGCCGGCTTGGGTGACAAGGATCGCACTCTGGAGGCTCTGGATCGCCTGGCTTCCCTCGGCGCAGTGCGGGTAGGCCGGGCCCTCAACTCCCCGGAATTCGCCCTCCTTCGTGGCGATCCGCGAGTGAAGGCTCTTCGCAAGAAGGTTGGCTTGCCGGAATAGCCACCGCCGCAATTTCGCAGCCATTGATCGAGACGCTAACTGCCGCTGTGCGCTGAGATTTATGAAATGGGTTTTGGTTTTGCCTGTGGTAAGCGGCGCTGCAGTCGCGGCTCTGTAACGCAATCTACGGAGCCGCGCACGTCAGTGAGCGGTTTTTCTTTAGCCCCGCGCGCGGGCGCGCAGTTCGTTCTTGCGAACTTTGCCGGTGGCGGTGCGAGGCAGCGGGCCGAATTCCACGTGACCCGGGCACTTGAAGTGGGCCAGGCGCTGGCGGCACCAGGCGATCAACTCGGCGGCAGTCACGGATTCACCCGGCTTCACCCCCACGTAGGCTTTCGGCACCTCCCCCCACTTGGGATCGGGCGCCGCCACGATGGCCACCTCCGCCACCGCGGGATGCTCGGCCAACACCTTTTCCACTTCGATGGAGGAAATGTTCTCGCCGCCCGAGATCACGATGTCTTTCTTGCGGTCGCGCAACTCGATGTAGCCATCCGGATGGAGCACCGCGATATCGCCTGAGTGGAACCAGCCGCCGGTGAAGGAGTCGGCAGTGGCCTGCGGGTTGTCGTAGTAGCCCAGCATGACGTTGTTGCCGCGCATGAGCACTTCGCCCATGGTCGATCCGTCGGCGGGAACGTCGCGCATCTGGTCGTCCACCACGCGGAGATCGGTGCCGGCCACCAGGTAGGCGACGCCCTGCCGCGCTTTGATCTGTGCGCGGTCGGCGGAGGGCAGCGGGTCCCACTCCGGCTTCCAGGCGCACACGGTATGCGGGCCGTAGGTCTCGGTGAGGCCGTAGACGTGGGCGATCTCGGCGCCGGTCTCCTCGGCGGCGCGGATCACGGCGGGCGGGGGCGGCGCGCCGGCGGTGACGATGCGCAAGGGCCGCGCGAAACGAATGCCCCCGGCGGCGCAGAACTGGGCCAGCGAGGCGACCACTACCGGAGCGCCGCAGAGGTGCGTGACTCCCTCGGCCTCGATAAGCCGGACCATCTCGGCGGGATCGGGACGGGGAAGGCAGACGTGGCGGCCGCCGGCGGCGGTGACGGCCCACGGAAAGCACCAGCCGTTGCAGTGGAACATGGGTAGCGTCCAGAGGTAGACGCTACGCTGGTTGAGCCCGTGTTCGGTAAGCTCGCCGATGGCGTTCACCCAGGCGCCGCGGTGAGTGTACATCACGCCCTTGGGGAAGCCGGTGGTGCCGCTGGTGTAGTTGATGGCGATGCAGGCGTTCTCGTCGAGGACCGGCTGGGGTTCGGTGGGCGAGGCTGCGGCCAGCAGTCCTTCGTAATCGTCGATGATCTGTTCCACCGCGGCGTTTTCAACCAGGCGGCGCAGCGGCGGATCGACCAGCAGCACCTTGGCGCCGCAATGCTGGAGAATCCAGCCGAGCTCTTCGGACTGCAGCCGCGTGTTGAGCATAACGAGAACTGCGCCGATCAGCATGGGGCCGAAGTGCGCTTCGAGGGCCGCGACGCCGTTCATGGCCAACACCGCGACGCGGTCGCCGGGAGCTACACCGAGGGCGCGCAACGCCCCCGCCAGCCGGTGTACGCGGGCATGGAATTCCGCGTAGGTGAAGCGGCGGTCTCCATCCACGACGGCCCTTGCGTCGGGGTAGACCAGCGCGCTGCGGGCGAGGAAATCGAGGGGAGTGAGAGGGGAAATCATGGCGGACCTGAGGGACGATTGTACTCCAGAAGCGGGGGGCGGCGCCGGGTTTGCAATCCGATCAAGCACTCTGTTAATATTTAGTTGGCAGAGAATCCTTCCCTTGAAGTACCGCAAATCCAACCGACGGAGCAAATAATCAACTGAATGAGCTTCACCGTTTTTCTTGGCAACCTCCCAACCTGGGTCACCGCCGATGACATCAAACAATGGCTCGCCGCCGAAGATCTGGTGGCCGACGCCGTGAAGGTGATCCGCAACCACGAAACGCAAGAATCCAAGGGTTTCGCTTTTGTCGAAGCGCCCACGGCCGACGAGATGCAGGCGATCATTCGCCGCTTCGACCGCGCGCCGCTGGAAGATCGACTTCTACGGGCCAACCCGGCACAGCCGCCCAAAGGCAAAGACGCGCGCGCACCGCTGCAACAGCAGCCGGCCGCAGCAGCCCCCAATGCCACTCGCAATATCCAGCAACGCCCCGACCGCAGAAAGCGCGGCGGAAGAGATCGCGAACAGGGTCCCCGCAGCGCCTTCGCCACGGAACTGGCAAAGGTTCTGTAAGGCTGGACGCGCCGCCCCTCGGGGTGTGGCCGTTACCAACTCTGTTCTGTTCCACACCTGTGAACGCAAGGCACATCCGGCCTTCATTTATTCTTTTTATTTTCAATCACTTACAATTGGCGCAACGCGTGCTATTCTGGGTCGCATGAAATACGTCTGGCTTGGCTGCCTGCTGTTTGGCGGCCTGCTCTTCGGGGGAACGCAGGATTCCGAGTTCAACGTCAACTCGCACTACACGGTGGAGACCGTGGTCGTGTCGGGGGAAGGTTGGACCACCGACGTCGGCGCCGGCGGCCAAGACGAGAAGCTCAGCTCCGGTTTGCGGAAGGACATCGCGGCACTCATAGGGGAAAAGCTGAATCCCTCAGTTCTCGACGAGATGGCCAGGCGGCTGCGCAAGGAATTGCACGCGCGCACGGTGGAGCGCCGCGTTCTGCGCGGGAAGAGTCCCGATTACGTGCAGGTGGTGTTCGAGGTCAAGCTCCGGCCCACCCGCTTCGATGTTTCCGTTCCAAAATTCCTTTACACCTCCACGAGCCACTGGAGCGGCGCCGTGGAGGGCACCGCTACCATCCGGCAGAACGGCTTCACATTCGGGCTGGTGAGCGACGGCGACGAGTTGGCGGAACGTTACGCCGGAATCGTCGCGCGGTATGAGAACACGCGGATGGGGTCGGACCGTGTGCGTTTGCGCTTCCAATTTGAGAGTTACCACCAGCAGTGGAACCAGAACAGCCTGGACCAATTGCAATCCACGCCGGTGACGCTGACGAACACCTCGGGCGCCTACCGGACCCGCCAGAATTTCGAACCAGAGGTCACGTTC
>JBGPKH010000268.1:0-11087 GCA_041485845.1 Bryobacteraceae bacterium
CCAAAACGGAGACCCCGCGCAGGATCGAGTTGCCGCCGGCGACGATGCCGGTTCTCGCGCGCCATCGTGAACGCCATGATGAGTTCCGCCGCCAGTTTGGTCCGGGCTACCGGAGCGATCTGGACCTGATCATCGCCAACCCGGATGGGACACCCCTGATGCCGGATTCGGTGTCGGCGACGGTGTCCAGGCTTTGCCGGATGCTGGGGCTGCCCAAGGGTGCCTCGCTCCACACCGTGCGCCACAGCCATGCCTCCCTCCTGCTGGAAAAGGGCGTGGACCTCGCGACCGTCAGCGAACGCCTTGGCCACTCCTCGGTGGCCACCACCGCCTCCATCTACAGCCACGCGATCCGCGGCAAGGACCGCGCCGCGGCCCAGGTTTGGGACGACCTCATGCAGGAGGCGCGGGGGGAGAAAGCGGCGGGCGTAAATTGAAGATCGAGTGATGGCAACTGCCGAGCCCGGCGTCGTTCCGGGATCTGTCGCCGGCACCTGCGGATTTCGTCACACCCCACGGCCCCGAAGCGCCAAACACTCCCCTAGTCATCGAGGGCGTTTTTGGCATTACCCGGCTTCCAATCGCGATTCGAACCTACAACCCTTCGGTTAACAGCATAGTGCCCGGTCCGTGCACTGGTGTGTTCCAGTGCTACAGGTTGCTCATAACAAGGATGTTGCACGTCCAGTTAGGTTGAGCCCAAATGCGGGAATTCGCACTATTTGCCATCCTTTTGAAGGAGCGTCCCTACAAAAACCCCTACACTGCGGCCGGACCTCGTCAGAAGCTTGTCGAGCCAGCCGTCGCGAAGCCTGTGCGACGAAGGCCCCTTTACACCGGTTCGATCCAGCGGGTAGCTCCATTCTAAGCATTTCGCTGCTGATTCAACGGAGCATGGTTCACGGGTTGGGGACGGTAAGACCGAGTATTCGCGGGACAGCGTTCCGGTCGACCCTGCAGTCGTAGAAGCCTATGGAACAGAAGGAGCGGTCCTTTTCCACGCCGGAGGGCTGGTTGTTCGCGAACCCGGTCGCCGGCAGGCCGTACCACCACAAGGAGGAGATCTAGAAGCCGCACATCCGCAAAGCCGGGATCGCTGCCGGGATCGGTGCGATATCCGGTGGCACACGTTCAGGCACAGCTATCGGTTGTGGCTGGATGAAACCGGGGCGCCTCTCACCGTCCAAAAGGAGTTGACGCGCTGTGCCAGCATCCAAACGTCGATGACCATTTACAGCAAGGCCATGACTGACACGAAGCGTTAACCCATTTTCCGCAAACAGATGTAGTAGTTCGGCCATTCTAGAGACCCCGACGCGGCAACCATTGCAGTTAGGTTCCAAAAAACCAGAAAAACGCGTGTAGTGACAAATCGCATCTGACCTATTGATCTACTCTGATGCTTCTGCCATTATTGTCCTGAGTTATCAGTCGTAGCGCGGGTGACAACCATGTTTTCCTGCAGTTCGCGCCGTCGGGAAGGGCGGCAAGACCCACCGCTACTGGAGGCTGGTCGAGAACGCTCACGATTGTAGTGACAAAAAACAGTCGAACTGGCTACTAACCAACTGATAACACACACATGCCCCCGAAAAAGTGCGGGAAATGGGTTAAGGCCCACAGCAAAGTTGTTGAAATGGTCTTTAAGTTCAGCAAATCGACGCAGACCGAGGGCCACAAGGCCGCTCGCGGCCATTGGGAGCTTAATGTGAGTTTGTGGAGCTCTCAGAAATCCAAGTAAACAGTTGAAAAAATAGGTTGCGGGGAAGGATCTGAACCCTTCGACCTTTTGGTTATGAGCGTGGCGATATCTGGCTAAGTAGTTCCAAACAAGGCACGAGTGGCAACTCTGAAGAGCCTTAACGAAGCCTCGGTAGCGGGTAATGGGAGTTGAATGGGAGTCGATTTGGCTACGTCTACATTTCGCGCGAACGACCCCTCCATACGTCGAAACAGTATCATCTGACCAGGGATGTGGGGTATAATGATACTTATGCTGGAACCACGCCATATCGGAGAAGTGCTGGGCGGCCTCCGCGTTTTGGGCAAGCCCGTGACATCCATACTGGAGTTGAATGACGCTGTCGAACGTGGCTTGCCCAAGGCAACCCTTCGCAACGTGGCGCGGCGCGTCTTTTCGGATACTGCCGAACAGCGTGCCATGATGCACCGGATCGTCCCGGAGGCGACGTACAAACGGCGGCGGGAACGCTTGAGTCCCGCGGAAAGCGAGCGGACTGAGCGCTTGGCGCGGGTCGTCGCCATCGCTGAGGATGTCTGGCAAGATCGCGAGCAAGCCCGGCGCTTTCTGACAAACCCGCATCCGGAGATCGGGGGCAAGACACCCCTCGATGCGGCCCTGACAGAATTGGGCGCACGGCAGGCAGAGGAGGTCATGGCCCGCATCGTCTATGGCCTCCCGGCGTAGCGGTCCACTCCGGGCGTTCCGCATCGCCGATATGCGCCATCCTATCTTCGACGGGAGTGGGGCAATGCTCCACGGCGCGCGGTGGAATTCTCCTGGCCGGCGCGTCATTTACGCCGCCGAAACGTATGCGGGTGCGTTATTGGAGATCCTCGTGCACGCCTCGGGCAGTGTCCCACGGACCCAGGGTTATATCGAGATCGAGATTCCGGCCGGCTTGTCCATCGAAGAAATCACGCAGGACGACGTGCCGCACTGGGATTCACCTTCGTTTGAGGCAGCCCAAGCCTTGGGCGATCGGTGGTATGACGAGCGGAGTACGCCGGTCCTGATCGTGCCCTCGTTAGTGACGCTGGTAGAGCGCAACGTTCTGATCAATCAGGAACATCCCGATTTTCTCCGCATCCAGGTAAGCCAGCCAAAGCCCGTGCGCTGGGATACGCGGCTTTGGAGAAGCCTTAAATAGATAGCTGATCCCAGGGGCAACGACTCTCGGAATTTCGAGAGTCGCGAAGGGTGTTTGAAGCCCGGAATCTTACTCGCCGGCGAGTAGGCAAGGGGACTCGAATTCAGTCATCCGCACCTCATCTGGGGATGGTATATATTCTCGGGATTCCGGCTTGCCCATCCCTCTTTCGAAACGGAGGCCACAATTCCCGGAATATCCAAGGCCGGCAACCAAATCTCGACTTCCGCATCCAGCGAGGGCAGATAGTTGAAGACGATCTGGAGGGCAAGCCACTACGGGAACCGAGCCCGGACGCCGCCGACAGTTCCATGCGAGGGTCATGACTGCTAATGTCGTTCTTCCGCCGGTTGGATCTCAACGGCCGATTTGAGGACTACTAGGAGGCACGCCGCACCAGCCTAATTCCCACTTCTACTTCGCGCACCCGATTCATTCCCCCCGCAGAACCTCCGCCGGATCGGCGCTCAACGCGCGCCGCCCTCCCAACCCCGCCGTCAGAGCCGCCACCGCCATCGCCACCAAAGCCGCCGCAAGATAAACGCCCGGACTCGACGCCTTGGTCCCGTACAGGAAAGCATGCATCGTCTGCGCAATGGCGTAAGCTCCCGCCAGTCCGCCCAAGGCGCCAATAGCCGCCGGCCCCAGAATGCCTCCCACCATCGCTGCCAGAAGCCGTTCCCGGGTGGCCCCCAAAGCCGCCCGCAAGGCGAACTCGCGCTGCCGGCGAAGCGCCGAGTATACCGCCATGCTATAGATGCCGAAGCCGGCCAGCAGAAACGCCAGACCGCCATACGCGCTGAAGACCTGCGCCCGCAAACGTGGCCGTTCCACCGACTGAGCCACCCTCTCCTCCATCGTCCTCACCGAAAACAGCGGCACCGTGGGGTCGGCAGCGCGCACAGCCTGGGCCAGATCCGCCCCGCGCCGGGTATCTGCGATAATCGCCATGGTGCGCGTGGGGAACTGCGTGTAAGGAAAATAGATCTGCGGCACCGGCGCCTCGCTCAACTGCGTGGTGTGGATGTCCGCCACCGTTCCTACGATGGTCATCCAATCCGCGCCCGGCCGTGGCGCGCCCATCAAAACGCGCTTTCCGAGCGGCGATTCGCGCGGCCAGAATGCCTTGGCCAGCGTTGCATTGACCACGGTGACGTGCGTGGGCTCAACAAAGTCCCGCGCTTCGAAGCCGCGGCCCGACAGAATCCGCACCTGCATTAGGTCGAAGTATCCTTGTCCGACCCGCAGGATGTCGGAAAACTGCGGCAAGGTCCCGGAGGCGCCGAACGCGCGGCCCTCGATGCTGAACGGGTCGCCTCCCGATCCGTGGCTCAGCGGCAGCACTGATGCCAGCGTGACATTGCCGCTGCCCAATTGCGCGTGAAGCGTCACTTCCAGTCGGCGGTACCACGGAGCCGGGTCCAGCGAGCGCGCCGGCGGTACGCTGACGTATCCCGTCACCAGGTTGCGTGTCCGGACCCCCAAATCGATGCTTTCCAGCGCGGCCAGGCTCTGCATCAGCAGCAATGCCGGAGCCAGCAGCGCGCACACCAGCCCCACCTGCACCGCCACCATTACCGGACGGAGGCGGCTTTCCGACCGGACGGCGATTCCCCCGCGGTCCTGCATCAGCGCCCGGCCCTCCACGCCCGCGCGAAAGACGCTCCCCACCGGCAGCGCGCCGAACAGCACCCCCGCCGTCGCCGAGAGCATCAGGGCGAAGCCGAATACGCGGTAATCCAGCGCGAATCTATCCGCCGTCGCCAGCTCTCCCGGCGGCGCGCTGTTCAAGGCGGCGAGCGCAGCCAGCGTCATCAGTAGCGCCATCGCGCCCCCCACCAGTGAAGGCACTAGCGACTCCAGCACCAGTTGCTGGCCCACGCGCCAGCGCGAAGCCCCCAGCGCCAGGCGCACCGCCGCTTCCTTGCGCCGCGCCGCTGCCCGTCCCATCCACAAGAGCGCCGTATTCGCCAGGCCCAGCAGCAGCAGAATGGCGCTCGCGCCGGCCAGCGCGTATAGCGTGGGCCTCACCGCGCCGTACAGTTCCTCGCGTAGCGGAATCGCGACGGCATCGTAGCCGCCATCTTCGCCATGGGGCCCCATCCCGGCGTGATAGCGCTGTTTCAAATCCGCCGCGACCACGTGCATCTGGGCCTGCGCCGAAGCCAGGGTCACGCCCTGCTTCAGGCGAGCCACCGCCTGCAGGTTGCCGGCATCGCGCGCCGCCGCGTCCAGCCCCGCGGGCAGCCAGATTTCCGGCGCATCGCCCGCCAGCCGGAACGCGAAGCCGCGTTGCAGCACCCCCACCACGCGGTACGGCTGATCGTTCACCACCAGCGATTGGCCCAGCACGTCCTTCGCGGAACCCAAGTGCGACTGCCAGTAGCTGTAGCTGACCACCGCCACGTCCATGTGGCCGCGATGGTTTTCTGGTGGATCGAACCAGCGGCCGCGCGCGGGCGCCCCTCCCAGCACCGCCAAGAGGTTCGCCGACGCCATCATGCCGGCCACCCGTTCCGCCCGGCCGCCCATCGTTACCGTCAGTGCCCTCGGCTCAAACGCCGCGACGTCCTCGAACACGCGATTCTGCGCGCGATAGTCCAGGAAGTTGGCGATGCTGATGGGGAACCGCGGAAAATCCAGCTTCAACAACTGGTCCGACACCACCACCAGGCGGTCCGCGTCCCGATACGGCATGGAGCGGACCAGCACCGTGTCGCTGACCGACACCACCGCCGTAATGGCTGCCACTCCCAAGCCGGTGCCGATCGCCGCCAGCGCGAAAAACGCCGGCGACCGGCCCAGCGCGCGCGCGGCGTACCGCAGATCCGCAACCACCTGCTCCGCGCGTCCCAGCGACCACACCTCGTACGCCTGCTCCAGAATCCGCGCCCGGTTGCCCACCTCGCTCCCCTTCCTGTCCACATGAAACTGCAGTTCCTCGTGCAGCCGCTCAGCCAGTTCATCGCGGCGTCCCAACCGCGTCAGCTTACGCCAGAATTCCCCCATGCTCCCTCCCTACGCCGGCCGCAGCACCCGCTGTACCGCGCTCACCAATCGATCGAAATCCGCCTCCGCCGCCACCAGGCGCTTGCGCCCCGCCGCGCTCAGCCGGTAAAACCGCGCCCGCCGGTTGTGCGGCGTCATCCGCCATTCCGAATCCACCAGTCCCTTCACCTCCAGTCGCTGCAGCGCCGGGTAGAGCGACCCCTCTTCCACCTCCAGAACGTCATCGGAGCTGAGCTTGATCTGCTGCGCAATACCGTAGCCGTGCAGCGAGGTCCGGCTGAGAGTTTTGAGAATCATCAGGTCCAGCGTGCCCGGCATCAGGCTGGGATCCGTGGTTGTGCGTGCCATACTAAGAAATTCTATGCATAGAATCCTAGAAATGCAAGGTGTAATTGCGCCAGGGTCAGATCGGCCTGTACCAACAATCGGCGCCAGATGCGTCCATACAGGTTAACAATCTGGCCGTGCTGACGACACGGGAAGATCACACACCGGAAGATCACACGCCGGCAAAATGCGTCGCAGCCGTGGGTGTGGATCAGACCGATGTCGCGCATCAGATCGAACGAATAGCCGAGGGTGGCCAGATGGCGATGCAGGTTTACGCCGGGAGCGTAACCGATGCCCAGTTCTTCGATGGCGGGATGGCGCAGTCCGCGCTGCTCCAAATGCCGTGCTCCTTCCGAATACCGGTGCAGTTGCAACTGGTAGAACGCGACTGTTTGCTCCAACAACTGCGAAGTGGAAGCGGGCGCCAGTCCCTGTTCAAGATGCGCGATGCTTTGGAATGGTAGGTCCAGGAAAAGCTCGATGAAACGGATCAGATCTCCGCCGCGGCCACATCCGTGACAGTAGAACAGATTCTTGCCGGCATTGGCGTAGAAGGAAGGTCGGGTGTCCCGATGTAAGGGACACAGCCCAACGAACTCTTGCGAAGCACCAGCGGGGCGGGCGGTCCAGTTGTGCCGCTCCAAGTATTCCAACAACGGAAGGCGCTGTTTGAGCCGTTCCAGATCCCCGCCCACGGTGCTGTTTTTCCTCCAAGGTCAAGCGTAGGAGAAGAAAGGCCGCATTCCCAGGCGAGGATGGTGTGTAGCTCAGTCTTTTCAGAGCCCCAAAGGCCAGAACCGATCAAAACAAGGGAATAGAGTTTGCCAGCACAACCGCACGCAGCCCAGGTGGAGAAGTTTGCCTGCATCCAGCGCCTGAGTTACAGCGTCCATCTGGCAACAAGGACAATCAGGACAGCAGGACGAAGCATAAAGGCAAGTATTCCGTGTGCGATCACCAGTTGGTCTTCGCCGCTGCGTCGTAGGCAGCTTTCGCGATTCGAGCGATCACGGCGTCGCGTGTAGCCTCGTCCGCGGTCGAATCCGTGACGAAGATCGCGATGGCCAGACGCCTCCCGTCCGGCAGTACAATGAGGCCGATGTCGTTCCACGCGGGCGTGAGACCGTGGTTGGTTTCCGGATGAGCCCGGCTTGTGCATGACAGTTGTTCCAGCCGGAAGCCGGCCCTTGATGCGGGTCGGCCCTCTGGGCGTGTCTTGCATCCACCTAAGAAGAAGGGCGGTGTGCTCCGGACTGACCGGTGGAAGGTCCACCATGACTGGATCCGATGGCGGCGCTGCGTCGAGAGTGAACGGTAAGAACGCGTTCACCTAAGTGTTCCGCGTCCGACCTAGATACGGCAGTCTGGTTTTGGTGTCAAGAGGAGAATGACACGAGCTATCAAAAATGTTTTGGAGCGACGATTCGTACGACCCAGCAGAAGTGTGCTGCCCCGCGGATTGACAGTGAACGGATTAGACCCTCATTTTTACGCCAGGAAGTAGCTAGTCGGCGATGCATAGCGGTGCCGCGGTCCCGTGACCGACGATCAACCGCGGCTGGTCGCCAAGTGGCGAGTGATCACTCGATCCGGCGCCCCGGGCAGCCCTACTCGCTCTTTCGGCGTATTCCAGGATCTATCCGGCGATCTGCAAGGCGCCTGATATCGTGATTTTCGGAAGCAACACTGCACAGGCTTCAGACCTGTTGCCACCTGCGGCCACTACACGGAGGCGAGCCTGATCGAATGAGTCCTCTTCCCGAACCCGGAATGGCACGCTATACGGCTGATTGCTAACCAACAACTTGGTAGGTCGTCTACCCAGTGTGGCCGATTTCTGGTTAGAATATCTGCTGACGCTATGCCGAACGAATCCTCCGACCGTATTTAATTGCTGCAAGGGACGCTGGACATGTTGATCCTGCGGACGCTGCTGTTTGGTCTCGCTCATGGACATCAAATTTCGAAGCACATCCAACGAACGACAGAAGATCTGCTACAGGTCGAGCACGGATCGCTCTACCCGGCACTCCACCGCCTGGAACGCAAAGGGTGGATTGCGGCGAAGTGGGAACCCGCGGGGAAGGATCTGAAACGGGAATTCAAGTATTACCGGCTCACCCCGGCTGGAAAGAAGCAACTCGTGGCAGAGGAGTCGAAATGGAAGCAACTGACCGGCGCGATTGCACGAATCATGTGGCCGGCTGAGGATGCCTGAAATGCGCTGGTGGCGGCGCAAAGAACGAGAGCAGGACCTGGAGCGTGAACTGCGTTCGGATCTGGAGTTGGAGGCCGCCGAGCAACAGGAGAATGGCCTGTCGGCCGAGGAAGCCCGGTTCGCGGCTCAGCGGGCGTTTGGCAATGTGACATTGATCAAGGAGGACACACGCGCCATGTGGGGATGGACAACGGTGGAACGATTTGGCCAGGACGTCCGGTATGCGCTCCGAACTGCTCGGAAGAGTCCGGGCTTCACCGCGATCGCAGTAATCACCCTCGCTTTTGGCATCGGGATCAATTCGGCCGTGTTCAGTGTCGTAAACACGGTACTACTGCGCAAGCCGCCATACGCCGACCCTGATCGGCTCGTCACCTTGCATCAGAAGTTCCCCAAACTTGGCGACATCTCCCTGGGCACCGCTCCAGTAGAGTACCTGGACTATCGCGATCGCACCCGCGCATTCTCCTCCGTCGCAGGCTACGAAGATGGCACGTTTGACTTGACTGGCGGTTCGGAACCTGTCCATATTCAGGCACAGCGTGTCACTCACACGCTGTTTTCAACTCTAGGAATCGCGCCGCTTATCGGGCGCGCATTTTCTCCACCAGAAGACGAGCCGGGCGGCGCGAAAGTGGTGATCTTGAGCTACGAATTCTGGCAAAGGCGTTTTGACGGCAGCGCGCAAGCAATCGGTGCTGTAGTCAGACTCAACGAACAGCCGCACACCGTGATCGGCGTCATGCCCGTCGGCTTTGAATTCCCCTTCACGGCGGCGAGCGTTGGTGAACCGCCGGCCCTCTGGGTACCCATGGCCTTTACGGCGAAGAGAATCCAGGATCGTGCCGCCGAATTCCCGGTGCATCTAGTTGCCCGCCTCCGACCGGGAGTCTCACTCGCTCAAGCCGCGCAGGATGTTGAGCGCGTTGCTAACGAGTTCCAGCAGGAGCATTCCGACATTTATACCGGCAATATCCGCCTCCAGGTCAATCTCGATCTCCTCGGTGCCGGGGACGCAGCACGTGCCCGTCCCGTGCTCCTGGCGCTCGCCGGAGCGGTGGTTTTCGTCCTGCTGATTGCCTGCGCCAATGTGATGAATCTCCTGTTGGCTCGCGCCGCGGTGCGAGAGCGCGAAATGGCCCTGCGGAATGCGCTTGGCGCAAGTACTCAGCGACTTGTTGCGCAATTGCTCACGGAAGGCCTGTTGTTTGCGACCGCCGGCGCTGCGCTCGGATGCGCGCTCGCACAGGCCATCATCAAATTGGTCGCGAGTCTTTGGCCGTCATTTGTTGCAGGTCTGGCCCAAGTGCGCCTCGATCCGACAGTGCTGGTATTCACGTTGGCTATTTCCGTTCTGACCGGTCTCCTGTGCGGCCTCGCACCCGCTCTGAGTTGGACCCGTCCAGATATCGGCACAGCCCTGAAGCAGGCCGGTCGCCAGGGTGCTTCCCAGGAACGCCGCCGACTACGCGGGGTGCTGGTTGTGTTCGAAGCTTCGAGTGCAGTGGTCCTGTTGATCGGAGCCGGACTGCTGATTCACAGCTTGCTCGAAGTGCTGCGGGTGCCGATGGGATTTTCCCCCGGAGGTGTGCTCATCGCACGCACGACCCTCAATCGTCAGCGTTACCCTTCTGCCGACCGCCGCCACGAGATTGAACATCAGATGGTCCAACGTCTGGCGGTGCTGCCTGCGGTGGCCGCAGTCGGGCTAACCACGCACATCCCGCTCGCCGACGACCGGCAAATCGGTTTCATCCTCGAAGGCGGAGATGCACGTTCGGTGCGCTGGGCTGACAATGCGCTGGTCAGCGGCGACTATTTCGCCGCGATGGGCATCCCCCTCCTAAGGGGCCGGACTTTTGGCAGTGAGGACACACCTCAGGCTCCGCTTTCGGCCACTGTCAACGAATCGATGGCCCGCCTTCTCTGGCCCAACGGCGATGCGATCGGGAAGCGGATCATTTGGGGTGGGCGAAAGCTGACCGTCGTGGGCATCGTCGGCGATGTGCACATCAAAGCCCTTGACTCGGTTGTCAATCCGACCCTCTATTTCTCCGTGTACCAGATCGAAAGTGGTGCCACAACCAGTGCCGTCTTTATCGTGCGCACCCGAACTGCCGACCCAACCTCCCTCGCGTCAGGCCTTCGCGAGGCCATTTGGTCTGTCGATCACGGTGTTCCCGTTTTTGATATACGCACCCTGGATCAGATCGTCTCGCGTTCTCTGACAACCCGGCGTTTCGCGGCGGCCTTGCTGTCTTCGTTTGCGATCCTGGCGCTTGCGCTGGCCGTAATCGGACTCTACGGTGTGCTCTCGTACGCGGTTGCTCAACGTACTTCGGAGTTGGGCGTGCGATTCGCGCTGGGAGCCACTCCGGATGAAGTAGTCCGCCTCGTGCTTGGCGAGGGTCTGCGACTCACGGCCATCGGCGTTGTTGTCGGCGCACTTCTTGGAGCCGCCGCTGCACGCGCTATGTCGCGCCTCCTGTTCGGCATCCGAACCTTCGATCTAGCTGCGTTCGCCATTGCCGCCGCAACCCTGATGGTCGTGGCACTGATCGCCAGCTACATACCTGCCAGGAGGGCCTCGCGCGTCGATCCTATGGTGGCCCTAAGGTGGGAATAGACCCGACTCAGGC
>JBGPKH010000269.1:0-11061 GCA_041485845.1 Bryobacteraceae bacterium
ATCCCAAGATCGATATCGCGCTGGAGCTCGAACGCATTGCGCTCTCCGACGACTACTTCATCAAGCGCAAGCTCTATCCCAACGTGGACTTCTACTCCGGCATCATCTACCAGGCGATGGGCTTCCAGCCCGAGCAGTTCACCGTACTGTTCGGCATCCCGCGCACCGTCGGCTGGCTGGCGCAGTGGCAGGAAATGCTGCTCGATCCGGAGAGGAAGATCGCCCGTCCGCGCCAGATCTACACCGGCGAGGACCGCCGGGAGCTCGTTCCCCTCACGCGCCGCGCCCGGCACGAGCGCGAGCTGTCGCTGGTGTGAAACCGCTCCTCAGCGTTCTCGAACCCGACCCCGAAGTCGAGCCCGCCAATTCACGCGAATCCGTTTTGTCTTTTCTCTCTCTGTCTTCCTCCGCGATTCCTCCGCGACTCCGCGTCTCCGCGTCGAAATCCAGTTCACGGACCATGTTATTCTTGCGCAACGCCTTATGCTTGAGGCCGGAGCGGATTTCACGGATGTCTTCGCGGATGGCGGAAACCTGGACGAGGCTGACGGTGAGACTGGTGAGCACGGCGGCGACGGGCAGGCCGATCGCGATGTAGAGGTGGGTGTCGTTCATGGGAGTTGCTCGGGATGGAGCTCGCGTTCGAGCTTGGCCACGCGGGCGGCGAGGGCGTCGAAGGCGCGTTGCTGGGCTGCGTCGTTGGCGAGCATGGCTCCGTTGTCGCGTTCCAGGCGGTCGGACTGGCGGACCAGTGCGCCGACGCGCTGGTCAATACTGAGGATGGTAGGGGCCTGGGCTTCGAACCGGCGGTTGAGGGTGTCCAGGCGGATGCCGAGTTCCTGGCGGACTTCGGACAGGTTGGCGGTGAGCGCTTCCACGGCGCGGTCCAGGCGCTCAGCGATGATGACGGTGATTTGTGCGAGGTCTTCGGGTGTCATGTGATGTTCTGTCTCCAGTTTAGTTCACTCCCCTACGGGCTGGCAGGGGAGTGAAGGGGTTTGTAGGGATGTGAGGTTTTGGCGGATGCTGAACCGCAACCAGTCGGGAACCATCGGCAGGCGATTGAACTGGATTAGCATACTCCGTGGCGCCTCCGCGCGCGGCTGGCCTTCGCGCCGGTTACGAAGCCGCTCGCGCGGGCCGCGCCGTTGGGACGGGACGCGAGCCGTGGTTTGGAGTAGGCTGGATGAGGCTGTAGTGCGCGAGCGCGGCAAGCGCGCGTCCACAGAGGAGGCGAGAATGGACCGAAGAGAATTCCTGCAGACCGCGGCCGGCATGGGAGCGGCGCTGGGGCTGGCCAACGGCGCGGCGGCCGCTGGGACGGGAATGTTTATTTCCCTGAACAATACGCTGTTGAACGGCAAGGTGCAGTGGCCGGAGTCTGCGCGGCTGGCCGCCAAGGTAGGATACGGTGGCACGGATCTCAACCTGGCCGGAGCGATGAAGGAAGGCCTGGAGACGACCAAAGCGCTTTTTGCGGAAACGAAATTGAAGCCGTCATACGCCAACCTGCCGGTCAACGCCACGCGCGGGGATGAGGACGCGTTCAAGAAGGGTATGGAGACGCTCGAAGATCAGGTGAAGTTCGCGGCGGCCATCGGGTGCAGCCGGATGATGGTCGTGATGTCGCCGGCGAGCCAAACGCCCAAGGAGGAACTGCGGCAGACGCTGAAAAGGCGTTTTGAGGCGGTCGGAGCGGTGTTGTCCAAGCACGGCGTGCGCTGCGCGTTTGAGTTTCTGGGGCCGTTGCAGTTTCGGCAGCGGGCGCCGCACGAGTTCATCTGGCAAATGAACGAGATGGTGGATTTTGCCAAAGAGTGTGGGCCGAGTTTCGGGGTGGTGTTGGACGTCTGGCACTGGTATCACGCAGGGGCCACGCTGCAGGACATTCGCCGGGCCGGGAATTCGCGGATCGTGCTCGTGCACCTGTCGGACGCCGCCAGGCAGCCGCCGGAGGACGTGCGCGACAACCAGAGGCTGATGGCCGGTGAGGGAGTGATCGATCTGACGGGGATATTCAAGACGCTGCGGGAGATGGGCTGGGAAGGAAGCGTGAGTCCCGAGCCCCTCGGGCGCATTCCCAAAGAGATGTCGGCGGAGGATGGGGCCAAACTGGGGCTGGAAACCGCCCAGGCCGTCATGCGCAAGGCCGGAATCGAAGTGTGACCCGTTTCCGTGGTGAGGCCAGCGTTACGATGAGGAATGCGCCTCCGTGTGGGCTGGCCCCTTTGGTCCGTGGCCGGCGCCTTGCTCGCCCAGCCGCTAGCGCAAACGCCGGCAGCCGGCGGCTACGTAGATCCCTACACGTGTGCGGAGTGCCACCGTCAGATCGCTGAGAACTACGGACGCACCGGCATGGGGCGCTCTTTTCGTTCCGTGCGTGCGGATGCCTCGCTTCCGGAGTTCGATACCGCGCCGTTCTCTCACATCGAATCGGGGGAGCGCTTCACTCCCGTGAGGCGCGCCGGAAAATACTACGTCCGGCGTGAAGCGCCGGGCGGGTTGAATCCGCTCGACGTTTCGGTGGACTACGTGATGGGTTCGGGCGATCATGCTAGCAGCTACCTCCATCGCACCCCGGACCACAAGCTCGTGGAGTTTCCCGTGAGCTGGTACTCGGAGGATGGCGGCCACTGGGGAATGAGCCCGGGTTACGACCGGCCCGGACACCAGGGATTCAGCCGCGAGGTTCCGTACCGCTGCATGTTCTGCCACAACGCTTATCCGGACGTCGATGCGCGCGCGGCCGAATGGGATGGCGGCACGCTCTACCCCAGCCGGCTTCCGGACGGGATCGATTGCCAGCGCTGCCACGGTCCGGGTAGGAACCACGTCGCAGCCGCGCGCCAGGGGAGTGCCGCGCAGCGCGTGCGGGCGGCGATCCTGAATCCGGCGCGGCTCACGCCGGAGCGGCGCATGGAAGTCTGCATGCAGTGCCACCTGGAAGCGACCAGCTCGCCGCTCCCGGCGGCGCTGATGCGTTTCGGGCGCAGCGCTTTTTCCTATCGTCCTGGCGAGCCATTGGGCGGCTTCATGCTCTACTTCGATCACGCTCCGGGCGCCGGCCATGACGACAAGTTCGAGATTGTGAGCGCGGCCTACCGGTTTCGAAAATCGGCCTGCTTTCAGGGATCGGGCGGTGCGTTCGGGTGCATGGCGTGTCACGATCCGCACCAGGCGTCCCCGCGACAGGAAACCGTGCGGAAGACCGGGCGCGCCTGCCGCAGTTGTCACAGCACTGCCCTTGGGCAACTGGTCCAACAGGGGCGCCATCCGGCCGCGCAGGACTGCGTCACCTGCCACATGCCGCAGCGGAACGCCGAGGACGTAATCCACGTGTTAATTACGGACCACTGGATCGCGGCGCGGCCGCCCCCGGTGAAATCGCTGGCCGGCCGGCACGATGGCGGCACGCTGCCGTACGCGGGCGAGGTCGCGCTGTATTACCCGAAGGAACTGCCGGCAACGCCTGAGAACGCGCTTCTCCTGGCCGTCGCCCAAGTGAAACAGCTTTCCCATCTTCCGGACGGTTTGAGCGGGTTGGAAGCGCTGCTCGCACAGGTTCGCCCGCAGGCGGCGCGGCCGTATTTCGAAATGGCTGAAGCCTTCTTGAATACCGGCCAGGCCGCGCGGGCGATACCGTTTTACCAGGAGGCGGCGAGGCACGATCCGCAAAACTGGCGGTACATCTATGGCTTGGCCCAAGGCTGGCAGGCTACCGGCCAAGTGGCTGCGGCGGTGAATGCCTATGAGCGCGCCGGGGCGCTGTCGCCGGATCGGACGGCCGTGCTGCTCGCGCTCGGCAACGCCTGGTCGGAGCAAGGCAATCTTACTTCGGCCGCGGCGGCGCTGCGGCAGGCGCTCGCGCGGAATGCCGAAAGCGCCACGGCCGAAGCGCGGCTCGGCAACGTGCTCCTGCGGTCGGGCGATCTTGCCGGGGCGGAGCGCGCGCTGCGGGAAGCGGTCAGGCTGGGGCCGCAAGTGGCCGCGATCCGCATCAATCTCGCGGACGTCCTGATCGCGGAAGGCAAGCTGGCCGACGCCAAACAGGAACTGGCGTGGGCGTTGCGGGCAGGCCCGGCTATCGAGGCGGCGCAATCTGCCTGGTTTACCGCGCTGGCCGCGACCGGAAGCGTGCGGACGGCGAGCTCGCGTTACGAGGCTTCGCTGCGGGCGCAACTCGCTCCGGCTCACGCCAACCTCGGGACGGTGCTTATGATGCAGGGCGACAGCGAGGGCGCGATTGGCAAGTACCGGCTGGCGGTTTCGGCGGACCCGGAATCCGGCGTGGCGCTGACGAATCTGGCGCTGGCGCTGATGCGGCGCGGCGATGCGGCCGAGGCCCGGCAACGGCTGGAAGAAGCGCTGCGGGTGAGCCCAGACCTGTTCGAGGCGCATTGGCATCTGGGTGAGCTTCTGCTTTCGCTCGGCGATTCCGCGTCCGGAACGGCGCACTTGAAGCGAGCCGCGGAATCTCCCGATCCGCGGGTCCGCAGGGCCGCCATGGACCTGTTAGGCCGCAAATGACGGAATCGGAGCGGGCTTATTACGGGCAACGCGCGCCGCAGTACGGCGAGCGGCATCTCGGGTCCGGGCTCCATGCGGCAGGGGTGCGCCCAGGGGAATGCGTGGACCGCGGACGGAACATTTTTGAGTGATCCGCTCCCCGCCCCTCGCGCCGTCCGTAGCTCTTGAATCCTGGGGTGCTTACGCGGATTCGGGAAATCCTCACCCGCCGACCGCTTCCTACGGTCGCGGCTCCGTAGCTCACGCTGAATCGGCACAACCGTACCGAGCCGCGACCGGTCAGGGAGCGGTCACCGCCGCTGAATCGCGAAATCCCGAAAACGTTTAGGTTTAGGCGCCTTCGATCCTGGGGTGCTTACACGGGTTCGGGAAGTCCTCACCCGCCTCCGCTTCCTACGGTCGCGGCTCCGTAGCTCACGCTGGACGGCACAACCGTAACCGGTCACCGCCGCTGAATCGGGAGATCCCGAAAACGATCCTGCGAGTGGAATAGCACACTGCATCGGATGTGATATAATTTTGGCCCACAGGACCCGCCACAGGATTCGGTTGGCCCGCGGCGGCCTGCTTTTGGGGGGAGGAAAATGCCATGTTGTTTCCCAAGCCAACGGACGCGTTCAGGCTCAATCTGCCGGTAGCGCTCCTTGCCGCGGTCTTGCTGGTTCTCACGAGCGGGCAGGCACAGACCATCTCCAGCACCCTTCTGGGCACAGTGACGGATCCTTCCGGTAACGTGATTCCCGCAGCGGTGGTGGTTGTAACCAATGAAAGCACGGGCGACCGGAGATCGTCCACGACGGATGCGACGGGCGGTTTTAACTTTCCCTCGCTGCTGCCCGGCAGCTATACCGTCAAAGTCGAAGCCGCGGGCTTTCGCACCTTCGAGAAGAAAAACAACGTTCTAACCGCCAACGAGCGCCTGTCGGTCGGCGATCTGCAATTGACTCTCGGCTCGGTTACAGAGTCGGTGTCCGTAACCGCCGGGACCGACCGGGTGCAGACGGCGAGCTCGGAAAGTTCCGCGGTGCTCAACTCGCGGCAGGTCGATACCATTGCCCAGAAGGGCCGGGTGCTGTACAACTACCTGCTGCTGATTCCGGGCGTCAGCACGAACGGCGGCGGCGCCGATGCGGCGTCGGGATTTCTCACTCTCCCGAACGCCGGCGGCCTTCCCAACACGATGATGACCATGACGGTGGACGGCATGCAGGGGGAGGACAACGGAAGCTCGCAACTGTTCCAGACCAACGTCGCCCCGGACGCGGTGGAAGAGATCAAGGTCCTGATGAACAACTACCAGGCCGAGTATGGCCGCAACGGCGGCGCCACGGTCAACGTGATCACCAAGAGCGGGACCAAGGATTTTCACGGCAGCGCGTATTACTACAAGCGCCACGAGATGTTCAATGCCAACAGCTTCTTCAACAACCGCAGCGGCATTGCCAAGTCGCTCTACCGCTTTAACACCAAGGGCGTCGCGATCGGCGGCCCCATCACCATTCCCAAGGTGTTCAACACCAGCCGGCAGAAGCTGTTCTTCTTTTTCAACTTTGACAGCAATCCGAGCAGGTCGGCCGGGGCGACTCCCACCGTCCAAACCTTGCCTACCGCCCTGGAAAGGGCCGGCGACTTCTCCCAGTCGCTGAATCCCGGCGGAGCGCTGATACTGGTCAGGGATCCGCTCACGAACGCGAACTTCCCGGGAAACGTGATCCCCTCGAGCCGGATCAACAAGAACGGCCTGGCGCTTCTCAATACCATGCCCTTGCCCAATCAATTGAACCGGACGCTCACCCTGGGAGCTTACAACAACCAATTCCTGCGTCCGACACCCAATACCCGGCGGCAGTACCTGTTCCGGATCGACTACCGCGCCTCCGACAAAGACTCGTTCTACTTCCGGGGGATGCATTTCAAGGTTCTGAATCTCAACGGGTCATTGACGAGCTTTACCGGCCCGAACAACGATTTCGACGTGCCTTCGAAAACCGCCGTTTTCGGCTGGACCCGAATTGTCAGCACGACGATGGTGAACGAGTTCACCGCGGGTGTGAAACGCGAGCACGAAGAGACCACCATTGACGACGACCTGGTGACACGCAAGCATTGGGGCTTCACCTCCGGGCAATTCCATCCGGAGATCAATCCGGACAACCTGCTGCCGGCGGTTTCCTACAGCGGCGGCGGGTTGCAAAGCACGCCCAGTTTCGGCAATTACCAGGCGGGCCGGTTCCCACAGCAGGAGGCGGACATCAATTATTACGTCAACAACAGTCTCACCATTACCCGAAATAAGCACACCTTCAAGTTCGGCGTTTACGCGGAGAAGGACCGGATTACCACGGGAAGCGGCTTCGGAACTACTCCCACGGGGAGTTTCAGCTTTAACGTCGATACCAACAACCCCAACGACGCCAGGCATCCTTTTGCCAACGGACTGCTGGGAAACTTCACACAATACAGTGAATCGCAGGCTCGCACCCGTCCCGCCGGCACGTCGATCAATATCGACTGGTTCGTGCAGGACTCCTGGAAACTGACCAAGACCTTCACCCTCGAGCTGGGCCTGCGTGCGGCGTATTACACCCCGTGGTGGGCCTGGCATGGGTTCGCCACGAATTTTGCGATCGAACGCTTCGATCCCAAGAAGGCGCCAGTCCTGTACCGGCCGACGTGCTTAACTGCCAATCCTTGCAGCGGAACCAACCGCGTGGCTCTCGATCCGATCACCGGCAAGACGGCTAGTCCGGCGCTGCTGGGCGGGCCTGCTTACGTGCCGGGCACGGGCGATCCGGCCAACGGCTCGATCACGGCGAAGGAGCCGAATTACCCGAACGGGTTTATCGAGAACGCCGGCGAGATGTTGCAGCCGCGGTTCGGCTTTGCCTGGGACGTTTTCGGGAACGGCAAGACCGCGGTCCGCGGGGGCTTTGCCATCACCAACCAGATCCTGCGCTATGAACCCCAGGCGGCGGCGGCGCCCATCAACTACACGCCGGTGTTTTATTACGGGAACCTGGACACGTTCTTGAACAGCAGCGGGTTCCTTTCTCCGGGCACGACCGTCGGCTTCGACCGGAACGGCAAGTCTCCGGCGGTCTACAATACCTCTCTCGGCGTCCAGCAAAGCATCGGGTTTGGAACCGTGATGGAAGTCAAATACGTTTCGACTCTGGCGCGGCACCTGGCCACCAACCAAGCCCTCAACACATACGTCTATGGCACCCGCTTCCTGCCGCAGAACATCGACCCGACCACCAACACACCATTCAATGACAATTACCTGCGGCCTTACTCCGGCTATGCCGGGATCACCGAGCGGACGCGGCTGGGCAGCTCGAACTTCCACGCCCTGGAAGTGCAAGCCAACCGCCGGTTTGCTCGTGGTTTGCAGTTCGGCGTGGCCTACACCTTCTCCAAGGCAATGGACTACTACGGGAATGGCTCGCAAGGCGGCGGCGGCGTGTCGGTTGCGGGCCCCACCGGCGCGAACTTTCCGGTCTATCAGAACGCGAGAGCCTGGAGCTACACCAAGTCGGGATTCGACCAGACGCACGTTTTCACGATCAACTACACGTACGATCTCCCGAAGGCCAGCAAGCTCGCTCCCAACCCCGTAGTGCGCGTGGCTTTCGACAACTGGCAGATTTCCGGAATTACTTCTTTTGCCAGCGGGATACCGAACAACATCGCGTTGCAGTTATCGGACAATGCCGACCTGGTGGGCGGCGGCGACGGCGTCCGCGCCAATCTCATCGGCGATCCCAGGATCTCGCACGGCGAACGCGGTTTTCTTCAAATGTTCAACCCGAAAGTGTTTGCGCGTCCGGCGCGGGGCGATGCGGGCAACATCGGCAGCGGCATCGTGCGCGGCCCCGGCATCAACAATTGGGACGTGACGTTGTTCAAGAACTTCCCCATCAAGAGCGACACGCGAAGCGTGCAGTTCCGCTGGGAGTTCTACAACCTCGTGAATCACACCCAGTTCAGCGGCATGAACACAACCGCCACGTTCAATGCGGCGGGGCAGCAGACGAACAGCTCGCTGGGACAGGCGACGTCGGCGCGGCCGGCACGAATCATGCAGGTTTCCCTTCGGTTCCGGTTCTAGCGGCGCGCGGCGTTGCTGTCGTCGTTGAAGGCCCGGATCGAATTGCCGGACCCAATTACCTTGACAACGCGGAATGGGCGTGATAGATCAACGTCAGGATTCTCGTTTTTATCTGTGTGACCGTCGGGAGGTGATCTGATGCCGTCTTCGGGCTTTCGCGCCTGCTCCAAGGCCCTCTCGGAATACCGTTGCAGTCGCAAGGAGATCGACAGAAGGACCTTTCTAGCTGCTGCAGGGGTTGCGTTGACCCAGCGCTTGGCTTCGGCGCAGCGCCCCCAGGTGGAACTTGGGGCCATCTCGGGCAGCGTCAGCCAGATGAAATGGACGCCGGTTCAGTTCCTCGACTACATGGCGAGAATCAACCTGCGTCACGCCATGATCTCGCTCCCGCGCGACGTGCTCCTCGACGAATCCGCCGTGAAACAGGTCCGCGCGTATGCCGATAATCTGGGCCTCTCGCTGATCCTCGCGCATGGATCGGTCTGTCCCAGTTCGCGGTCGTTCAATGCCGCTCTTGGCACGGTCGAGCAACAGGTGGCGCCGGCTTTGAGAGTGTCGCAGATCTTCGGCGCGCGGTCCATGCGGTGCGTGCTGGGCAGCGGGACCGAGCGCCCCGAGATCGACAAGCACATCGAGAACATGATCGCCGCCGTGCGGGGCATGCGCTCGCGCATCCTGGACTCGGGCGTCAAGCTCGCGGTGGAGAACCACGGCGGCGACCTTCAGGCCCGCGAGATGAAGGCGATGGTGGAGGCGGTGGGCAGAGACGTCATGGGCGTTTGCCTGGATTCGGGCAACCCCGTGTGGATGCTGGAAGATCCACTCATGACGATGGAAATGCTGGCGCCCTATGCCGAAACCACGCACATTCGCGACAGCGCCGTCTGGCGCGTGCCGGAGGGGATCGCGGTGCGCTGGGTGAACATGGGCGACGGCAACGTGGACATCAGTGGCTGGATCAAGAAATTCCTGGCGTTGCGGCCTGGCATGCCGCTCATCTTCGAGAACCTGGTTTCGCGGCAGCCCCGAGTGTTCAACGTCTTCGATCCTAAGTTCTGGGACAACTACCGCAAGATGCCGGCCTGGGAGTTCAGCCGCTTCCTCGCGTTGGCGGAGCGCGGCAAACCGACTCCCGCGGTTCCCGTTCCGGCGGGAAAAGATCCCGGCCGGCAGCAGTGCGAAGACCTGGAAGTGTGCGTGCGATATACTCGGGAGCTGCTGCGGACCATTTGAGAAAGGAATAATACATGAGGCGAAGAGACCTTCTGAAGTCTTCCGCCGCGGCCGGCGGGGCATACCTGTTCGATATCGTGCCGCGGCGCGTGCTCGGCCAGGGACAACCAGCGCCCAGCGACACCTTGCATCTCGGCCACATCGGCATCGGCGGGCGCGGGCGGACGCACCTGCGGCCCGAGGCGGACCTCGGCAAGGCGCTTCCACCCACGCCCGGGCAAGGCGGCGACGGCAAGGGGCTGAGAAGCCCGGCGCTCTCCGTGGCGCTGTGCGACGTGGACGCGAAGCACCTGGATGCCGCGGCCACCCGCGTCGGGGGCAGGCCCAAAACCTATCGCGACTTCCGGCGGCTCCTCGAAGACAAGAACGTGGATGCGGTCTATATCGCCACGCCCGACCACTGGCACGCTCTGATGACCATCATGGCCTGCCAGGCCGGCAAAGACGTCTACTGCGAGAAGCCCGCCTGCAACACCATCGAGGAGGGGCGGGCCATGGTCACGGCTTCCGATCGCTACGCGCGCGTGGTGCAGATCGGCTCGCAGGGCCGCTCGCAGGTGGCCGCGTGGCAAGCGGCCAATTACATCCGCGCCGGCCAGCTCGGCACGATGCGGAAAGTGGCCTGCTGGCACTACGCCAGTCCGATCGGCGACTGGACCCCGGACAGCGAACCGCCGCCCGAGATCGATTACGACCTTTGGGTGGGACCCGCGCGCTGGCTTCCTTACAATGCGAAACACACCCACGGATCGTTCCGCTGGCTAGTCGACTTCGGCGGGGGCCAGATCCGCGACCGCGGCGCGCACATCATGAGCATCGCGAGCTGGATCATGGGCGCCGACAACACCGGGCCGGTGAGCATCGACGCCAAGGGCGAGCCGCCGCGCGACGGCATGTACGACTCGGCGGTCACCATGGAAGTGACGTACCAGTTCAAGAACCCGGACTGGACGCTGGTGTGGGCGCAGCCGGGCGAGCCATCCACGGAGCTCCAGGCGCGGTACGGCGCCGTGTACTGGGGCGACAACGGGAGGATCACGATCACCACCGGCGACGGCTCCAGCACCGCGACCGATCAGAAGGTGAAGGACTTCTCCTCGAAATTCGACACCGGCCAGGTGCCGCGCAGCCCGGGACACAACGAAAACTTCGAGCAGTGCGTGCGCACGCGCGAGAAGCCGATCATGGCC
>JBGPKH010000270.1:0-11051 GCA_041485845.1 Bryobacteraceae bacterium
CGACGCTGCCGTTCCTCGGCGGGGGGAATGGGGCCGTGATCGCGGCTCAGAAACACGCGACGCTGCCGTTCCTCGGCGGGGGGAATGGGGCCGTGATCGCGGCTCAGAAACACCCGACGCTGCCGTTCCTCGGCGGGGGGAATGGGGCCGTAATCGTCTCGGCGACGCCAAGAGCCGTTGTGAATCGCAACGTGTTACAGAGCCGCGGGAGCGGTGGTCTATCGCTTCGACTTCGTCGGCACCGCGCCGCTCTTGACGATCAACTGAGTGAGCAGGTCCACCACGGTATCGAGCGGCAGGATGTCGGCGATGTCGATCGGCGTTCTGCCGCGGGCGTCCTTGTTGTCCAGGGGAACGCCCTTCTCCGCGAGGAACTGCACCACCTTGCAGATCTCGGCCTGCGTGGAGATTCCGCCCGTGCCCGTCACCGACGCGTGCATCACGGTGGCGCCGGTATCGGTGACCACCGCGGGATGCGGGTCCAACTCCCAGGCGTACTTGACCGGCTCGACGTGGCCGCTGCCGGCCGCCGCCATCAGCAGCGTGGAGCCGTCCTGCCCCTTGAGCGACGGATCGGCGTCACCCGCAATCAGCGCCCGCATCACGTCCTCGTGATTGGCCTTGGCCGCCATGAGCAGCGGCGTTTGCTCACCCACCGGACGAAAGAACCCGCCGCCTCCACCGCCACGGCCTCCCGCGGCGATCTTCACCGTGCGCGCGTTGGGATTGGCGCCCTTGGCAAGCAACTTCTTCACCAGCTCGAGGCTTCCCGCCTGCGCCGCCAGATGCAGCGGAGTATTGCCGGCGCGATCCGCGACGTTGGGGTCGGCCCCGCCTTCCACCAAAGCAACGGCCGCAAGCGAGCTCTTGTACGCCGCCGCCACGGACAGCACCTTGCTGCCGTCGGGCACCGTGTAGTTGGGGTCCGCGCCCGCCGCCAGCAGGCTCTGCGCCGACTTGTCGTCGTTCTTCACCGCGGCGAACACCAGGGCCGTGAAACCGCCCTTGGAAACGGCCTTGAAATCGGCGCCGTGCTCCAGTAGGATTTTCGTCACGTCGGAGTGCCCTTCGGCCGCGGCCCACATCAGTGCCGTCTGCCCCTTGCGAGATTCCACGGCGTTGACGTTGGCGCCGCGTGCGATGAGCTGCCGCACCACCTCGGCGTTACCCGAGTTGGCGGCGATCATGAGCGCCGTCTCGCCGTCCCAACGCGCCGCGTTCACATCCGCGCCGGCCTTGAGGAGTTTGCCGGCCAGAGCCGCGTTGCCGTTGGCGCAAGCCAGGGTAAGCGGCGTTTCGCCGTACTCGTCTGCGGTGTTGACCTTGGCCCCGGCGGCCAGCAGGACGCCGGCAGCCGCGGTGTCGTCCAGGTAAGCGGCCCAGGCGAGCGCGGTGGCGCCATCGGGCTGCGCCGCGTTGACGTCCGCCCGCTGCGACACCAGCGAGGTTACGGCTTTATCGTCGCGCCGTTTGATCGCGTCGATCAGCCGCAAATCGCCGGCGGCAAAGCAGGATGCGGCCAGGAGGAGGGAACCGATGAGGAGCCGGCTGAAAGCCGGCTGGCGGATTAACAATCCGCCGCAGGTTGCCAACCTGCCCCACAAGCACAGCCCCACAGCCTTGTTAGACATCGGACAACCGGGGCAGCTCACCGGTGCTGTCGCCCAGCTTCTCCGCCGTCACGCCGGCCTTTTCCAGCATGCTGAGCAGCAGATTGGTCAACGGCGTGTCCTTGGGATACTTGACGTGCCGCCCGCCCTTGACCTGCCCCGCGCCCCCGCCCGCCAGCACGATCGGCAGATCGTGATGCGTGTGCGCGTTGCCGTCGCTGATGCTGCTGCCGTAAAGAATCAGCGAGTGATCCAGCAGATTCCCGTCGCCGTCCGGCGTCGACCGCAGCTTCTCCAGCATGTAGGCGAACGTCTGCACGTGGTGGGTGTTGATCCTGGCCACCTTGTCGATCTTCTCCGGATCGTTCATGTGGTGCGTGATCGAATGGTGTCCGTCCGAAATCCCGATCGGACGATAGGGCCGGTTGCTGCCCTCGCGCGCCATCATGAACGTGATCACCCTGGTCAGATCGGCCTGGAAGGCAATCGCCTGCAAATCGATCATCAGCTTCGCGTGGTCGACGAACTCTTCGGGAATCGAGCTGGGCCGCTCCATCACCGGCATTTTCACGCTGGCGTTTTGCTCTTCCGCCTTCTGGATGCGCCGCTCGATGTCGCGGATCGCCTCCATGTACTCGTCCAGCTTCGCGCGGTCGCCATTCCCCAGTCCCGATCCCAGCCGCGCCACGTCGTCGCGGATGTAGTCGAGAATGCTGCGCTGTTCCTTCAGCGCCGCCAACCGGGCCTTCGGGTCGGTGCTCTCGCCATCGCCGAAAAGCCGTTCGAACAAGGCGCGCGGATTGACCTCTACCGGCAAGGGCGTGGTAGGCGAGCGCCAGGCGATGGTGTTGGTGTACGCGCAGCTATAACCGGAGTCGCACCCGCCAGCCAGCGCGGGACTCTCGAGCCCGATCTCGAGCGACGCCAATTGTGTAGTCTTACCGAATTCCCTGGCGGCGATCTGGTCGGCCGACACCCCGCCGTGAATATCCACCTCGGTTTTTTTCGGATGGACACCGGTGAGCCACGTGGCGCCGGCGCGCGCATGGTCGCCGGCGCCGTCGCCCAACGCCCGGCCTTGCACCTGGGCCAGTCCGCTCAACACCAGGAGCTGCTCGCGGAACGGCTCCAGCGCCTTCATGATCGGCATGAACTCGTAGCCCGTGCCTTCGGCCGCCGGTGTCCAGCCCTTCATGATGATCCCGTTCGGCACATACACGAACGCCAGGCGCACCGCCGGTTTGCTGCCCGCGTTCGCGCCGAAGGCCGGCACCATGGCATCCAGGAAGGGCAAGGCGAGCGTGGTGCCCAGACCGCGCAGAAAGGCGCGGCGAGGCAGGGATTTCTTGGTGATCATCATGGTTCCAGGGTCCTCCTCATCTGAAAAGGTGTACTTCGAACGACTGCGGTTACCAGGGCCGAGAATTTATAATTGTCGCGGGCGGCTTCTCGCGTAACGGCGCGGACAGCCGGTTTGTCGTAATACTCCAGCCCGCGCCCGAGCGCGTAGGTGAGCAGCTTTTCGGCGGCCGTCGCCAGAAATTCGTCGCGCCGCGTAGTCGCCAGGACCTTCTTGAGCCCCGCCGGTCCCGCGACCTCGGTGCCGTCCGGCAGCTTGCCCGCAGGGTCGATCGTGCTGCCGGCATCTTCCGTCCGCCACTTGCCCACGCCGTCGTAATTCTCCAGCGCAAATCCCAGGGGGTCCATGCGCGAGTGGCACGAGGCGCACGTGGCGTTGGCGCGGTGCTGTTCCATCGATTCGCGCATCGAGAGTTGTTTGCCGTCCTTGCCTTTGGGCTGGAAGTCGGGGACATCCGGCGGCGGTGGTGGGGGAGGCGCGCCCAGCAACGTCTCGAGGATCCATTTGCCGCGCTGCACCACCGAAGTGCGATTGGGATACGACGTGACCGCCAGAATGCTGCCCTGCCCCAACAGACCGCCGCGGTTCGGATCGCTGAGCGCCACTCTGCGGAACTGCGACCCGTAAACATTGGGGATGCCGTAGTGCTCCGCCAGACGCTGGTTGAGGTAAGTGTAGTTGGCATCCAGCAGATCCAGTATGCTGCGGTCTTCGCGCAGGATGCTTTGGAAAAACAGCGAGGTCTCCTGCTCGAAGGACTGGCGCAGGCTTTCGTCGAACTCGGGGAAGACCTCCGGATCCGGCTTGTGCGCCGCCAGGTTCCGAAGGTAAAGCCACTGTCCGGCAAAGTTGCCGACCAGCGATTGCGAACGCGGGTCGGCCAGCATCCGCCGCACCTGCGTCTCCATCACCGCGGGATCCTTCAGCTTGCCCTTTTCCGCCAGGTCCAGCAATTGGTCGTCCGGGATGCTGCTCCACAGGAAGAACGAGAGCCGCGATGCCAGCTCGAAGTCGCCGATCCGGTAAGCGCTTCCGGGCGCTGCACCTGTGGGGTCGCGCTCGATGCGGAACAGGAAGTCCGGCGACACCAGCATGGCCCGCAGCGCCTTTTCGATCCCGTGATCGAAATCGCCCTCGGCGCGCCCGCCCTTGTAGAACGCCATCAGGGGCTGGATGTCCGCATCCGTCACCGGCCGGCGAAACGCGCGCCGCGCCACGGTGGCGAGAATCGTGTGCGCGCAGGATTCTTCGTCGCCCGCCGCCGGACGGCACACCAGAATTCTGTCACGGGCCGGCGTATCGCCCCGGCCAGTCGCGTTGTACGGCCCCGCGATCAGGACCTTGTCCACCTGCGGGGGAGCGACGCCGTGCGGCACCTGAAACCGCTTGAGCTTCGCGCCATCCAGCCGGAGATCCATTTCGGCCGGCGCGTTTCGGAGCCCCGGCGCCGGAGGGGGAGGAGGGGCGCCGCGCCGTCCGGCGGGGGCCGGAATCTCAGGCTTGGCGGACTCCCGCAGGAACGTCACCGCCACCGTGCGCAAGCCCGCTTTCACCGGCAGGCGCACCTCGTACGGCGCGGCCATTCCGCCGCCGTCGCCGCCCAGCTTCACGCGAATCCGGTATTCGGCGTCGAGCGGGAAATAATACTGGAAGCTCGATCCGCCGCGGGAATCGAAAGGAAGGTCGTCGCTGATGCGCTCGTTCCGCGGTCCTCGCCGCGCGCTGAATTCCTCTTCCCCAGGCTTCAGGTTGAGGTCGCCCACCGCCACGCGGCTCACCATCCGCGCCGCCGACATGTACCGCTCGAGCAGGGCTGGCGAGACCGAGAGGACAGCCCCGATATTGTCGAAACCGAACCCCGAATCGTCTACCGGCAGCGACGCGCCGGGCTTGATGTCGAGCGCCAGCAGATCGCGGATCGCGTTGCTGTATTCCGCGCGGTTCAGGCGATGCACCGCCGGCCGGCCCGGATTGGGATTGGCCGCGGCATTCCGGTCGAGCGCTTCTTCCACGGATTTGGTGAACGCCGCCGCCGCCGCCGGCTCGGGCCGCGGCAGTCCGGCTGGAGGCATTTCGCCCGTCCGTACTTTGCGCGCAGCCTTTTCTAACACCGCCGCGCTCTCGCCCAGGTGCGACCAATCCAGCCCTTCGAGCGACACGCCGGCCGTCTTGGTTTTCTGGTTGTGACACGCCACGCAGTACCGGTCGAGGAGCGCGCGCTGCGGGGGCTGCGACTGGGCAGCGGCCCACGGCACCGCAACAGCCATCGCCGCCGCGAACACAGCCGGACACAATCCTGCCAACGCCCCTCCTTGTGTGGGTGGATCTGGACCTATTGTCCTTGTTATCCGGGCCGTCGTCAACCGTGGGAGCGCCGGTAGCGCCGGTCCCTCACGCCCGCTGCCCCCGACGGACAGGGGTTGGGAACCTCCCCCGCCCGGGAGGCGCATCTTTTTCGGGTGTGTGAAGTTATTATTCATGGCGTTCTAAGTTACTTTGTTTCTGTTGGTTGCGGCGGTAGCTCAAAATCGGGGGGCGCATCTGGAGGGCTTTTTGGACAAGATGCGCCCCCCGAGTCCGGGCCGGGGCCCAGGGTCGGGGGCCGCGGGGGTCATGGCCAAAGCGAGCGTTGGCGCATCGTCGCTGCGGCGGTGACGGGGATGCAGGTAGATGTTGGCGAACGGATAGTGCATCGGTTCCTCCTAATTCACACATAGCAGACGAAAATTGGGCTAACGGGTCCTGAGGCCCGGAAATGGTTGAAATCATTCAGAAAATTTTTCTCGAAAATCGGAACTGGTTAACCGGCCAAAGTCCGGTTTTCCAGGGTTGGACGGTAAGCTAAAGGAAAGACGGGACTTGGGGCCATGGCCAGATTGAATCATTGAGGTTCGCATCATACGGTTACAGTCCGGCGGGGCTTCAGCCGATAAGCGCTAACCTAAGGTCTAAGGCATTCTCATCGAGGCTGAGCATCGAGAGGCACGGCTGGACTTTCCGACCAAATGTCAGGATCTTCGCAAGCGCGGCCGCGCACCCGACAACCCCGGGGTTGGTCCAGGTGGAATGCCATCAACGGTCGCAAGGGCGTTTAAGGGGAGTAATGCGGTCCGACGGCCTCGATAGACCATTCTCCGAGTGGCGCGTGATCCGACCAGAGCGGCGAATGTCGATGGGAAACCACTTCTCAGCAACGACTACGCGTCCAAGTGACCTGTTTCAGAGTCGGTCTCGTGGACAGTGCCTGCCCCTTTGCGGGCCTTGTATACGCCGTAAATGGCCGCGATGTTGGGGTGGTTGGGCGAGGCACGTACCGAAGCTTCGCGAGTGAAGCGGACCAAAACGGTCGGGGTCGGCGGCGAAAACGTCCGGCAGGACCTTGAACGCGACTTCGCTATTCAGCTTGGTATCCGTCGTCCGATGCACCAACGCCATACCGCGCTGGCCAAGCTTACCGGTGATTTAGCGGTGGCCGATCGGTGCAGGGCGAAGTCATGGAGTAAGCGTTTTGTTTCAACGGGCCCCATTTACCACAAAGAGCCTCGAGGGATCGTACTGCGCGGTATAGGCATACGACTCACAGTCGGCGGCAATGCGAATCGGCCCCAGCAGACCGAGCGCTGTCCGGTCCGGGGGAACCAATTCCTTCCACGGCCGTTGCCCGCCGGTTTTCGGATCGGCTCGGACAACCTGCGCGGGGATTTCACCGGGCCGGTAGATGAGGATTCCGCCGTCCCGGCACCACGCGAGCGGAGCATGTTCCGCAGTCCCGGGAATCGGTTGTGGCTCCCCGCCTTCGATCGCCATCAACTGAATTCCTTTTCCGTCGATGGCGGCCGCCAGGCTCTTGCCGTCCGGGGAGATGACGATGGGGTCCGAGTAGCGATCGAAAACGATGTTCTCGGAAGAAATCGGGCGTGGGGGCACCGCCGGCGACTCTTGCACGTAATAGCGCAGGCGATGGCCGGATTCGCTTCCCACGAAGACGATCCTCGTACCATCGTTCAGCCAACGGCCGGCAACATGAGAAATCTCATCCGCTGTCAGCGCCTGCGTGCTGCCCGCGCGCGTCGGGAACGCGATCAGTTGCGCTCTTGGCGCGGTGGGATTCAACATAGCCCACTTGCCATCCCTGGAAAACGCCGTGGCCATCCCAACTCCCAGCCGGACCGCGGGCGAACCACCGGTGCCGCGCATGTACGTCGCCCAATCCGGAGTAGCCGCCGCCGCGCCCTCGCTGAAAAGAACCTGCTTGCCATCCGGAGAAAGGTCGCGAACCACCGAGTTGTCGTGCCAGTACAAATCCGTCTCCGCCGCCGAACCCAGCCGCCCGAAGTACATGCCGGCCACGAAGGAATCGAGCATCAGCAGAAGACGCCCATCCGGCGCTCCGTCCATCAGTCCGTACATTCCCGGCAGGCCCAGAATCACCCGTACGTTTCCCTTCAGATCGATCGCTTTGATCGAAGAATTGTTCCCTGCCTCCCATCCAGAAAACCGGATCTCGGTCCCATCCGGCGACCATGTAAACCCCAATGCGGAAGTGATGGTGTGCAAAATCCGTTTCTTGCGGTTGAGGTCCACCACGACTATGGTTGCCGTGGTGTCCGCGATGCCCGACTCGAGGAAAGCCACCATGTCGCCCCGCGGCGAGATCTTCGGCCCGAAGATTACTCCCGGAGATTCGTAGAGTGCTTTCCCCATCGGATATTCCAGTACCTGCCCGCCGGCAAGTTGGCGCACCACAGCCAATTGCGTGCCGTCCGGCGACCAGTCCGCATACGCCACATTTTCAGCGATCTCTCGCGGCGCCCCGCCGGATACCGGCATACGCGCCAGAGTGCCCGCGGTCGGTATCAACCAAAAGCCGGCCCGCGGGCTCAGGATCAGAGCCATCTCTCCAGTGCGCGAGATGGCAACCACGTGGGCATCCCGAATGCCCAGCGGCCGCGATTCCGGGCTGCCTTGCTGGGTGATGAATAGCTCCGCCGGTTTGCCGTCCCAGGCTGCGGAATATATGATATTTTTGCCGTCATTGGCAAATCGCGCGCCGGAGATCAGACCGCGTCGGAAAGTGACCTGCGAAAATTGCAGCGGCTCGCTCTGACCGGTCCTCTTCGCCAAAATCCAGGCGCCGGCGATTGCCGCTATTACGAGCACGGCCAGAGCCGCACGCCACAAGGCCCGGCGAGGCGCCGGCGCCGATTGGAGCGCCGCTGCGGGCCCGCTCTCCCCGGAAATCGATTGCAGCGCGAATGCCAGGTCCCGCGCCGATTCGAACCGTTCCTCGGGATTCTTCTCCAGGCAACGGCGCACGATTGCGGTGACGAGAGCGGGTACTCCGGCGGGGAGTTGGGGCGGATCCTCCTTGATGATCGCGCTCATAATGTCGGCCGCTGACTCACCTTCGAAGGCGCGGCGGCCCGCCAGCATTTCGTACAGGACAGCGCCCAGACTGAAAATGTCGGAGCGATGGCCGACCACTGCCCCGCGCACCTGTTCCGGCGACATATAGCCGACCGTTCCCAACACCACGCCCGGCGTGGTTTCCAGAAACGCCGTGGGTGCACTGGTGCCCTCGACAGCAGTGGCCGAAGATACTTTTGCCAGGCCAAAATCCAGAATCTTCACCGGCCCTTCGCGGGTCACGAAGAGATTTTCCGGCTTGATGTCGCGGTGCACGATCCGTTTTGCATGGGCCGCCGCCAGCCCGAGCGCAACCTGCGCGGCATAGTCGACCGCTTTACGAATCGCAAGCGGTCCCGGGGTGAGCCGCACCCGCAATGCTTCGCCTTCGAGGAGTTCCGTGACCAGATAGGCTATGCCGTCGCTTTCACCGGCGTCGTATACCGCGACGATGTTGGGATGGCTCAGGCTGGCGGCTGCCTGCGCTTCCTGGACGAACCGGCGCAGGCGATCGGAATCCCGCGCGAAGGCTGGTGGCAGGACTTTGATCGCAATGTCGCGATTGAGCTTGGTATCGGTCGCCCTCCAGACCTCGCCCATGCCCCCTTCACCGAGCTTGGAAACAATGCGGTATTGTGCGATGGTCGAAGGTAGGTTCATCTCGCGCCTCCCGCGAGCCGGCGGCGAATCTCGTCGCCGAAGTTCAGAATAAGGCGGAGGTGGGTTTCGGGCGGGCCGGAATCGTCGTCCAGTATGCCGACCATCTGCTTGCCGTCGTCGGCGACGTCGTACATCTTCGCGATGTAGTGAGAGACGGGGCGTGGCGACCACGGGCGCGGCGGTGCGGCGGCAAAGGAATCGCCCTTCACGGTGTAGGACACAACATGGATCTGGCCGGAGACGCCGTCATCATAAAACACCTGACCGCCGGCGGCAGGCCAGACGGGATTATAGCCGGTCGGGTTGGAGATCTGCCATTTGCCGCCGGCCGCCCGGCCATCGGGAGTCAGCGAGACAACGTAGATCTGATAGGTTCCGCTCTCATTCGACATGTAGGCGATAAAACGGCCGTCGGGGGAAAACACCGGCTCGTCTTGAAGTCCGGGTGAAGACGCAACGGTAACCGGCTTTCCGAAGTGGAGCCCCGCTGCAGTGCTCTCTACCGGCGCGATCCAGATCTCGCCACGGTTGGTCTGGGCGTTCTGGCGGCTGCCCACGGCCCGTCTGCCGTCGGCGGAAAAGGAAAGGGTGGTCCGCTCATCCTTGGTGAGGAAGGGCTCAGGCTGGCCGGCGCCATCGGCACGCACGGCGAGCATGGTTTCCACGGATTGGTAGACCACATACTGGCCGTCCGGCGTCCAGGCGGGTACGATCTGCGCACGGTCGTCCAACGTGAGCCGGTTGGCGACACCGCGTGCCAGATCGTAAATCAGGATGCGCCGCTGCACGCCGGAGATCTCCACCACGGCGAGCCGCTTGCCGTCCGGAGAGAAACGTGGGGTGATGAAGCCGCCGGGGTTGGGGGTGATTCTGTCCACCTTGCCAGAGGGATTGATGCGGACTACAACGCGGCCGGTTTCGCGTCCCCGCCGGTACGCCAGGGTACCAGAAGAAGAGAGATCAAACTGAGGTAGTCCTTCGCTCTCCGCCACCTCTTCCACCATGGGAATGGCCTCGCCGGTCAACTTCAGGTGCTGTGCATCGAAGGGCGCGGCAAAGAGCTTGCCTTGGCGGTAGAAAACCAGGTGGCCGTCCAAGTGACGGGCGCCGCTTGCCTCCTGGAGCAGTTCCGTGGAGTCCGGTTTGCCCGGCAGCGCCACGCGCAGGGTGTAGCGGTAGCCCGCGTTCCATCCCCTGCTGGTGAAGACCAGTCCCTGGCCAGCCGGCAGGAGATGCGGAGCGGCTTGCTGCACGTTCGGATCGCGGGCGGTCCACGGTTGGGGCGAACCACCCAGTGACGGGATGCGATACACGATCCCCGTGGTCCACTGTCCGAGTACAGCGGCAATGGTTCCGTCATCGCCCCACATACCGCCGCCAGGGTACTCGGCGTCCGCCAGCACGACGGGCGCTCCGCCCTCGAGCGGCATCGTTTTCAACTTGCCCCCGGCGAAGAAGCCCACGGAACGACCGTCCGGAGAGAAGAAAGGACGCATGGCACCTTCGGTTTCAGCCAGCGCGGTGGTGCGGGTCTGGTCCAGCCGCCGCGTGGCAAGGTGCTGGCCCTTAACGTCATGGGCAACAAACACGACCCGTGTGCCGTCCCGTGAAATGGCGGGTTGCTGCGCTTCCTGGCCCGTGTCGAGATCCACCTGGATCATGGGACGATTCACAGCGGTCTTCGGGGCGAGCGACGAGACGATAGCCAGCCCGGCAGCGGCGACGGCGACTCCCGCCACGATCCACGGCAGCCGCTGGCGGCGCGTGCCTCCGGACATCGTCGCCGCCGCCTCCCCGGGTGAGCTTGCGATCCACTCCAACTCGCGCTTCAAATCCCGGACCGATTGCCAGCGCTCCTCCGGGTCTTTTGCCAGGCAAATCCTCAGTACGCGGTCCAGCGCCGCGGGAGCGATCTGCGCGACCGAAGGCGCTGGCCGTTCCATAATTGCAGCAATCACACTGGCCGCCGACGAGCCCTCAAAGGCCCGCTTGCCGGTCAGCATTTCATAGAACAC
>JBGPKH010000271.1:0-11040 GCA_041485845.1 Bryobacteraceae bacterium
CGCGCACCTCGCGTTCGAACTGCCCCGAATTCTGCGCCTCGTCCTGGCGCAGCCAATCGAGGACGATCTTGCGGGCCTCGCCCATGTCGCGGAACTGGTGGATCCAGTTGGCCTTCTCCTGGCGGCACACGAAATCCAGGAAATCGAACAACTCGGCGGGGAGCCCCAGTTCCGTCAGGTCGGCCCCGGCCTTGCGCGCCAACTGGAACACTCTTCGCTGATCCCAAATCCGCTCGCGCACCAGAATGCGAATGGGCTTGCGGCAGGCGAGCGCGCGCAGATACTCGTACCACGTGACGCTGATGGGTCCCACAGGATCCGGCAGCGGGCGCTTGGGGTAGGCCTTGCCGTCGTATACCGAGCCGTAGCGGTCGTTGACGATCAGCACGTACTGATCGGCTTGTTCCACGTTGCGCAGGCAGTTGTCCTGGGAGTGCAGGCGGGAGTCGACCGGAAAATCGGGGAACTCCGAGGCCCAGACCTGGTAGTCCATCTCCTCCAGCGCCTCTTTCAGACCGCTGCGCAGGTCCCGCAGATCGAGGCAGGTAGAACTGAGGAAGATGCGTTGTCCCGAAGCCGCGGCCATGACATCGATTCTACTCTCTGGTTCATAATGGTATCGAGGCCGTACCAATGAACAAGCCGGTCACTGAGGCTGAAGTGGAATCGTCCCTATACGATTCCGACTTCTACGAGTGGACGCAGACGGTGAGCGGACACCTGCGGAATGGCCGATTGCCGGAAGCCGATCTGGAGCACATTGCGGAGGAGATAGCCGACATGGGCAAGCGCGACCGCCGCGAACTGTTCTCCCGCATGACCGTTCTCCTCATGCACCTGATGAAGTGGGCCGCGCAGCCGGAGAGGCGCAACGTTTCCACGTGGAAGGCCACGATCGACGAGCAGCGTGAGCAGATCGGCTATATTCTGGAGGACTCGCCGAGTCTGCGTGCCCGTCTGATCGGGGAGATGCCAGAGCTTTATTCGCGGGCCACCCTCAGAGCCTCCCGGGAGACGGGCATGCCGGCCGACACGTTCGCCCGGCCCGATACACCCCGTATCGACCATCTTCTGACTCTCGACTGGTACCCCGAATCGTTGGACGATCTTTGATTATCTTTGATTGGCTACGCTTGACACCGGCTGCCCGGGGGTTGTAACGTTCAGCAAGCCGCATCGAACGACCTATTCGTTCTGCGAAGGGGTGAAATGAAGAGCTTTGTTTTGGGTTGTCTCCTGACGCTGGTCTGCCCCTGGCAGGCTTTGCCGCAGTCCAGCACCGGCAGTGTCCGCGGCACCGTGCGCGACCAGTCGGACGCCGTGGTGCCGAATGCCGACGTGACCCTGACTAACGCCGCGACCAACGCGACATCCAAGAGCAAGACCAATGAGACGGGGTCTTACGTGTTCCCCGCGGTCGCTCCCGGCGATTACAGCTTGCGGATCGAGTCGGCCGGACTGCAAAAGTACGAGGCCAAACTGACCGTCCAGGTGCAGCAGTCCGCGACCATCGACGCGGTGCTGAAGGTGGCCGCGGAGATTGCGACCGTTTCGGTCAGGGATGTAACACCCGTGGTGGTCTCCGATCGGCCGGATCTCGGCCACGTTCTGGAACGGCAGCTCATCGAGCAGTTGCCCACCAACGGGCGCAGCATCATCAACCTGCTGTACGCGGTCCCGGGGCTCGAGCCCAGCCAGGTCCGCTCGTACGGCGTGCGGCAGGGCGCGCACGATTTCATACTCGACGGCGCCGCGCTTTCCGATCCGGTGGATGGCGAGGGCACCACCATCCGCCCGCCGGGTCTGGACACGATCCAGGAGTTTCTGGTGGAGAACAACGCGTCGTCGGCCAAGTTCAGCCGCCCGACCAGCATCGTCATGACGACCCGAAGCGGCACCAACCTGTTGCACGGGTCTCTGTTCGAGACAGCGCGCAACAACGCCTTCGGCAAGGCCCGCTCCAAGACCGACCTGGGCGTGCTGCCGATCCTTATTCGCAACGAGTACGGCGGCACGGCCGGCGGGCCAGTCTACATTCCGAAGCTCTACAACGGAAAGAACCGCTCGTTCTGGTTCTTCTCGTACGAGGGCTATTCCAATCGCAATCCCTCTTCCGCTTCGGGCGTGGTGCCGACCGAGGCGATGCGCAACGGCGACTTCAGCCAGGCGCGCGATTCGCAGGGCCGCTTGCAGACGATCTACGATCCGCTGTCGACGAACCCGGCCACGTGGGCGCGCACGCCCTTTCCGGGCAACATCATTCCCAAAGACCGGCAGAGCCCGCTTTCGAAGTACGCGTTTTCGGTGATTCCGCTGCCGACATTCCCGGAACGGAATCCTCTCCTGACCACGAACTGGTTCGGTCCCGGGCCGAGCGCCACCAACCAGTGGACGGTTACTTCGCGCTTCGATCAGAACATCTCGGACAAGGACAAGCTCTACGCGCGCTTCACTACAGGCGCGCAGACCCGGTTCGCCAGCTCGGCCATTCCCATGATCGACAGGGTAGCCAACTTTACCAACCGGCCCGAGAGGAACTACAGCCTGGCGCTGTCCTGGACTCACAGCATCAGCTCCTCGTTCTTCAACGAGCTGTTAGTCAGCGGGGCCCGCGAGTACGCCGACATTGTCTCCGGCGATCCGAACGTGAATTACGACAGTCAGTTGAATCTTCCGAATCCGCTGGGGGTCAACGGCTTTCCGGTGATCGGCAACTTCGGCATCGGAACCACCAATTACTTTCAGCCGGCCAATCGCCGGACGCGCTGGCTCAATTACTTCATCCTGGAGGACAACGCCACCAAGTTGAAGGGCAGGCACGAATTTCAGTTCGGCGTTCATCTGCGGCTGGACCAGTGGAACATTCTGCCGCAGCAGACGCAGGCGGCGGGGAACGTCAGCTTCGCGACGCTGGCCACGGCGCTGTGGGACGGCCAGTCGCGCGCCAACCCGGCGGCCACGCCGCAGACCGGGCTCAACCTGGCCAACCTGTTCCTGGGGGTCGCCAACTACTCGAATAACCTGCGCAAGGGGACCTGGTACACTCGCCGGCACGAAAACGCCTTTTACTTCCAGGACAACTACAAAGTGACTTCCCGGCTGACCCTGAACCTGGGCGTGCGCTGGGAGCTCAATCCGTTCATGTACGACAAGCACAACGTAGGCGTCAGCTTCGACGTGAAGCAGCGCGCATACGTTCTGGGCGACTCGCTGGACACTTACTACAAGCTGGGAGCGACGCTCCCGTCGCTGGTCTCCGCACTGACTACACTTACCGGGGCGAAGTTCATCACCTACGACCAGGCCGGCCTGCCGCAGAAGCTGGTACACGACAACTGGCACGACATCGGACCGTCGGTGGGCTTCGCCTACCGCGCGCTGAGCGGACGGAGAGCCTTCGTGGCGCGCGGCGGGTTCTCGACCAAGTTCTACCCCGAGCCGCTCTACAACTGGAACGACTCCATGACCGGCAATACGCCGTTCAGCACAACCTATCAGAACAGCCTGACGGACGCCGCCCAGTCGCCGGACGGTATTGGGAACTACGGCATGCGCTCGGCGCCGACCATCTTCGCCGGATTGAACAGCCAGAACGCGGTGTCGCTCTCGACCGCCAGGGGACTGACCAACACCTCCGGCGTCATCTCGTATTTCAGCCCGGACCAGCCGTCGTCTCGAGTGCACACCTGGAACTTCACGCTCGAAAAGGAAGTGCTCCCCGAGACGGTGCTGCGCGTCAGTTATGTAGGGGTGCACGGCACGCACGATGACGAAACTTTCAGTTACTCCCAATCGACGCCCACGTACGTCTGGTACGCCAGCACGCGAACTCCGCTGCCAACCGGCACGAACGCCGGCCTGCTGCAACGGCCCTTCGATCTGAACCCCGACGGGTCCATCGCGTCCTCGGTCTTCGGAACGGTGCAGGAGTTGAAGAAGACCGGCTACTCCTGGACCAACGGGATCCAACTCGAGCTCGGGCATCGCTACCGCCAGGGGTTCGCCTACGGGTTCCAATACGTGATGCTGAATGCGTTGCGGCTCGGCAGCGGCGGCGGCGGCACCGACGACGTCATCGGCGATATCAACCAGTACCTGCCGGGCACGGTGCCGGCCGGCGTGATGGAGCGCCACAAGCTGCTCGACTACCAGCGCGAGACTTCGACGCCCAAGCACCGGGTCCGCTGGAACTGGCTTTTCGACCTCCCGTTCGGCAACGGCAAGCTCATCGCCAAGAACGCGCACGGCGTCGTGGAGAAGCTCATCGGCGGGTGGCAACTCACCGGGGGCGGCACCCTGCGCAGCAACTGGGCCTCGTTGCCGGGCGGCAGCGGGGGCTACTATCCGACCGGCGTGAAGATCGAAAAATACGGCTTCCAATACCCGATCCAGGACTGCACGGGCACCTCGCCGACTGCCGGCGGGCCGGTAGTCTGCACCCCCGGTTATCTGTTTTGGAACGGATACATTCCGGCCAACAGGATCAACAGCCAGACGGCCGATGGCCGGCCCAACGGGATCATGGGGGTTCCCAGCAACTATAAGCCCGCGGTGGCTCCGCTGATTCCGCAGGGCAGCACCGCGCTGCCGCCCAATGCGCCGGCCAACACCGATGTGTCTCAGTTCTGGGACACCAACACGGTCTGGATCCCGCTGAAGGACGGCACGGTGCAACGCACCACCTACGCGCCGGGATTTCACCCTTTGCAGAACCAGTACATCCCCGGGGTGTTGCAGTGGGGGTTGGATGCCGGGCTGGTGAAGAACGTCCGGATCACGGAACGCGTGAATCTGCGTTTTAATATGGACGCGTTCAACGTGCTGAATCACCCGGGGACGCCGAATTCGATTAACAGCAACAGCGGGATTTTGAGCACGATCGGGTTTGCGAATGGCGGGCGCGAGGTGCAGTTTACGCTGCGGCTGGCTTGGTGAGGCGCGCGAAAGAGTCAGGGCCGCAGATGAACGCAGATGAACGCAGATAAACGCGGATAAGAAGATGAGAACAACCAGGCGGGAAGTGTTGGCGCTCGCGGCTTGCGGCGCGGTGTTGCGGACGGTGCGCGGTCAGACGCCCGTCAAGATCTATCGTGACTATTCGAAGTGTCTGCCGGACCATCTGCGCGACCTCGCGGAGCGCGCCTACCGCATGCGCAATGCGGAACTGGCCAAGCTCTCTACGGGGGCCGCGGTGCGCGCGCGGCAGGAGTGGGTGACCGAGACGTTCTGGAAGATCGTGGGCGGCAAGCCCGAGCGCACGCCTCTGAATGCGCGCACGGTGGGCTCGTTCGATCGGCCCGGCTATCGCGTCGAGAAGGTGGTCTACGAAAGCCAGCCGGGCTTCCACGTCGCAGGGAACCTGTATATCCCGGCTTCGGGCAACCCGCCGTTTCCGGGGGTGCTTTTCCAGATGGGGCACACGGCGAACGGCAAGGGCGGCGATCTCTACCAGCGCTGCTGCCAGGGACTCGCGCGGCTCGGCTACCTGGTGCTAGGGTTCGACCCCATGGGACAGGGCGAGCGCATCTACTATCCGGCGGCGGGAGGATCGCGCAGCCGCCTCAGTCCCGACGGGGAGCACACTTACCCGGGCCGGCAGATGCTGCTCAAAGGCATCTCGAGCGTGCGCCTGCAAACGTGGGACGCGGTGCGCAGCCTCGACTACCTGGCGGCGCATCCGCTGGTCGATCCCCAGCGGCTGGCTTCCACCGGCCAATCGGGCGGCGGCACCACCACCATGCTCCTGGCCGCGGTGGACGACCGTCTGGCGGCGGCCGCGGTCTCCAGCGGGAATACGGAGAACGTCGCCTGCGCGAATTTCAATCCGCCGGGAGCGACCGATGACGCCGAGCAGAACCTCGCCGGCTCCGGTCCGCTGGGATTCGATCGATGGGATCTGCTCTACCCGCTGGCGCCCAAGCCGCTGCAGATCCAGGTGAGCAGCCGCGATTTTTTCGGCACGTATTCGCCGAACTACATCGACAGCGGAATCGAGGAATTCCAGAAGCTGCGGAAGGTATACCAGACGCTGGGTCGCGGCGATCGTCTGGCCTGGTTCGCGACGCCGCTGCCGCACGGCTTGACCCACGACATGCGGATGCAGATCTACAAGTGGTTCGGGCGGTGGCTGAAGCAGGACGTGAAGCCCATCGCGGAAGAGCCTCCGACCACGCCGGAGCGCGACGAAGCGCTGTTCGTCTCGGACACCGGTAACCTGGTGACGTCGCTTCACGGCGAGACGCCCTACACGCTGAACCAGAAGCACCCGGTCGCGAAGACACCCGCGAAGCTCGAAGCGTTGCTGGGCGTAACGCGCCCGGCGGCTGGCGGGCTGACCACGGTGGATCGGGCGACTTACCGGGACACGGAAATCGAGGCGGTGGAGTTTTCGACGGCGCCGAAGGTGTGGGCGCCGGCGTGGCTGTTCCAGCCGAAAAAGCGCGATGCTTCACGGCCGCTGGTGATCGTGCTCGAACCGAATGGCCGGGGCGCGTGGCACGAGGGAGAGCTCTACGACTCGCTCGCCGCGCGCGGCTGCGTGGTGTGCGCGCCGGACCTGCGCAACACGGGAGATCTGACGCCCGAGTTCGGGCGCGGGGCGGCCCGTCATGCGCGGCCGCACAACAGCGACGAGGATTATGCGTGGTCGTCGTTCATCCTCGGCGAGTCGCTGGTGGGGCAGCGGGTGGCGGATTTGCTGGCGGTGGTCCAGGGGTTGCGAAGCAGGGCCGATCTGCGATCGCGGCGGCTGGTGGTGGCGGCGCGCGGCACGGCCACGATCGCGGCGCAGTTTGCCGCGGCGCTGGAGCCGGCGATCGACACGCTCTACCTGGCGGGCGGGCTGGCTTCGTACCAGCGGATCGTGGACAGCGAGTCCTACACCTATCCGCTGGGCAACTTCGTTCCCAATGTTCTGCGGCACACCGATCTGCCCGAGTTGGCCGGCGCGATTGCGCCGCGCCGCGTGGTGCTGGCCGGCGCGGTGGATGCCGCGGGCCGCCAGATGCCGGCGGCGGAGGTCCGCGTGGAATACGGCAAGGCGGCCAATGTCGAGGTGCGGGCGGACGCGGTGTGGAGCGTGGACGGGATTCTGGGCTGACGGCTTGCCGATCACGGTCGCGGCTCGACTGCCGGCGGCCAAGAACCATGCCGCGGGATATACGCGCTTACAGCGCCAACATCGACAAAATCTTGTCGATGTTGAGGAGTCGGAAGTCAGGAGCCGGGGGCCAGCAGTCAACCGTCCGTGCCCCTCTTCGGAAGGGCGCCTTGGGGACGGTTGCATGAGCCAGAAACCGCAGGGCGTCCGTAACATTTTCCTGGCAGAACCGGCCGAGTTGCTGACGACACCGCGAGACCCTGCACTCCGGCCGCTGCTGTTTTCGTCATTAACCAATCAGAATGGGCTGGACAGCGGTATCGCCATCGTCAACACCAGCAGCGACCCGCTCGGAACAACGAATGTGTCGGGTTCTTGTGCGTGGAATTTCTTCGGCGACAACGCGCCAGCCTCGCTCATCACGCCAAGCATGCCGGCCGGCGGTTCCTATGTCGCTTTGCTTTCCGTGGTGGCTCCAAACTTCAAGTGATACGCGATCCCCAATTGTCAGTTTCCGGATGCCCGGGGATTCGCATTCACCTCTCCGGTTGCCGCCGGGCATAACGCTCCCTATGGCCGCGGCTCCGATCGGAGCCGCGGCCGATTCTCCGCTTCCGGATCTTGTCCCCTTCGCCAGGCGCAAAGCGCACTGGCAGCCAGGATGGTCAAGAGGAGCCGTGATTTCGCCATTTCGGAAGCATATACGAACGGTGAGTGGATTGCGGCAAAGACCGCCGGCGCTACCTCGCGGGCCGGCTTAGCCGGCGCGCTGGGGCGGCCCCCGCCTGGCCACCGCCGCAAACGAGCGGGCGGCATTCTCGTCCCGGACGGCGAATGCGAGGCAGCGCATCATCCGCTGCGCCCGGATGCGGCGGGACCGCACGCGGCGCAGATGAATGAGGAAGGCGATATCAGCCAGTGCCAGCAGCGCGAAGACCATGGCGTCGGCAGAGCCCATGTACAAATTGGAACACTCACGGCCGTTTCCGGGTAGGTCCGTCCGTAAGGGGTAGGTATCAGGACCATTGGTGAAAACCCATGGGACTCAGGACGCCGGTTTGGTACCTTTTCATCGCTTTTGGGAAGGCGTGCGGCTCAGGAGGCGATGGAGGACAGGAATGCTCCCGCAGGTTCCTGCCGAGGCCCCGAGATTCATTCGCCGCGGAGTGATGGAAATGGGCGCGGCGCTGGAGGAAGCCGGGCGAAGGGCGGGCGGTGTTCGGCAGCAAGTTCCGGATGGTTGCCGGCGAGAGACGATAGAATAATAGCTACTCGGTGTCTCAGGCAACACAGGCCGCCATTCATCACCCAGCGGTTCGGCAGCAACTGGAAAAGATCCTGGCTCATGGTCTCTTCACACGCTCCGAGCGGATGGGCCGTTTTCTGCGTCTGGCGGTGGAACGGACACTGGAGGGCAAAGCCGACGAGCTGAAGGAGTACCTGGTCGGCGTCGAAGTGTTCGACCGCAAGCCCTCCTACGATCCGCGCGTGGACCCGATTGTACGGGTGGAGGCACGGCGGCTGCGATCGAAGCTCAAGGCCTACTACGAGAGCGACGGGCGCGCCGACGCGGTGGTGATCGAATTGGTCAAGGGGAGCTACGCGCCGCAGATTCGGGCCAAGACCGAGGCGGCGGCCACACTCCCGCGAAGCGAGCCCACACCAAGCAGTGTCGTCACCATAGCGGTCCTGCCGTTCGTCAACCTGAGCCCCAATCCCGATCACGAATATTTCAGCGACGGTTTGACCGAGGAGTTGATCCACGCGCTCACCAAGCTGCCGGGAATGCGCGTGGTGGCCTGGAACACCGCGGCCCAGTTGCGCGGCCGGCAGCAGGACATCCTAGCCATCCGCCAGCAGTTGAAGGTGGGGACGGTGCTCACCGGCAGCGTGCGCATTGCGGGGCCGAGCCTGCGGGTGCGAGCCCAGCTCATCGACACGGAGAGCGGCGTGTACTTGTGGTCGGAGACGTTCGATCGCCAGATGCAGGACGTGTTCGCGATTCAGGAGGAGATCGCGCGCGCCATCGTGCGCACGCTGCGGGTGCAGCTTGCCGGCGCGCAGGAAGGGGCGCTGGCCGGGCGCGCGCGGACTACGGTGAGCTCCTACGACTGGTACCTCAAGGGACGGTATCTGTGGCACCGGCGGACGCCGGAGGAGCTCGCGCAGAGCGTGCGGTGCTTCGAAAACGCGATCGCGGCGGACGGGAATTCGGCGCTGGCGCACGCGGGCCTGGCGGACGCCTACAGCCTGCTGGTGGATTACGGGCTGATGCACCCGGCCCAAGGCCTGCCGCATGCCAAGGCGGCGGCGGAGCGCGCGATTGCGCTGGATCCCGGCCTGGCGGAGCCGCACTGTTCGCTGGCACTCATCCGGGGACTTAACGAGTGGGAATGGGCGGATGCCGAACGCCTCTATCTGCGCGCGATTGCCCTGAACCACGGCTATGCCACCGCGCATCACTGGCTGGGCGGCGATCATTATGCCATCCTGGGGCAATTCGAGGAGGCCATCGCCGAGCTCAACATGGCGGTGCAGCTCGATCCGCTTTCGAGCATCATCCGGGAAACCCGCGGGTACACCCGGATGCTGAAGCGGGAGTACCAAGCGGCGATCGAGGAATACCGTGAGATCCTCACGATGGAGCCGTCGTTCTACAAGGCCTTTACGTCGATGGGCCGGGCATACGCGCAGATGGGGCGGTATGAGGAAGCCATCGAGATGCTGCAAAAGGGGCGCTCGCTGGCGGGCGACGTTCCGAGTATTCTGGGGGCCCTGGGACAAGCCTATGGTCTGGTGGGCGACGAACGGCGGGCGCGCGAGCTGCTGGCGGAACTGGAGAGGCTGGCGCAGACCAGGTATGTGCCGAGCACGTGTTTCGCGTTTGTGCACCTGGGGCTGGGGGAGAAGGTGAAGGCTCTCGAGTGGATGGAAAGAGGGTGCGACCAGAAGCAGTCGGTGTTGACTACGATTAAGGTGCATCCGGTTTACGATCCGCTACGGGGCGAGCCGCGGTTCGATGCGTTGCTGCGGCGGGTGGGGTTCGCCTAAGGGGAAAGGCCGGTCCTACTTGGACAAGTTCGTCCAGCGAGCTTTCCGCCTCGTTCTGCGCGGAAAGAATGTCCGCGCGGATCTCCTCAAGCGTGCGCGGCGGGTGCTTCTTCGCCGGTTCCAACACTGCGTCCAGACGGCGCAAGACGCACATCGGCAGAATGACATCCGGATATTTTGCCGCGCTTGAACAGGTCGCGGAGAAGGTCATCGGCGATACCCCAAAGGAATGAGACGATCTTGCGCGGTGTGTGGCTTGGTCCATGGGTGTGCCGTCTGGGAAGGCGCCGGTTGAAAACGTTATTTTAGCTGCAAAACCTGATCGGTTGGTGACCTGGAGCATACGGCCCCGTCCCGGTTATGAGTTGACAATGGGCTCAAGAGCGCGACCACCCGGCTCTACCGCAGCCAGTTGGCGAGCGTGGTGATGATCAGGGAATTGGTGAAGTCGATCAGGAATGCCCCGACTACCGGAACCACCAGAAAGGCTTCCGGCGCGGGGCCGTATTTCTCCACCAGTTCCTCCATGCAGGCGATGGCATTGGCCGTGATGCCGAGCATGAAGCCGCAGAAGCCGGACGCGGTGATGGCCGATTCGTAATTGCGGCCCATCACCCAGAACGACATAGTGACGCACATCAGCCAGCAGAGCGCCACCTGGCGGCGAGGATGGCCACCAAGGGCAGCGCCAGGTGGGCCAGCTCCCAGAGGCGCAGGGTGAGCAGGGCCATCACGATGAACAGGTAGAGCGCGATCCTGCCCAGCACATCCACGTCGGGTTGGGACACTCGTGCGAATCGATAACGGTCGTCGAGATTGCGGATGATCGCAGCGACGATCATGGCTCCGATGTAGCCGGGCAGGATCAGCCCGAGGCGCTCCATTCCGAG
>JBGPKH010000272.1:0-11036 GCA_041485845.1 Bryobacteraceae bacterium
CCCGGGAGGGCTCATCTCCGGCATTCACTGCGCGGGTTCGGGGTCGTACCTGATTGCTCACAACCGCATTGATGTCGCGGATCCGAACGGAGCGGGCATTCGTATCAAGAGCTATGGACCTTTAGGCGCCGCGGCCGAGCATGCTACCATCACGGACAATGACGTGACCATGTCCGCGCCTGAGGGCACCGTGTTCGGCGTGGAAAGCGCGGGGATCGAGATCCGGGGCTTGGCCCGAGCGAACCTCGTCGGCGGGAATAGAATTCGAGGACGTGCCAGAGTGGGGCTGTCAGTGGCGCCTGGCAAAATGGGGGACCCGGCTGGCAGCACCTTTGACCGAAACGATCACGAGCACTTGATTTCGACGAGTGCGGATGGAGGCACGCAAAAATGAGGACCGTCACGTGGAAGGCCGTGGTCGGGTGTGTCGCCTTTGCATGCGCGGCGATGTCTCAGACCAGCCGGGGGACGGTGACTGGGATGGTTCTCGATGCCTCAGGCGCCGCGGTACCCAAGGCACGCGTCATCCTGACTGGCGTCGAAACCGGGGCCCGGCTTTCCACGGATAGCAATGAGGCCGGGGTCTATCGCTTCGACGCCGTGGATCTTGGCGTCTATGAGATGAAGGTCGCGCATCAGGGATTCCGCACGTATCAGGCAAGCGGAATTAGCGTGGAGGCGAATCGCGTCGTCACGTTGGATCCACGGCTGGAAGTGGGGACTGCCGAGACCAAGATCGAAGTCAGCGCCGATTCGAGCGACGCGTTGATTAAGGATAGCCCGTTGCGGGGCGGGAACTTCCAGCCGCGCGAAGTGCGCGATCTGCCATTGGTTTCCTTGAATCCACTCTCGCTGGCGCGCACATTGCCCGGCGTGACCGACGCCGCGGGAAGCACGGTTTGGACCAGCACCCAGAACGGCGGCGGCGGATTTTCGATCAACGGCCAGCGCCCGCGCGGGAACAACTATCTGCTGGATGGGGCCGAGAACAACGAGGTATGGTTAACCGGCGCGGAACAGGTATTCAGCATCGCGGATGCCGTGGAGGAAGTATCCGTTCAAACCGGAAACTTCGGCGTCGAATTCGGGCGCGCGGGCGGCGGAGTCTTCAATGTAGTCACGAAATCCGGCACGAACGAACTGCACGGCACTCTGCTGTGGCGTTACCAGTCGCAGGGATTTGACTCGGTCTCCAATCTCGACAAGCTCACCGGCATTCCCAAGTCAGTCTTCAGCAACAATATTTACGGATTCACCGCCGGCGGCCCGGTGCGCAAGAACAAAACCTTCTTCTTCGCCGGCTTCCAGCAGAATAACCGGCATTCCACGGCCAATATCCCGCTGCAGGTTCCGACGGCGGACGCCGTGACGCGCCTGCGCCTGCTGTTCCCCTCCAACCCGCGCCTCGATCTGTACCTGGGTGCGCTGGGAGATCTCCGCGGCACGGGAGCGCCATTCCCCGTGATGCTGGGCATCGACCCGCAAACCGGTATCGACCGCGGACCGGTGCAATTCGCGACCGGCGCGTATGTGCTGCCCCAGATCAACGACGGCCCGCAGTGGCTGGCTCGCCTGGATCACTATCAATCGGACAAACATCGCTTATCCTGGCGCTATACCTATGACTCGCGGATCGTTTTGCCCGGCGGCTCTTCAGTCGTCCCCTTTCCCGGCTTCATTCAGGAAGATGTGTCCAGTCACCAGAATTTCCTGTTTGACGACAGCTACACCTTTGGGCCAAGCTATACCAACGAGTTTCGTTTCTCGTACGGGCGGCCGGATGGGAGGTACTCGTACACCGCGCCGGACTCGGTTCCGTTGGCGCGGACGCTGCCGCGGATCACGATTACTAACATTTCCACGCCCGGATTAGTATCGCAAAACACGCAGTTCCACTACGGCAACAACTTCCTTTTTCAAGAGACGCAAACCAAGCTGAGCGGCCGCCACGCATTTCGTTACGGCGTGGAGTTCTTGCGGCAAGCGATCACTCAGGCGAGAGGAACCAACGACCTCGGGGGAGTCACATTTACGAATGCGACCGCCGCGGGCTATTCCGCCTTCGCAAACTTCCTGGACGACTTCAGCGGACCCTCCGGCAACGCCAATAGAACTTTTGGCGCGCCGGTGCTCCACCCGAACCAGTTCCGCCAGAGCTACTTCTTCCAGGACAACTGGAAGGTCACGCCAACGCTCGCCTTGACGCTGGGATTGCGATACGAGAATTTCGGTCAGGTAGCCAACGTGTTGCCGTATCCGGCCTTCTCCGGATTCGACCCGGCCCAGTTTCTGGCGCGGCGCGAGGTGAATCGCGACGACCACGACTTCGGCCCGGCAATTGGCCTGTCGTGGTCGCCCTCCCGGCGTTCGGGCTGGCTCGGAAAACTGTTCGGCGACGGGAAAACGGTTTGGCGCGGCGGATACCAGATCAGCTACGACGCCCCGTTCACGCAGCTGATTTTCCTCGGGCCGGCCACAACCACGCCGAACGCGATATCGACAAACAATCCCGCCCCCAATACAGACCGCGGACTGCCGAACTGGTTCGAGCAATTGCCGGCAACGGCAGCCTCTCCGAGCTTGCTGGACAAACGAACAGCAATCGACCCAGACTTCCGCAACCCGTACACCGAGCGCTGGTCTTTCGGGTTCCAGCGGCAACTGCCCCTAAGCACTGTTGTGGACGTCTCGTACGTTGGTTCCGAAAGTCACAGGTTGACGACCAAAGCCGACTGGAATCCGCGGCTTCCTACCGGAGTGCTGCGCCTTTATCCCAACTCTGGCACAACCGACATTCGCACCAGCCAAGGGAACTCCTCATATGATGCCCTGCAAGCTCGCGTGGATCGGCGCTTTGCGCGTGGATTCCAGTTGGCGGCGTCGTATAGTTGGTCGAAATTCATCGACAGCACCAGCGACGGCGCCGCCGACATCGAGCCGCAATCCCCGGGCATTAATCGGGCATCCATCCCGGTGATGCAGGGAGGGTTGAAGCTGGATCGTGGAGTGAGCGATTTCGATCGCCCGCACCGGCTGACCATCGTTTATTTGTGGGCGGTGCCCGGGCCGCTGGCAGGTTGGTGGAAATATGCCTTGGGCGGATGGTCGATTGCCGGCGTGACCACGTTCCAGTCCGGGACTCCCTTCACGGTGGCAAACGGTTCGGACCGTAACAACGATGTGACCCCAGCGGACCGGCCCGACATCGGCAATCCTGGCGCGCCGTTGAACAGCCGGGCGATCATCGCCCCGAGCTGCGCCACCGGTTATCGGAATCCCGATACGGGCCAATGTGCGAGTCCAGGCGAGGTGCATTGGGTAGAGGGAACGGGATTTCCCAATGCGTCCACGGTGGGCCGCAATACGCTGCGGACCGGCGGCACGAACAACTTCGACGTGAATCTGTCGAAGTCGTTTCCGTTCGGAGAGAAGCGGCGATTGGAGCTTCGCTGGGAAGCGCTGAACGCCTTCAATCATCCGCAGTTTGTCCAGGTGCCCCAGATGAGCGTGAGCGGCACGCCAGCGGGGCGTTTCCTGAATCGCGATTTCACCGATAGCGGCATCCGCAACACGTGGGGACAAATCAAGCTGGTTTTTTGACTTGGGCAGAACGCCGTCCGAATCGTATTCTGAAATAGTCAGGAAAGCAGTTATCAACGGTGAAGTGCGGCGCGCCCCGGTTTTAATTGGGTTTCTTGGACGGCGCTACTCCGGCAATCCGGCGTTCTTGCGAAGAGCCTTCAGCCGCGGATCGCCGCGAAGCAGGGCAAATTCCGGATATGTGAGAGTCCTTCCTATCCGGACCGGCCCCAGCACGGTCATGCGATTCAGAACTTCGAACGTGCGGTCCTTATCGCCCAAACCGGAAAAGACCAGAGCCTGTTGGAACGGGTGTTGCGCCAAGGTGGCTGCCAGTTTTTCGGCTTCCTCGCGGCGGCCGGCGCGCGCCAAGGCGTGGCCGAGATGGGCTCGATCGGCAGCCGAGGCACTGGCGCCGAAGAGTTGAATTGCCTCAGCGATTCTCCCCTGTCCCAAGCGAGCCCGGCCCAGACAGCCGTTACTGTTCGTCGACTTCGGGCAATGTATGGCGGCCTCGTCGTATCGCTGTGCCGAAATCATCACGTGAGCCAGAAGGCCATGAACCTGTGGTGAGAGCGGATCACTTTTCTCGGCAACCAGCAACTGATGGAGTGCCTCCTCAATCCGGCCGAGCGGCAAGAAATAGTACATCGCGCAATAAATGTGAGACATCGAGCTGTTGGGATCGAGTTCAATGGCGCGCCGGAAGCTTTTTTCCGAACGTTCCCATTGCCCGTCTCGTGCCTGCGATACACCCAACGCGATGTGCGCTTCGCCTGAAAGGGGATCCAACTGGATCGCTTTCTCCGCCGCAACCCGCATTTTCGTTATGTCATCCTCCTGCTCACCGCGCGGTGTACCGGACCGGTATGCGTAAGCCAGGGCGAGACCGGCATAGGCGGGCGCAAACGTGGGATCTTTGGCGATGGCTTCCTCGTAGGAACTGATAGCCCGGTCGGTGCCGGAGAGGGGGCTCAGATTCTCAATCTCCACAGCGCGTGCACGAAGGTAGAGGTCGTAAGCTTCCAAGCTGGTCTCGTAGCGGCGCCGGCCGCGCCCCAGCTTCAATCGCAAGCCATCGACGATACCGTGGGAAATCTCCTCCTGAATGGCAAAAACGTCCGTCAGTTCCTTGTCATATTTGCCCGACCATAGCGTGACATCGTCGCGTACCCGAACTAATTGGGCATTGATCCTCAACTGCTGGCCGGAGCGCAATACGTTGCCTTCCAGGATGTAGTCGACGGCGAGCTGCTTTCCCACGTCTTGCAGGTTGCGCGGTTTACCTTTAAAGGCAAACGATGAGGTCTGGGAGCGCACTGCCAGCCCGTCAATGATCGACAGATTGCGGATGATCTCGTCGGTGAGGCCGTCGGCAAAGTAGTCGCTGGCTGGATCCTGGTTCAAATTCTGCAGCGGCAGAACGGCGATGGTGATGGGGGCGCTCTTAGTCGGAAGCAACAGCCAACCGAGTGCCCCCAGAGCGAGGGCGCATCCCGCCAGCGCGGGCAGCAGCCACAGTCGCCGGGAGGGGGTTTTCCCCTGGACAGGCGCTACCTCCACCTGTCGAAATACGGGGACATAGCCACCTTTCGGCAACTCGAAAATCACCGGGTCGCCGCTGCCCGGCCCCCCGTAATACTGCGCGAGCCGCGACCGCAGCCGGCCAGCTTCCGTGCGCACAATCGAATCCTGCTTGGGATCGTAATCACGATTGCCGAACACCTCCATGGCGATTACTGATTCCTTCAGTTCGTCGTCCCGCCCCTCCAGGTGACGCTCCACTACGAAGCGCAGGAATCGCGACTGGCGCTCGCTGCGCACGAAATTCGCGCTCGCCAGCGCCCGCTCCAACTGCTGGCGTACGGCCTGCGGCTCGTAATCGGGGGTGGGCACCGGTTTTCAGGATATCCCATTTGGGAAACATCCGCGAATAGACGGTTTGGATGAATTCTGCTGCATCTGGGCTTTGCCCTTATTCTTCAAGCACGTGCGGATGTATGAAACACCCTCTTCAACGGGTTTTCACTAGTTTTCCTTTGCCGTCCGGCCGCATGATGCCCACATGCGAATCGTTGGATTGCTGGTTCTGATCGGAGCCGCCGCGCCAGGCTGGGCTGCCGATGGGGCCGGCGCCCTGCCACGGAGTGTGGTGGCTGGAACGGGCGACCCAAATCTGGATGTCGCCGCAGTCCAGGCCGCGGTCGATCGAGGCGGCCAGGTACTCTTGCAGGGGCATTTCTCGTTCGACCAGCCACCAACCAGGTCCACGCCGCCCCAGGCATTTTTCCCTCGAATGGCGAGCGTCGTGGTGTCGAAGGAAGTCGTAATCTCCGGCACCCGCGATCAACGGGGCGAGATGACGAGTATTGACAGGGGAACATGGCCCTTCGCGGTGGAAGCCTTGGGGTCTCACGTCACCATTCAAGGATTGCGCTTCGTCCGCCCTAAGGGAGGCGCGATCCAGGTAAATGCGGTCAGTGGTCTCGAGATCGCGGACTGCCGCGTCGAGGGAGTCGAGCCGATCCAAAACCAGGATCTGCGCGGCGTGCGCGTGGGCATGGGAATCGGCATCTCCACTACTCCGCTACCGCCCACCCCAGCCGAGCCAGGACAGCCGGGAAATATCTCCGGAATCCTGTCTATCGTCAACAATTACATCGACGCCGCCGGAGGAACAGCTAGCGATGACACCCTGGGGGTCCTGATATTCAGCGTGGGTAAACCTCCGGACCGGGAAGTAGACGTATACGTTTCCGGAAACCACATCAGCAACGTTACCGAGCGAGCGGTGAATATCCGCCAGATCGGCGGGCGAGCTTATATAGAACGGAACATCATTACAACAGGTTCGATTGCGGGCGCCGCCGGCGGCGGCATTGCTCCGGATGCGATTCACGCGTTCGGCACTGGCTCGTATCGGATTGCGCACAACTCGATCCAATCCGACTGGGCGAATGGAGCAGGCATCCGCGTACACGCCAAATTTGCCGATTGGCCCATTGCCGGCGCGATCGTCGTGGACAACGATGTGACGATGTCGGCTTCCGAGAGCGCGGTCTTCGGCACGAATAGCGCGGGGATCGAGATCAGGGGCTTTGCCCAAGGCAGTGTCGTGCTGAATAACAGGATTCGCGGGCGCGGCCGGGCGGCCCTCGCGTTGGTGGTTCAGGACACAGGTGTTCCCGGGAACAATGAGTTCGTCTCGAATGACCTCGAGGGCTTCCAGCCGTCGATCGCCGGCGTGTTTGTGGACACGGGAGTGACTAACACGCGGGTGGTTGGACAGAAATCGAAAGTCCAGGATGGGGGCATCGGGACAGTTATCGTGAGACAGGGAGGTAAGGAGAAATGAAGACACTCAGGAATGCGATTCTTTTTGTTTGGGCGGCTGGGATCGGCCTCGCTCAGGTGGGCGCCGATTCCGGTTGGACTTTCCAGAATCCGCAGTTGACGGGGAACAGTCTACACGGCGTGGCTGTAATAGGCGCCAGACACGCCTCACATGGTCGGGGGGCGCGGGCCGGCACCACGATCGCAGTCGGAGATCCGGGCACCATCGTGCGAACTACGGACGGGGGCGAAACCTGGACGCGCGTCTCCAGTGGCACGGCCGTCCCACTTTCGGGTGTCGCTTTCGCCGATCTCAACACCGGAATAGCGGTCGGGGGGCCGGGCGTCATTATGCGGACCACCGACGCGGGTGCAACCTGGACATTCCAGCCGAGCCTCACGTCGTTCACCCTCTATGGCGTCTCGTTCAGGGCCGACGGGACCGGAACGGTGGTGGGAGCGAACGGGACCATCCTTCGTAGTGTGGATTGGGGTGAGACGTGGACGCGCCAATCCAGCCCGACCACAAACGTCCTCAACGCCGTCTCCTTCACCAGCGCCGATGCCGGAACCATTGTGGGCGGGAACGGCACGATTCTTCGGACAGCGGATGGGGGTGCCACTTGGAAAGCTCAGCCCAGCGGAACGCACAACTATCTGTGGAGCGTCGCTTTCGCCAGTGCAGATATAGGGTTCGTGGTGGGCGATGGCGGCATTATCCTGCGGACGACGGATGGCGGCGATACGTGGACCCCTCAGTCCAGCGGCTATCGCGGAACGCTTCGTGCAATTTCCGTTGCCGACACCGGGGCTGGAACGGTGGTGGGCGGGGGCGGTACGATCCTGCGGACCACCGACTTCGGCGCCTCCTGGACGCAAGACTCCAGCGGCACGACGAGCTTGCTGTTTGCGGTCAGCCTCGCGGGGGCCGGCGATCGAACCGCCGTTGGAGATTTGGGCACGGTCGTGCGGACCACGGATGGCGGCGCCACGTGGAAGACGCAGTCCCGGAGCGCTACCTCAAACTATCTCTTCGCGGTCTACTTCACCGATTCGAACACCGGAACCGCGGTCGGAGGGAACGGCACGATCCTGCGCACTACGGACGGTGGTGTCACCTGGACAGCCCAGAACACCGGCACGGGCAACGGGCTCTGGGGCGTGTCATTTACGGATGCCGACACCGGCACCGTGGTGGGAGATGGAGGCCTGATCCTTCGGACCACCGACGGGGGCGCCACCTGGTCCCAGCAGAGGAGCGGCACGACCAACTGGCTCCGCGGCGTCTTTTTCACCGGCACCAAAACCGGAATCGTGGTGGGAGCGAACGGCACCATCCTGCGGACCACGGACGGTGGTGACACCTGGACGCCCCGGTCCAGCGGCACGGTCAACTGGCTCTCCGGCGTATCCTTTGCCGATGCCAACAACGGAACAGTAGTAGGACAAGTGGGCACGATCCTGCGAACGATGGACGGCGGCACTACGTGGACCCGTCAATCCATCGGCGGGATCCAATCTTGGCTCAATGCGGTCTCCATGACGGACCCCGACACCGCAACTACGGCAGGAGATTTTAACAACATAATCCTGCGCACCACGGACGGCGGCTCTGACTGGGGGCTCCAGTCCAGTGGCGTCAGGAACACACTCACAGGTATGTGGTTCCGCGACGTCAACACCGGAGTCGTGGTTGGCGGCCAGGGATCCTGTAGCCCCAGCATCAGCACCATCCTACGAACTACGAATGGCGGCGCGACGTGGAATCGGCAGAACACCGGGTCGACCCGGGCTCTGTACGGGGTTTTCTTTACTGACGCGAACAACGGCTGGGCGGTGGGAGAATACGGCACCATCCTGCACACCACCACCGGCGGCGAGCCACCGGCGGCGTTGGGGGGCCAATCCTGGGCTCGCGGCCGGCCTCCAGCCGGCTTGACAGGCGAAACCGCCTGTCCCACGAGCACCGAAACAGTCAGCTCAATGGAGAAATAACATGAAAGCTATCAATCGAGTCTTAATTGCAGGAATCGTTGCCTCCTTCGCCGGGACCGTGGCGGCGCAAACGGTCGTAACAGGAACGGGCAACCCGGATATCGATATCGCGGCGGTCCAGTCCGCTGTCGATCGGGGCGGCTCTGTTGAACTGCGAGGACACTTCTCCTTCGACAATTCCCCCGCCAGACGCGGGGAGTTGCCCGATCTGATGGCCACTGTCCTGGTATCGAAGGCGGTAACCATCTCCGGTACGTGGGACGAGCACGGGGAGATGACGGTGATTCAGGGCGGAGAAATTCCTTTCGCCATCGAGGCTCCCGGAGCCAGCGTCCGGATTGAGAGATTGCGATTCGTTCGTCCCAAACTTTTTGCGATCTTTGTAGATGAAGTCAGCGGTCTGACGATAGAATCCTGCACCATCGAAAACGTCCAGCCGCTGCCTCTTCCGTGCAACTCGTCGGGACTGACTTCCGGGATTGGAATCTATGTTTCCACAGTGATGGGACTGCCCACCCCGGAACGCCCCGGGAATCCGGCGAATGTCTCCGGAAAGCTGTCGATTCTCAACAACCAAATCAGTGGCGTGGGAGCGGCCGACCACGGCATGGGAGTCATGGTGGTGAACGTGGGCAACCTGGAAAAGCCGGTGGAGGTGGAGATCTCGGGGAACACCATCCGCGACAGCAGTCTGAAGGGTATTAATGTTACGCAAATTGGCGGCCAAGCGCGCATCGAGCGCAATATCGTAACCACGAGTGTGATCAACCCGGGCCACGCAGGAGGACGCTTCTCCGGCATTCACTGCGGGGGCTCGGGGTCGTATCTGATTGCTCACAACGTCATCGATGTGGCCGATCCGAACGCAGCGGGGATTCGTATCCGTGGCTATCCGGCCTTAGGCGCCGCCATCGAGCGTGCTACCATCACGGACAATGACGTGACCATGTCCCCGCCTGAGGACGCAGTGTTCGGCGTGGGGAGCGCGGGGATCGAGATCATGGGCTTGGCCCGAGGCACCGTCGTCCAGGGGAACAGGATTCGAGGACGCGCCAGAGTGGGGCTGTCTGTGGCGCCTGACAAAGCCGGGACCCCTTCTGGCGTTACTTTCGATCGAAACGATCACGAGCACTTGATTTCGCTGCTCGCGGATGGAGGCACACAAAAATGAGGACGGTCACGTGGAGACTCGCGGTTGGGTGTGTCTTCTGTGTATGCGCAGCGTTGTCTCAGACCAGCCGGGGGACGGTGACCGGGACGGTCCTCGACGCCTCGGGCGCTGCGATCACCGGAGCGCGCGTGACCCTGACCGGCACGGAGACCGGCGCCCGCCTATCCACTGACAGTAACGAGGCCGGTGTCTATCGCTTCGACGCCGTGGATCTCGGTGTCTATGAGCTCAAGGTCGCACATCAGGGATTCCGGACGTATGTGGGCAGCGGAATCGGCGTGGAGGCGAATCGCGTGGTCACCCTGGATCCGCGGCTGGAAGTGGGAACGGCCGAAACGCGGATCGAAGTGAGTGCCGATTCGAGCGACGTGTTGATCAAGGACAGCCCGCTGCGGGGCGGGAACTTCCAGCCGCGGGAGGTGCGCGATCTGCCTCTGGTTTCCTTGAATCCGCTCTCGCTGGCGCGCACATTACCTGGCGTGACCGACTCCGCGGGCAGCAGGGTTTGGACCGGCCTCCAGAACGGAGGCGGGGGATTCTCGATCAATGGCCAGCGGCCACGCGGGAATAACTATCTGCTGGATGGGACCGAAAACAACGACGTCTGGTTGACTGGCGCGGAACAGGCATTCAGCATCGCGGATGCGGTGGAGGAGGTTTCCGTGCAGACCGGCAACTTCGGTGTTGAGTTCGGACGCGCGGGCGGTGGGGTCTTCAATATAGTCACGAAATCGGGCACGAACGCTCTGCACGGCACACTGCTGTGGCGTTACCAGTCGCAGCGATTTGATTCGGTATCCAATCTCGACAAGCTTAACGGGATCCCCAAGTCGGTCTTCAGCAACAATATTTACGGATTCACCGCGGGTGGCCCGGTCCGCAAGAACAGGACCTTCTTCTTCGCCGGCTACCAGCAGAATAACCGGCATTCCACAGCCAATTTCCCGATGCAGGTTCC
>JBGPKH010000273.1:0-11009 GCA_041485845.1 Bryobacteraceae bacterium
CCCCAATCCCCAATCCCCAATCCCCAATCCCCAATCCCTGCTTTTCGCCGGCTGCCGGACTGTAAGCCGGTTTCTGTACCCTTGCGGGCGGCAGTCATTCATCTCGACCGGACATTGCTGTCCGGCTCTAGCGACCTACCCGGGAGTCGAGCGGGGCGGGCCGCCCCTCCTCCCCTATTTGGTCTTGCTCCACGTGGGGTTTTCACTGCCGGCAGAATTACTCCTGCCGCGGTGCGCTCTTACCGCACCATTTCACCCTTACCCCGTTTCCGGGGCGGTATATTTTCTGTTGCACTTTCCGTATCCGGAAGCACCCGGATCCCGGCCGTTAGCCGGCACGCTGCCCTGCGGAGACCGGACTTTCCTCTCCCCTTTTGAGGGAGCGACCACCCATCCGGCAGCCTATGTCGATTATTGTCTCAAGTTCAGACGACGTTGTGTACGGGGGAATACTCCTTCAGGAGGACTAAGCACATGGAATTCTGGTGGATGAAGCGGATTTCCGTGTATCCTATTCTTGACTGTGCTTTTGGGCTCGCGTGGGGAGCCCGCGCCGGGAGATTCCGGCACGCTGGTGGAATCCGGAAAACGCGGCCCGAAATGAGCGGTGTTTGAGGGGTTCCAAAGAGTTTCAATTCTTGCACATGTGGATCAAGTTGAGGAGAGTCAGAAGACCATGAAGAAACTAGCAGCGGTAGGCGCGCTTGGGCTGATGGCGTCCTGTCTGTTCGGTCAGGGAATGAACACAGGCGGCCAGGTGAAGGACGATTGGGAAGAGATCAATTTTGAGTTCAATTCCTCGATCATGTCGGACGGATATCCCAGCCTGCTGCGCCTGGCAGACATACTCGGCCAGCACAGAGACTATCGTGTGAAGGTAACGGGTCACACGGACTACGTAGGCGGAGCCGCCTACAACGACAAGCTGGCGCTCAAACGCGCGGAAGCCGTGAAGGCTTTTCTGGTGAAGTACGGCGCTTCGCCCGACCAGATCACCACCGCCGGCGATGGCAAGCGCGCGCCGGAAGTCGACAACCGGACCAAAGAAGGCCGCTTCATGAACCGCCGCGTGATTCTGGCGGTGATGGACGGGCAGGGGAAGTTGATCAAGGAAGGCGGAACCAACGATGTGCTTCCCGCCCTTCTCCAGGAGTTCATGAAGAAGCAGGAGGAATGCTGCGCCCAGATTCTCAAGCGGCTCGACAAGCTGGATGACATTCTGGCCGCGCTGAAAAACCTCCAGGGCGAAAACGCCAAGCTCGCGGGCGACCTCAACCAACTGCGCAACGAGCACAATATGCTGCGCGACCAGGTGGCCGGTTTGCCCAAGCCGCTTTCCGAACAGCAGACCACCACGATTGCCAACAACGCCGCCAATGGCGCTCTCGAAGAAGCCCAGCGGCGGAACAAGAAATTCACCCTGCTCGGTCTCAATATCGGTCCCACGTTTGGACCGTCGCGCTCGGGCTACTTCACGGTCAGCGGACGCGGCCAGTTCTTCTCGCCGTTCGGCGGAACCGGCATGAGCGCCGTCCAAGCCCAGGGCGAGTACATGTACTACCCGGGCCGCCAGGAAGGCCAGTTCGACGCCGGTCTCATCCACCGCTGGGGCAATGTGCAGGCCGGCGGCTTCGCCAGCTTCAAATGGCTCGACTTCAAGCAGTACCAGAGCGGCGGATCACTCGGCCAGGGCGCCTTCATGCTGGACTATGTTTTCGGCAGCGGGCGCATCGGCGCGTTCTTCACCAGGGGATTCAAGAATTACGCGGTCCTGAACAGCGTCACGCTGGCGCCGGGCGCCTACCTGCAGACTTTCGCGCGGGTGGTGAACCAGCAAGGCGTGAACTTCCTGTTCGGCGCCTGGGGCGACGCCTACTTCCAGGGCGACCTGGCTTACCTCAAGATGCACGAAGGCAAACGCGATGCCCGTCCGGGCGCCAACCTCAAACTGGTGCAGCCCCTCACGGAGCACGTCGCCTTCACCGCGGAAGGCAGCTACAACGAGACGCTCACCAGCAGCCCGGGCAGCGGGCGACTTGTGATCGGCCTCGAGGTCGGCAACTACATCCATCCGAAGGAATACGGCAAGGTCACCACGCCGGTGCCCATGGATGTTCCGCGCGTCCGGTACGAATTCGGCACGCGGCGCGTCGGCGCCAGCCCGCCTATTGCGGATGCCGGTCCGAACCAGCTCGGCGTCCCGGCCGGAACGATTACTCTGAACGGCTCGGGTTCGTACGATCCGCTCGGCCTGCCGCTGACGTATAGCTGGGTCCAGATTTCCGGCCCGACCGTCACGCTGTCCAACGCCAATACTCCGGTCGCCAGCTTCACCGCGGCTGCGGGACAGACCTACAGCTTCCGGCTGACGGTGAAGAACACCGACAATCTGCAAGCCTCCGCTAGCACCACGGTATCGACCGCCACGCCGTCGCAGACTCGCATCCTGCAGTTCACCGCGCTGCCGGCCGCCATCCAGTCCGGCCAAGCTTCCACTCTCACCTGGGTAGTGGAGAACGCCACCTCGGTGAGCATCAGTCCGACTCCGGGCAACGTCGATGCGCGCTCCGGTTCCGTCTCGGTGACTCCCACCGCGACCACCACGTACACCCTGACCGCCACCGGTCCGGGCGGCACGGTGAATGCGACCCAGACCGTGACCGTCGGTCCGGTGCCTCCGGGCAACCCGCAGATCATCCGCTTCGAAGCCAACCCGGTCAGCATCGCTCCCGGACAGTCTTCGACCTTGAGTTGGACCACCACCGGCGCCACCACAGTAACCATCAGCGGCGTCGGCAGCGTGACTCCCAACGGCAGCACTACGGTGACGCCGGCTCAGACCACCACCTACACGTTGACGGCAACCAGTTCCGATGGCCGCTCCGTGACCGCTCCGGTCACTGTGATCGTGGCCCCCGCGAACATTCCGCAAATCCTCACGTTCGTGGCCAACCCGCAGACCATCGATCCCGGCCAGACTTCGCAGTTGTGCTGGCAGGTCAGCGGCGCCACCGCCATCCAGATCGATCCTGGCGTGGGCAGCAATCTCAATGCCAACGATTGCGCCGTCGTCCGGCCGAGCACCACCACCACCTACACGCTGACCGCCACCAACGCCCAGGGCACCATCAAGGCGAACGTGACGGTGAGCGTCGGTGCCGTGAAGGTTACCTCGTTCACGGCTAACCCCGTGACCACGACCGCGTCGGGCGATCCGTCGATCCTGTCGTGGACCACCGAGAACGCCACGTCGGTTGTGCTGATCGGCGCCGAAATCGGGCCGCAGAGCAATCTGCCGGTGAACGGAAGCTTCACCGTCCACCCGATCACCAACTCCACCTACACGTTGACCGCCTACGGACCTGGAGGCCAGACCGTAAGCGTCACCATCGGCGTGTTCGTCCGGTAATCGGACCCAACCTGCGCTTTGCGCAGCGACCTGCGCCTTGCGCAGCAGTAGAGCAGTCGCAGCCGGGCGGTCGAGAGCCGCCCGGCTTTTTTTCAGTGGATCGTCCGGTCCCAATCCCGGTTCGAAGCCGCAGGCCGGCCGCCCACATCGCCTTCCTTATAGATGAACTGGCCGCGCTTCATTGTCATGTGAACCAGGTTCATGCCGAAATGATGCGCGATGTCGCCGTAATCGGAGAGATTCAGGATCACCAGGTCGGCCGACTTCCCCAATTCCAGCGACCCCACGCGATCGGCGCAGTTCAGGGCATGCGCTCCGTTGATGGTGGCGGCGGAAATGGCTTCCGCGGGAGTCATCTCCATGCGCATGCACGCCAGCGCCACCACGGTTTGCATGTTCAAGGTCGGAGTGTGGTGCGGATTGAAGTTCGTCGCCAGCGCCACCGCCGCGCCCGCATCGATGAGCTCGCGGCCGGGTGCGTGCCGGCCGCCCCCGCAGAACGAGGCGTACGGCAACAGCGTGGCCATGGTCTGCGATCCCCCGAGAAGCGCCGCATCCGCGGCTGTGGCATGTTCGAGATGGTCGATACTGGCCGCCGAATGCCGGATCGCAAGCGAGATTGCCCCCGCCGGAGTGCGATGGTCGGCGTGGATCTTGCACCGGAAGCCGAGAGCCCCGGCAGCCTCGCAATAACGCGAAAAAAGTTCCTGGCGGTGGGGGTCCGCTTCCCAGGCCAGATCGGCGAATTGAGCGAAACGGCGCCGGCGAATCTTGGGAAGGAGCTCGCGCAGCGCCGAGTCCGCGGCGGTTGCGATGGCGGATTCACTCGTCACATCGGGCGCGGGCAGACGGAAGAGGAAGGTCGGCACGATTTCGAGCGGATGGCTCTTCAAGGCCGCCAGCACGCGAAAGAGCTTGGTCTCGCAACGCGCATCCAGACCGCAGCCGGTCTTGGCCTCCACCGTGGTAGTGCCGTGCCGCGCCATGGCTTCGAGATAGGTCTGCGCGCGCCCCTGGAGCCGCTGGCAAGTGCCCGTACGCACTGCCCGCAAGTCCGCCTCGTCATCGCGCAAGCCCAGCCCCGGCGGCGGAAATACCAGGTGCGTGTGGCTATCCACGAAGCCCGGCATTACCACCCTTCCCGTGGCGTTTATCTCGACCGCGCCCCTCGTGGCAGACAGGTTTTCGACACGTCGGGTTGGACCGACCTCCTCGATGATCCCGTTTCGAATCAATAACGAGCCATCCGAGATAACACCCAGATCTCGTAGCTCAGGCCCTCGGCGGGGTCCTTTGGCGCCGCGCATGGTAACCAGTTGACGCGCACTGCGGATTAGAATGTAGCTCATAGCCTTCCCCCAACGGCTAACTGTAACATGAGATCTAGTACTTTCTACTCAAAATGGCATATGACGAAAACACCGAGTACTCCCGGCAATAGACCGCTAAAGACTTTAGAACGAGTATTTTCCAAGGCTGGATTGGGCTCCCGTACGGACGCCCGGGACTGGATAAAAAAAGGTCGAGTTCGCGTGAATAGAAAAATCGTGCTCAACCACGACCACTGGGTAGACCTCGAAAAGGACCGGGTTACGCTCGATGGCAAGGCCCTCCGATCGGCTGCTAAGTCATACATTCTGCTGTACAAACCCAAGGGTTACCTGACCACCTGGCGAGACCCGGAAGGACGCCCGACGGTTTACGCCCTGATGTCCGATGCGGGAACGTGGTTATCGCCCGTGGGACGCCTGGACCTGGACACCAGCGGCCTGCTCCTGATGACCAACGACACGGACTTCGCCGAGCGCGTCATGAACCCCGATCGCAAGGTGCCGAAGACCTATCAACTGAAGGCCTCGACGCTGCTGACCGGCGAGCAGATCGAGGCGTTGCGCCAGGGTGTCCAACTATCCGATGGCCCGGCGCGGCCCGCTCTGGTGAAGCGCCTGCGCGACAGCGGCAAGTACACGCATCTCGAAATGACCATCACCGAGGGCCGCAATCGCCAGGTGCGGCGCATGCTCGAAGCCGTCGGCAGCAAGGTGCTGAAGCTGGTGCGCGTAGCCATCGGGCCGGTGCGTATCGGAGACCTGCCCATCGGCAAATGGCGCAACTTGACCGGCAAGGAGGTCAACTCCATCGCGCCGCGCCCGCCTTCTCGCGCGCCGGCTCCGGGATCGCGGCCCCATCCGCGCGCGGATCGGAAGCGGCACAATTCGTCTTAGTCTTCGAATTGTGCAAGATCGCCTGACCGCGCCCCATCGCTTCCATGTATTCCTGGCGCACGGTCATCACGTGCCCCGTGGCCTCCAGCTTCGCCGGCAGGCGCGCTTCGATCGACACCTCGCACCCCGGAGCATTGTTCTTGGCAAACCGCGGAAACTCCAGCGCGCCCTGCAAATTTGCGGTTGCGCGAGCGGTTGTTTGGCTGAAGAACGCCCAAGATCCAGTGGGAACGCGTTCGCGGGGACGGAGTTCGCGTTGGCGGCATATCGGCAGGAGGTGGAGGAGCGGTTTCGGTTTCGTGCGTATTGGAATTGCATGTTGGTGGTGTGAGCAGGGGCGTCCAGACGAAATTCAGACCAAACCCCTATCAGGACCAGATTGTCCGAAGTTATAATAATCCCCGGGGGATAAGGTGTGTTCCTAACACCAAAGCAGTGGTTTCAGCCTCCCCGCCACCTGTTGGTGATGTTTCTGGCGATCACGCTTTTTCTGGCAGCCGCGCTCGGATGGCTGAGTTGGCGGCTGCTCCAGCAGGATCGTGCGCTGGCGAGCCAACAGGCCCAGGAACGCCGCGAGATTGCAGCCGACCTGGCGGCTACTGCGCTTGAGAAAAACCTCTCGGCGCTCGAAGAACAACTGATGGGCCTGGTCGCCGGCGGACCCCGGCGAACTCCTTTCACACGCGACCTTTCCAGCGACTCGGTACTGGTTGTCTTGGATCCCGCCGGCGTGGAAGCGCTTCCCATCGGTAGACTGCTGTATCACCCCTTCCTTCCAAAAACGGCCGACCCTCCACCCGGTGTCTTTGCGTTGGCCGACGCCTCCGAATTCCTAAAGGGGGACTACGCTCACGCCATTGCAGCTCTGGCCGAGCCATCGCGTTCTTCTAATCCGGCGATCCGGGCCGAGGCTTTGACGCGGATTGGCCGGAACTATCGCAAGCAGGGCCAGGGGCGGGCGGCCGAGAACGCCTTTGAGCAACTTCGGCGCATGGGTTCGACGCCGGTGAGCGGTTTGCCCGCCGAGTTGGTGGCGCGCGACGCGCTCTGTTTGATGCTGGAAGAACGGAAAGAGGGTGCGCGCCTGAAGAGCGAGGCGGCGGAGCTTTACGCCGGGTTGCAAAGCGGCCGTTGGCCGCTTTCCCGCGGCGCCTATGACTTCTACACGGGCGAAGCGCGGCGCCGCGCACGAGTTTCGGAGTCGCCGCGACAGGACAGCCTCGCGCTGTCTGAAGGAGCGGAAGCATTGTGGCGGGAGTGGGAGAGCATTCGCCGTGGCGAGGGAATGCCGGCCGGCCGCCGCTGCCTCTACCTGCAAGATCGGCCGGTCCTGGTCGTCTGGCGTAGTTCGCCCGGCCGTCTGGCGGGCTTTATCGCTGGCGCCGGCTATCTCGAGTCGCGCTGGATGGGCGCGCTCGATTCCGTGCGCCGGAGTCATGGCGCGGGCATCCTGCTGCTGGATGGGGACGGCCGGCCCGTGCTCGGGGGTTCGCCAAAGGGCCGGCCGGCGGTGCGGCTGGCCTCCACCACCGGCTTGCCTTGGACGCTTCAGGCCTTCACATCGGAAGACTATACGGCAGCTCCCGATTTCATCCTGCGCCGCAGGCTCCTGATCTCCGGGTTCTGTGTCATGGTCCTGCTGGTGCTCGCTGGAAGCTATTTCATCGCTCGGGCCGTCACGCGCGAAATCGCAGTCGCCCGCCTGCAATCCGATTTTGTCACGGCGGTCTCGCACGAATTCCGTACGCCGCTCACCTCGCTGTGCCAGTTTACCGAGCTGCTGTCCAAAGGCCGCGTGGATAATGACCAGCGCCGCCAGCAATTCTACGCTGTGCTGGCGCGCGAAAGCCAGCGCTTGCGCCGTCTGGTCGAAGGGCTGCTCAATTTCGGCGGCATGGAGGCCGGCGCAGTGCGATACAACTTCAAGCCGCTCGACCCGGCGGACCTGCTGCAGCGGGTCGTCGACGAGTTCCGGCAGGAAGCGGAGATCGGCAGCCGCATCATCCGGTTCCGGGCAGACGGTTCCTCTCCGCCTGTCCGGGCGGACCGCGAGGCGCTGAGCTGCGTCGTCTGGAACCTCCTGGACAATGCCGTCAAGTACTCCGCGGACGGTTCCACCGTCGAAGTCGATCTCACGTGCAACGGCAGCCGGCTGGCCATCGCCGTACGCGATCGGGGAGTGGGTATTCCGCGGGACGAGCAGCGGAAGATCTTTGAGAAATTTGTGCGCGGCGATGCCGCCAGGTCGCTGAGTGTCCGCGGCGCCGGGATCGGCCTGGCTATCGCCCGCCGGATCGCCCGGGCCCACTCGGGCGAGATCGCGTTGCACAGCGAGCCAGGCAAGGGGAGCGTCTTCACCCTTTTCCTGCCGATCGCGGAGGAATCATGACGAAGATTCTGGTCGTCGAAGATGACGCCAACATCGCGCTCGGTCTGGAATACGATCTGGGGCTCGAGGGTTATTCGGTTCAGATCGCCAAAGACGGCGAGATGGCCTGCCGGCTGGCGCGCGAGTCGCAGTTTGGCCTCATCATCCTCGACATCATGCTGCCCGGTAAGGACGGCTTCGCCGTCTGCCGGGAACTGCGCCTCGCGGAGGTCAAGACCCCCATCCTCATCCTCACCGCCAAGACCCAGGAAGCGGAGAAGGTGCTGGGCCTCGAGCTGGGCGCCGACGACTATGTCACCAAGCCATTCAGCCCCCTGGAGCTGCGCGCCCGCGTCAAAGCTCTCCTCCGCCGCACCGCAATCGAAATCCCCGAGGTGTACCGCTTCGATGACCTGGAAGTGGATTTCAACCGCTGCGAACTGCGGCGCGCCGGCAGGCACGTCGACCTCACCCCGATCGAGTTCAAGCTGCTTGCCGTGCTGATCCGCCGCCGCGGCCATCTGCTCAGCCGCGAGCAACTCCTGGACGCAGTCTGGGGATCCGATAGTTCTCCCACCGACCGCGTGGTGGACAATCACATGATGAACCTTCGCCGCAAGGTGGAACCTCAGCCGGACGCCCCACGCCACCTCCTCAGCGTGCGCGGCCTCGGTTACCGGTTCGAAGATGAACCGAAATCGTGAACAAATCAGACCATTCCGCGATCATGGCCAGAAAAAGAAACCGTAAGCTCATTCTGGGAGGAATCATGCGGACGGCACTTTGCATCCTGATCGCAACACTCCTGTTTGCCAGCCAGGCTGACAAACAGGCCGAGACCCTCTTACAGGCCGCCATCAACACCGAGGTGGTGAAAGGCGACCTGCAAGCGGCCATTCAACAATATAAGAAGCTCCTGGCCGGCCACGCGGGCAACCGGGCCATCGCCGCCAAGGCGCTGGTGCGCATGGGACACTGCTACGAACGGCTGGGCAACGCGGAGGCGCAGCAGGCCTACCAGCGGGTGACGCGGGAATATGCGGATCAGAACGAGGCGGCTGAAGAAGCCCGCACCCGGCTTGCGGCTTTGGGACAACCGCCCGCCACGATGACTACGCGCCAGGTCTGGGCCGGACCGAACGCGGATGTCTTCGGCTCGGTATCCGCCGACGGCCGCTATCTTTCTTACGTGGACTGGGACAGCGGCGATCTTGCGGTTCGCGACCTCGTAACTGGCCAGACCCGCCGGCTGACCAACAAGGGATCGTGGGATGTCCCCGGATTCGCGCTCTTCTCACGAATCTCCCCGGATGGCAAGCTGGTCGCGTATGACTGGTGGAATGAAAAGGGCGTCTGGGAATTTCGCGTAGGCGGCATCGACGGTTCCGGGCACCGCACTCTTTACAGGAACGACGAGCTGGAATACATCAGCACTGGCGGATGGTCACCCGATGGGAAACAGGTTCTGGCAGCTTTCCTGAGGAACGACGGAACGCACCAGATCGCCCTGATTTCGGTCGCGGATGGATCGGTACGAATTCTCAAGGCCACGGACCAGCGCAATGCCCTATGGCAGATGGCCTTTTCACCCGACGGAAAGCACATCGTCTATGAATTCCGTCCGCATGAAGACTCGCTGGAGCGGGACATCCATATTATGTCCGCCGATGGAAGCCGCGAAACCCGCGTAATCGAGCATCCCGCGGATGATTACGCGCCGGTATGGACACCGGATGGCAAACGGCTCCTGTTCGCCAGCGACCGCACGGGAACCCGTGACATCTGGACGATCTCGATCGCGGATGGAAAACCTCAAGGACCACCCGAACTGGTCAAACGGAACGTGGATTTAGTTTACCCGCTGGGCTTCACCCGCAAGGGTTCCTTCTACTACGGGGTATCGACGGGCATGATGGACGTCTACACGGCGCCGCTCGACGTCGAGGCCGGCAAAGCGATCGTTCCCCCGGTGCGGGCAGCCCAACATTTCATCGGCTCCAACCGTTTCTCGGCCTGGTCGCCCGACGGACGCTACCTGGCCTATGTCTCAGGGCGCGGCCCGTTTGCCACGGCGCCTGGACCGAAAGTTCTCTGCATTCTTTCCCTGGAGACCGGCAAGCAGCGCGACTTACCTTTGAGGTTCAATCAGGCCAGCTTTCCTCGCTGGTCGCCGGACGGACGCTCGATTCTGCTCAAGGGTACGGATCCGAAGGAGGGGCCAGGCCTTTACCAGGTCGATGTGCAGACCGCTCAGGCGGCGCTCTTGGTTCGCGGCGGCCGTTTGTACGTTTCGCGGGATGGCAAAACGATCTTCTTCACCCGCTTTCCCGAGGCAATTCCTAAAGAGGGCGAGCGCATCGGAAGGATCTTCGCCCGGGACGCCGGAGGAGTGGAAACAGAAATCTACCGCGAGGCAACTAGCGCTCAGACAGGCGACGCGCTGATCAACGACCTGGCGATCTCGCCGGACGGGCGCAGCCTCGCCTTCACCGTGTCGAACGGCAAGGAACCGAAGTCAATCAAGGTCCTGCCGGCCTCGGGAGGCGAGGCCCGCGTCATCTATCGGGTGACCAAGGGGGATCCGCAGGGGATCCCCAACTTCGCCGGCCTGGAATGGACGCTCGACGGCCGGGAACTGCTGTTCGTCCGCACCGCGGCTCGCGAAGTCAACACCGGTTCGCCGGAGAATCGCGTGCTGTGGGCGCTTCCTGTGAGCGGCGGTCCACCGCGCAATCTGGGCCTGTCCATGGCTGGACTGGCCGATCCGCACCTCCACCCCGACGGGAAGCGCATCTCGTTCACCGCCGGCATGAACCAATTCGAAGTCTGGGTGATGGAGAATTTCTTGCGCTAACCTTTCATCCCCGCGCCGCCGCGCCTTCGCGTTCTGACCAATCCTCCGGCCCGCGAACCAGACGTTTTCGGACGTCGGGCGAATTGGGATTCACGCGCTTTGCCACTTTCTTTTGCCTCCCCCTTGACCGGGAGGCGTCACGGAAGAATAACC
>JBGPKH010000274.1:0-10954 GCA_041485845.1 Bryobacteraceae bacterium
CCTACGGTGTTGCGGCCCTCGTCAGCCGACGGGCTGCTGTTGCCTTAGTTCTTTCATCTATTCATCAACTTGCATGCGGACCAATGTTTACGGCCCGTCCGCGAAGAAGATGACCCTGGTTTTGCGAAAGTCGGGCTAGGCAAGCTGCTTACCTGCTCGACATCCTTTGCTCCATACAGGCGATCCAGGAATATCTCGCTGAACAAAGCCACCAACAGTTTCTTCAGGACGCCAAAACACAGGATGCGGTCCTGCGACGGCTGCTGGTGGTTGGCGAGGCGGCGGGGCGCCTGACACCCGAGCGGGACTTTCGCAAGTTTGAGAGCGTGGGGCACCGGCGGAGAGGCCCCGCAGGCCCGTTAAACAAGGCTTACCAGACAGGTGCGTGCTGATCGGTTGCTAGATGAAGGAATAGATGCGGCGAGAGGGTAAGCCCCACCGTCACGCGGGTGCCCCGGTCGTGGAGTTCGGGTGACGCACGCAGCCCTGCCTCGCCAACTGCCCATAGTAAGCCGGTTTCGCGGAAGAACCAGAAGGGCCGCGTCCAGCACTTCGTATTGGTTCGGGACCGGGACCGGGAGGCGATGGAAAAGGGACTACAGGGACTATCGGTGCAGACGGTCCCCTTCGCGGATTTCGGGCAGCCGTTGCTCGACCTGCTCGGTGAGCTGGCCCGTCATGCCGATTCCGGCGGCCCGGTGGTTCCCGCGCCGCTGCCACCGCTGGAGGCCAATCCCAGGCCCTATCTCGAATACTTGCGCAACGACACGGCATTCATCGAGATTCGTGGGCTGCGGTTGAACGTGGCGGAGGCTCCGCGGTTTCCGATCGACGATCTTTACATTCCGCTGATCGACGAGATGGGAAGCGGGCGCGAGATGGAGGGCGGGCGATCTGGCTGTGCGGAATGGCAGGGTGAGCCTTTTGTCGACCGCCCGCAAGCTCCTCTTCGCCGGCGACGGTTCCGGCAACCTGGTGACGCTGGACCCCGCGAGCGGCAACCCGCTCTGGCATACGAATCTCGGCAACTCCGTGACCAACGGCCCGATCACCTGCGAGCTCGACGGCACGCAGTACCTGGTGGTCGCCGCCGGCGACACTTTGTTCGCCTTCGCGATGCTCCGGCAACCCGGTCGAGTGACAATGTTCGCAGGCCAAGGGCCTGTCCAGGCCTGTCCGAGGAAACGTTTGGCCTTTGATATACTTTTCGACCATGGATCACCCGCTTCCGCGCGACCCGGTCCGTGAGCCGGAATCCTCGGACAACCGGTCACCCGATGACTCGACCGTGTCCATGCCACCTCCTTCGATGGGCCCGGGTTCTGTATTGAAAGACCGCTACAGGATCGTGCGTGAACTCAGCCGCGGTGGCTTCGGGAGAGTCTTTCTTGCCCATGATCGGCAACTTCACGATCGCCCGGTCGTTGTCAAGATCAAGCTGGACCACGCCGTGGAGGACCCCTGGTTTGAACGGAAGTTCAGCGAAGAGCTCCGTGCCTTGACGCTCATCGATCACCCCGGGGTTGTAGGCGCCCTCGACAGCGGGCGGACCGAGGATGGGAAGCCTTTCCTCGTGATGCAATACATCGATGGGAAGACCTTGCGCGCCGTGATCGCTCCCGAAGGACTACCTCTGGATCGGGTTGCGAACCTGGTCCGTCAAATCGGGCAGGCCCTGGGCGCCGCTCACGACAGGAAGATCTGGCATCGCGACCTGAAGCCGGAGAATATCATGCTCCAGGTGCTTCCGGGCGGCGATGAGCACGTGAGGCTGATCGATTTCGGCATAGCGACTATTGCGGATCTCGAAAAGAGGGACACGCGCACGCGGGTGGCGGGAAGCCTCGGCTATATGGCGCCCGAACAGGTTTTCGGCCAACCGACTGCCGCCACCGACATTTACGCCTTCGGCGTGATTGCTTACGAAATTGCGACTGGGCGAAAACCTTTCAGCCCCGAGGGCGCCGCAGAGCTTACCGTACTGCAGCGCGCGGGGGTGCGGGTGAAGCCCTCTGCGCTTCGTCCGGGGATATCGGGCGCCGCGGAGAAGATGATCCTGCAATCGCTGAGCTACAACCCTAACGAGCGCCCGGCGAATGCGCGTGTGTTTGGGGAAGACTTGAGCCAGGCGCTGCTGGCCGCTGGAACGTCCGGAACACAGCGGGTCTCTGGCGTCCAGCGGGGCTGGCGCTGGGCCTGGGCGGCCGCGGGTGTGGTCGCATCGGTTCTGGCACTCGGCAGCGCTTGGATTTACCGCGGGCGGACTGCCCCGGTCAAAATGGATACTGCAAAGCCAGCAGCCGCCGCGCCGGTCACTAGCCCGGATGCTGTCCCGAAATCCGATTCCAGCGCGAGGGAGACGGACGTGGAGCTCGCGTTCTGGAACTCGATCGGCAATTCATCGGACCCGCGGCAGTACCGCGAGTACCTGGCAAAGTATCCGCAGGGAAAGTTCGCATCGCTGGCGAAGCTCAAGCTCGAATCGCCACTGGCCAAGCCGGCAGCCGTTCCACAGGCGCCGGAACCAGGGCCTCGGGCGGGAGATAAGAAGATGAATCCCATCGATGGGCTCCAGTACGTGTGGATTCCGCCCGGGAGTTTCCGGATGGGATGTTCACCGGGCGACGGGGAATGCGGGCCCGCGACGATACCGGCGCACACAGTGCGCCTCAGCCGGGGTTTCTGGTTGGGCGTAACCGAGGTAACGGTGGAAGCTTGGTCCCGCTTTGCGAAACAGACCTCGCGCGCGATGCCGATCGAACCTATGGAGGGGAGCCTGCCACTCAACCCAGGGTGGGCCGAGCGGCAGTTGCCGATGGTCAATATTACATGGGACGACTCGAAGGCATTCTGCTTTTGGGCGGCCGGCCGGTTACCAACCGATGCGGAATGGGAGTACGCCGCACGCGCCGATTCAACGGAAGCACGTTACGGTCCGCTGGACCAGATCGCATGGTATGCGGATAACAGCGGACGAGAACGCATCGATTTTGCGGCGATCCTCGACACCAAGGCGTTTCAACAGCGCATCGAACAGAATGGGAACCGGTTGCACCCTGTCGCGACGAAACGGCCCAATACGTTCGGGCTGTATGACATGCTGGGGAACGTAAACGAGTGGGTAAACGACTGGTGGAGCGAGACCTACTATGGTCAATCTCCGGAACTAGATCCGCCGGGCCCTGACTCCGGCGTGTCACGAAAGCTTCGCGGCGGGAACTTTTTCCGCGAAGCGAAATGGGCTCGTGCCTCGGCAAGCATGGGAGCTGGTCCCAAGCTAATAACTGCCGGGCTCGGATGCCGTTGCGCGCTGACCGTGGTTCCAGCCCCCGCCGCGGCTGTTCCACGGTCCGCCCGGTAATCGTCGTCGTGGGGCAGTTAATTAACCGGCGCGGCGGCTCGCTCATTCTGCCCACACAGCGAAACGTATTACACTCGTGGAGTTCGGGAGGTTGCCGCTCATGTGGATTCGACGTTTGACGTTCCTCGGTCTCTTGCTGCCTGCGCTGGCGCCGGCCCAATCGCTCGACCCCCGGCTCTATTCCGAGATGCGTTGGCGCTCCATCGGACCGCCCCGCGCCGGACGCGCGCGGGCGCTCGCCGGCGTGCCTAGCCAGCCCAACGTGTTCTATATCGGCTTCGACAACGGCGGCGTCTGGCGCAGTACCGACTTCGGCTCCACCTGGGCGCCGCTCTTCGACAGCCAGCCCACCGGCTCGATCGGCGCCATCGCCGTGGCGCCCTCCGATCCCAACATTATTTACGCCGGCAGCGGCGCCGGCATCATCCGGCCCGATCTCGCGACGGGCGACGGCATGTATAAATCCACCGACGCGGGCAAGACCTGGACACACCTCGGCCTCCGCGATTCGCAGATGATCGCCAACATCGACGTGGATCCCAGGAACCCCAACCGGCTCTTCGTCGCGGCCCTCGGACATCCCTACGGTCCCAATCCCGAGCGCGGTATCTTCCGCTCGCTCAATGGCGGCGCCTCCTTCGAAAAAGTGCTGTTCAAGGACAACTACACCAGCGGCAACGACGTACTCATCGATCCCGGCAATCCCAACACCGTCTACGCCGCGCTCTGGCAGCAGCAACAGGGATTCTACGAGAACGGCTCCTTCGGCGGCGCCGATGGCGGCATCTTCAAATCCACCGACGGCGGCTCCAACTGGAAGCAACTGACCGCGGGCCTGCCGCCCATCATCGAAGCCAACCTCGCGATCGCCCCCGGCAACCCCAGGATCGTTTACGCCATGGTCGCGGCGGGTGGTGGCGGAGGCGCGGCGCCGGCCCCGGCAGCCGGGGGACGCGGCGGACGCGGCGGGCGTGGCGGTGGAGGCGGCGCCATCGGCTTCTACAAAACCACCGATGGCGGCGACCATTGGTTCCTGGCCACTGACGGTCCGCGCGTGGTGGAGACCGGCTCCGAGCGCCATCCGCCCGATACACGGCCGCTGGCGCGCATCGGCGGCGGCGACCTGCCCACCATCACCGTGGACCCCAAGAACGAAAACGTCGTCTATAGCAGTTCGACCGTCTTCTGGCGCACCGAGGATGGCGGCCTCACCTGGTCGGCGGTTCGCGGCGCGCCCGGCGGCGACGATTACCAGAAGAGCTGGATCAATCCCAATAACCCGAATATCATTCTGGCGGTCAGCGACCAGGGCGGCGTGGTCTCCGCCAATCGCGGCGAGTCGTGGAGTAACTGGTACACCCAGCCGACCGCCGCCCTCTACCACGTCACCGCCGACAACGCTTTCCCCTATCGCCTCTGCAGCGGCCAGCAGGACTCCGGCTCGGCTTGCGTGGATAGCCGCGGCATGGACGGCCAAATCACTTTCCACGATTGGCATCCCGTAGGCATCGAAGAGTACGGCGAAGCCGCTCCCGATCCGAAAAATCCCGACCTGGTCTACGGCGGGAAAGTCAGCGTCTACAACCGCCTCACCGCGCAAAAGGCCGCCGTCGGTCCGGGAGGCGGAGGCCGGGGCGCGGCCGCAGCGGGGCGTGGCGCCGCGGCGGGCCCGGCGGGCACCCCGAACGAGCCGCCCGCGCGCACCGTTCGTACCCAGCCGCTGATCTGGTCGCCCAAGGATCCGAGCGTTCTCTTCTACGCCACCGCCGGCGTGTGGAAGACCAGCAACGGAGGCCATAGCTGGACGCCCATCAGCGGCGACCTGACTCGCCAAACCTGGGACGTGCCCGCGAACGCCGGCAAGTACGCCGCCACGGTGACCCCCTCGCCGCTGGGCTCCATCACCGCGCTCGCGCCCTCGCCCCTCGACGTCAACGTGCTTTGGGCGGGCACCGGCGACGGACTCCTCCAGGTCACCACCGATGGTGGATTGAAGTGGACCAACGTCACCCCTCCCCAGATCAAGCCCTGGACGCGCATCTTCAACATGGAAGCGGGCCACTACGACACCAAAACGGCGTATGCCGCCGCCAACACCCTGCGTCTCGATGACCTGAACCCGCACTTCTGGCGCACCCACGACGGCGGCAAGACCTGGACCGGGATCGACAACGGCATCGCCGGTGGCGCCGTGGCCAACTCCATCCGCGAGGATCCGCGCAAGAAGGGTCTGCTCTACGCCGCCACCGATACCCAGGTTTGGGTTTCCTTCGACGACGGCGACAACTGGCATTCGCTCCGGCTCAATATGCCCGCCATCTCGGTGCGCGACATCCAAGTCAAGGACGATGCCTCCTGTCTCTGCTCCGACCTGGTTGCCGGCACTCACGGCCGCGGCTTCTGGATTCTCGACGATGTGACCCCGCTGCGGCAGGCGGCCGAGGCCGCTGCCGCATCCAGTGCGTATCTATTCAAGCCCGCCACCGGCATCCGCATTCGGTTCGGCGCCAACGATCCGACGCCGTGGCCGCCGGAACTGCCCGCCGGAGAAAACCCGCCGCCCGGCGCCATCATTGACTATTACCTGCCCGCTGCCGTTGGCGAGGTGAAGCTGGAGTTCCTCGACACCCCGGGCAAGACCGTGCGCACCTACTCCAGCCGGGATCCGGTGCGCAGCCCCGACCCCGCCACCGATCCGGTGGCCTACAACAAGCTGTGCCAGCAAACCCCCACCGCGCCCGATTGTGGTCTCCCGCTCTATTGGCCCGCGCCCCCGCAGGTGTTGAAAGCCACCGCCGGCATGCACCGCTTCACCTGGGACATGCACTACGATCCCCTTCCCGGCGCCGGAGCGGGTGGCGGACGCGGCGGCGGAGCTACTGGCGCGGTCCCGCATCGCACCTACCCCGCCGTCAACTCGCCCTGGGTGGCCCCCGGCGTGTACTCCGTGCGTTTGACGGTGAACGGCCAGAGCCGAACGCAACCCATCACCATCAAGATGGATCCACGGGTGAAGATCACGGCAGAAGTGCAACAGATCTTCACTCTGACTGCACAGGCGGAGAACAGCGCTCGGAGCGTGGCCGGCGCCTATAAAGACGCTCGCGACCTCGTTGCCAAGCTCAAGGCCCGCCCGCAATCCGCCGCCAACGATGCTCTCATCAAGCAAGTTGAGGAGATCGCACCCGCCGAGGCAACTGGGGGCGGCGACGGAGGCGCGGGCCGTGGCGGTCGTGGGGGCGGCGGTGGCTTTGGTGCGGCCGCGGCGGAACCCCCCGCTCCGCCGACCCTGGCCAACATTGTCGCTCAAATGGTTGCCGCCGTGATGCCCATGCAGACCTCCGAGATGCCGCCCACAGCGGCGCAGCTCCAAGCCTGCAGCCGGCAGCAAGCCGCCTACACCGCCTTGACGGCCAGGTGGGCTGCCCTGAAGGCTAAGATTAACGGTCGGGCTGTGCCGGTGGGGCGTGGAGGGGGTAAACAATAGCGTTGGTCGAGCTAATTTCTGTCGCGAAACTCCGTTTTTCCATCGAACCAACCGCTCCCTGCGGTCGCGGCTCAGCAACAAGTCCCGTGGGATCGGTACCGCGTCAACTGAACCGCGCGGCGCCAGTAAGGAGTCTTTGCCATTTGAGGTGAGAGTATTGGCTAAAGCGCCAAGATCCTGCCAGAATGGTGGGCAGGAATGATCACTCGATTGACCCTGCGCAACTTCAAGAGCGTGGGCAAACAGGTCTACGACTTTACCGGGTTCGATCTGCTGGTTGGGCGCAGCAATAGCGGGAAGAGCACGGTGCTCCAGGCGCTCGGGATCTTCCTCGGGCCTGTTCAGCCGGCTGGCATCCCCGTTTGCACAAAACCATCGCACGCCTTTTGACTTCACGGTGGTCGATGAAGCGCAGGACGTGGGCGTAGCGCAGCTCCGGTTTTTGGCTGCTTTGGGGGCGGGGCGAACCAACGGCCTCTTCTTTGCCGGTGACCTGGGCCAGCGAATCTTTCAGCAACCTTTCTCATGGAAAGCGCTGGGAGTCGATGTTCGCGGCCGTTCCTCTACGTTGCGCGTCAACTATCGGACGTCACCCCAGATCCGAATCCAGGCCGACCGCCTGCTGGGCATCGAAATATCGGACGTGGACGGCAATACCGAGAAGCGCGGCGGCGCCATTTCCCTGTTCAACGGACCACCACCAGACATCCTGGTCTTGGATACTCCCGAGGAGGAAATGAAGGAAGTGAGTCAATGGCTCCGAGCGAGGAGCAAAGAGGGCATCCTGCCCCACGAAATCGGCGTCTTCGTTCGTTCCGCCGCTGAATTGGACAGGGCGCGTGCGGCAGCCCAGGCCGCCGGGCTTCCCTTCAAGGTGCTGGACGAAAACGTGGAAACCGCCACGGGGCAAGTTTCCATCGGCGCCATGCATCTCGCAAAAGGACTGGAGTTCCGCGCCGTCGTGGTAATGGCCCGTGACGACGAGGTAATTCCTCTTGCAGGAGCGGATCGAGACCGTCGCGGACGATGCGGATCTCGAAGAGGTCTACAACACGGAGCGGCGCCTGCTTTACGTCGCGTACACCGGTGCGCGGGACCACCTGTTGGTGACGAGCGTGGAACCGGCGTCGGAGTTCCTGGACGATCTGCGGAATTGAGTTTCGGATGCGCCTTGCGCGGATTCAGTTCACGAACCCGATCTGCTTGAGCGTCGCGGCCGGCTCGTCGCCTTCGAACTTCGTGAGCGGCGCCTTTTCCCGCCCGTTCTCCAGCGCTACGCCGAACGGATAGGCGCTGTAGGAGAAGATGGGCGCAAGCTTTTGGAACTCGCTCGAAACCACGCCGTGCAACCCCGTCTCTTGCAGGAACCCGCGGGCGTATTGCGGCTGCTCCACGGGAATCACCACCACCCGGGTATCGCCCCAACGGAGCTGCGCCATGCGTTTCGCCGCATCGAAGCAGTGCATGCACTGGGGATCGAAAAAGTAGAGGAAGACCTTGCCCTGCTGGAGCGAGTAGGGCCGGCCATCCACGAGTGTCGTCTCGGGCGCTTTCGTGCCAGTCTGCCGCGCCGCCGCCACGCCGTAGGAGACCAGCGCGAAGACCACCACGGCTCCCAAAACCAGGAAGGCGCTGTGCAGGCTTTCGGGCCTCTTCGACCAGATGCCCGCGCATACCGCCAGCAACAGCATGAGGCCATCGCCGATAAAGAAACCGGGGCCCACCGCGCGCTTCAACCAGGGGAAGCAACTGCACTCCTCGCCGCGCAGGAAATTATAGTTGATGCCGACATAGATCATGAAGGCGACCAGCAGCAGCCCGGTGACGATCGATCCCCAGCGGCGGAACCGGGGCACCAGGATGAGCACGGCGCCGACCGTCTCGGCGATGCCAAACAGCAGCGCGGCGGCCAGGCTCAGCGACTGCGGAACCTTGGCCTGCGCCATACGCATCGCCGCCGACTGCACGTCGGTGATTTTCCAAAGTCCCGAGACGAGAAACAGCAAGGCAATCAGGGCCGCGGCCACCCAGCTCAGCGCGCTCTTCCAGCCGGGCAGCTCGAGGGAGGCAAGCCCCCCACGCAGCTGTGCCATACTGTCGTTCATGGCCCTATTGTAGTCCTTTGGGTGATTGCCGTTGCTCGTCGGGTCGAAAGGTCCGCTCCCCCTTGATGGTGTTTGCCAAGATATGACTGTGTTTGCGTGGATTCTGTTGCTGGCCTCGTCCGCGAGCGTTCAACTGGTCGATGAGTTCTACCAGATTCCCGCTAAGGAATGGCGCTATGTCGAACTGGGTCTCAATCAGAAGCCGGCGCTGGTCTCGGCCAGCTACGAAGTCGAGGCCGGATCTCGCGAAGTGCGGCTGGCGTTGATGCGGCGCGAGGATCTCGGCCAGTTGCGCGACGGCGTCCCGGAAAATGTTCTCGATGTGACCGGCGCCGCGGGAAGGGGCGCTCTCGGGCCACGTGTCCGCGGGCCCGGCGAGTACGTGATCGTCGTGGAGAATCGCGGCCGGATTCCGGCGAAGGTGCACCTGCGTATCGATCTCGACTTCCGCGCGGTGACGCAGCTCTCTCCGCGGCGCCAATGGGCCGTGGTGGCGATCAGCTTCGCGGTTTTTTTCGGAATCGTGAGCTGGTCGGCTCGCCGCCTGTTGCGCGGGATCAAACGATAACGGAGGGGCCTTGTGCGACCTCTTGCTTCGAGCATACGTGCCGTCCGGCGCCGCCGCCGCGCTGATTACCGAACTGCTGAGCCCGTTCCATCTGATGCGCCGTGTTCCCCTGGCGTTTGCCTGGCTCCTGATGGCCGCGGGCGCGGCACTGCTTCTGTATCGTCGCCGTCCCGTGTGCAAGCGGCCCGTCATCCGGCCGCTCGAGCTGCGACACCGTGGGGATGGATGTCGGTGGGGACCGCGCGGAATATCCTTTCCAAGCGCTCCTGCGTGAGCGCAATTCCGCGGCGCGCTTCGTGCATACCGGAGTAGAAAGCGCGACCGAGCGTTATGCGCCCGCTACTGCGGCTCACCCCTGCGCGGTGTTCTGCATGGATTGCATCGGCAAGCCCAAAAAGATGGAGCTGTACGAGTGGATCGGCCCGCCCGTCGAGGTGGGACAGTTTGTCTTGTTCCTGGCCCGGGGACCTACGCGCTGAACGCTTCTTTCCTTTGGGAGGGGAATCGCACCTGACGATTATTCCTTCCAAAAAGCGCGCACACTCCCAAGCCGTAGTGTACTGTGGCGCGTTCTCAAATCGGCAGGCCCATTTTCTTGAGCAGAGCTGTGTAGCGCCGGTCCGAGCGCAGGCCGTCGTACCGGGGATCGACCTTGAGCCAGAACAAGGAGATGACGTGCTCTCGATATGCCTTCTCCAGCCATTGAAAAGCCTGGTCATTGTCTCCAAGGGCCGCGTAGATCCATGCAATCTGAATGGGTGGTGCGGACCGCTGACGTTTCTGCAACGCCTTCAGCGCTTCGCTCCTCCTGCCGGACATAGCACGAACCAGCCCCACATCCGGCTCGCGATCAGGCGCTAACTTTTGAAATTCCAAGGTAGACAGACCAGCTAAGCGGATGGTCTCGCTGCATATGAATTGATCCAGATAATCCTGTCTGATTATGCGATTATTGCACCGGCTTCGTGAGGTGATCGAAAGAGTGGACCGCCGGACCCAAAAGGAACGAACGCAGGCGGAAGTGAAGAGCCTGATTCTCGATCACGTTTTCGCGACACTACCGGATCCGCCGTTTTACGGATCTCGACAAGCAAGCTGCCGCGGACCGGCTGTTCCAGCACGTCTGGCGGCTGAGGGCGAGCGGGGGATCGCAGCAGCTTCGGCCGTCTAGCCCGGCCGCTGTGCCAGATCGCCGCGGACGACTCCGCGATAATTGCCCGCGGGCAGGCGGTCTGCGCGACGGACATAATAGTCTCAACTTGTCCAGGCTGCCGATCTGTGCGTTCGGTGCCCTCGCGGCGATCGCTCTCGCCGCGGAAACGGCCACCTTTTCCAAATCCGTTTACCCCATCTTCGAGGAGGCCGGATGCCGCGGCTGCCACAACTCCGACGGCGTCGCCTCGGCCACGCGCCTTCAGTTCCCCGAGCAGAGC
>JBGPKH010000275.1:0-10926 GCA_041485845.1 Bryobacteraceae bacterium
CGTTCGCACTGACTCGCGGCATGGCCTCGCTCCTGTTCGGCATCAGCACCGCCGACCCGATCACCTACCTCGGCGTGTCCATCGGTCTGGCCGTAGCCGCCGCGTTGGCCAGCTATCTGCCCTCGCGCCGCGCCACCGCCGTCGATCCCGCAGAGGCCCTTCGCGCGGAATAAGGCGCAAACCAGATTTCACCGGAGAGGCTACGGAACTGCGCAGCTTCGATACAAGCTTGGTAGGATATCAGGGCCGCGAGGAAAATGCCCGGCTGCGAACTGAGTCAGTGGATCGTCGGCGACTTGCGATTCATGGCACGGCGGCCATAGGCTTGGCCCAACCAGTGGTGGTGGTGCGGGTTGCGGGTCCGACTACCGGCACAAACACACCACAACACTAATAATACCCCGCCGGAGAACCTGTTCCAATACAGGCGAGATCGTAGAAGCGCCTGTTTACATGTGCTACGCATTAGTAGCCGTAGGAGTACTATCCAGGCACCGCCGTACAGAAACAACTGCATTGTGCCGAAGCACGCGCGCGGATATAAAGGAGGGCCGGGCCCAGATTCTCATCGGCGTCCGAACCTACATGTCCCCGGGCACATTGTCACAGGCACTTCAGTTGTTCTTGAGATTCGCTGGTAAAGGGCAGCGCAAAGTTGTTGCGGTGTTCGGCTTTCTTCCAGGAACGTCTCATGCCGCCGTGCTTCACGTTCGAAAGGGCGCGCCGGATGTACCGGTGTGGCTTTTCTCGACGTCTCCGCCTCTGCCCGCAACCGCCGGCCTGTGCGAACGCGTTCATGTGAATCGGAGTCCCGTTGCGTTGCTGATCGAGGCGGAGCGCCGGTTATGGCGTTGCTGGGTTGCACTCAGTGTGGGCACCTGGACCGGGGAGCGCGGGCAGTGGCTGATGAAGCTGGCGCCGTTCCTGATTCCGCCGGGACGCGCGCTGCTGCTGAACCGGCACGGCGACTTCTTTCGCGGCGGATGCAGCGACGTCCTGTCCCACTGTGGACGGCAATTCCGGAACAACCTCCATTCCGGATGGAATCGAGGGCTGGACCTGGCGGGCGCGTATGGCCTGCTGCTGGCTTCCGTCCTGCTGCGCTGGTGCTCGTATCCGCACCGGCGCGTGTTCGGCCGTTTGCACGGCGATCGCGAACTGTGTCTGGACGCGGTCTCTCCTTGCGGTGACAGCCTCGTGCGGTTCTTACAGCAAGGGCAGGATTGGGAGGGAGAGGCGCTGGAGCGGCTGGCGCGTGAGAGCAATGCGCGGTGGATTTTGTGGCAGCACGAAGCGTTGAGCGACGCGCAGGCGGACGCGCTGGCCGCGTTGTTCGACTGTCCACGCGTGTTTGCCGTCTCCAGGCAATGTCATCTGCGGGCCTGGAAGAAAACGCTGATCCCGACGGCGCCATTCCGCAGATTGCAGGCCGGTGAAGCCAGCCAGACGCTGGCTCCGCTCTCGGACACCATTCTGGTAGACCGCGCCATGCTCCTGGCGATCGGTATTCCCCGGTGCAAGCTGGCGGGGACCGCCTGGATGCTGATGTTCTGGAAGGCCGCAGCCGCCGGCTGGCGGTCCTACAGTATGGGGCATTCCGGGCACGTCGAGGTGGAACCCGATTTCCCGATGCAGGAGACTGCCTTTCTGCTGCGGGTCTTGCGGGAAGGGGCACTGCGGCGCCTGGGCCCGCGCGATCCCGGATTGTCGAGAGGGACGATCGCATTTCTGCCCGCGATGCGGCCGCAAGCGGCATCCGACACGGGGCGTCTCAAGGTGCTCATCGTATCGCCCTTTCTCCCCTACCCGCTTGCGCACGGTGGCGCGGTCCGCATTTACAATTTGTGCCGCGCGCTGGCGGATCGCGTGGACTTCATTCTGGCAGCGGTGCGTGAGAAGGACGAAGCCGTGGACTATGAGCGCCTGGGCCGGATTTTTCGCGAGGTCTACGCGGTCGATCTGGATGAACCGGAGGGCAGGGACTCAGGGCGACCCACACAGGTCCGGCACTACCAGTCGCGCTCGTTGCGCGGTTTGATCTCGCGCCTGTGCCGCGAGTGGAATCCGGATCTGCTCCAGGTGGAATTTACGCAGATGGCCGGTTACCGCGACTGCGCACGCGAGATTCCCGCGGTCCTGGTGGAGCACGATCTCACCTTCAGCCTGTATCGTCAATTAGCGAGAGAACAGCCGGGCGAGGAGGCGCATTCCGAGTATCGGCGCTGGCTGGAGTTCGAGCGGCACTGGCTCGCAACCTACGACGGAGTCTGGACGGTTTCCGAAGCCGACCGGCGGACCGCGATGGCGGAAGGCGAGCGCGCTGCCGATCGCACCTTCACCCGTGCCCAATGGTGTCGATATCCACCGCTTTGTTCCGGAGGAAGTTGTCACTCCCGAGCCCGAGATCCTGTTTGTCGGTTCCTTCCGCCACCGGCCCAACGTCATGGGGTTCGAGAAACTGCTTGCAGAGGTGATGCCGCGGATCTGGGCTGCCTTTCCGCGGCTGCGGCTGCGCGTGGTTGCAGGCCCGCGGCACGAGCAATTCCTGGACGCTGAGGTTCGAGACCATAGGGTTGAGATCCTGGGGTTTGTCGAGGATTTGCGGCCGCTCTACGCGAGGGCCTCCGTGGTGGTGGCGCCCCTGGCGGTTTCCGCCGGCACCAACATCAAAGTGCTGGAAGCCATGGCCTGCGCGAAGGCCATTGTGACCACAGCCGCGGGATGTGCCGGCCTGGATCTGCGCGACGGCTGGGATGCGCTGATTCGCGAGGATTGGGCCGGGTTTGCGGATGCGGTCTGCGAGCTTCTAGCAAAGGACGGCCTGCGGTCAAGCCTCGGAACGCACGGCCGGAGCGCTGTCGAAGAGCGGTTCAGTTGGGATACGATTGCGAATCGCGCCTATGAAAGCTACGTGACGCTGGCTGGCCGCGGCCCCATGGCTAGTGAATCGTCCGTGTTTTGCGATTCATTGCGATTCATGTAGTCCATCAACAAATACTCCCGCTAGCGTAAAGGGCGTAGTGGAGTACGCTTTGCCGCGGCAGATCCCGGTCACTTTCTGCACGAAGTTAACCAGGCCGTAGTCACTGGCCGGCAGGAAGGTGTGGCGGCTGTATTGCGGCAGGCCTTTCCCGCCGCGACGGCGCGCCAGATTCGCAATGCGATCATCCTACGCAGCGGTTCCGGACGGCGATAGGGAGTCTCCCGTAGGCTCAACCGTAACGTACTGAAAAATCGAGGGTCAGTCCTTCAGACCTTTGTGTGATACAATCCTCCACACTTGTGTGAACTGGTCCTCCCTCACATCCGAAGAACTGATCCCGGCCTGCATCGATGAGGGAGATGAGGCGGCATGGGAGGAGTTCGTACGACGGTTCCGTCCGGTCATCGCGGGGACGGTGATGAGGACTGCGCGCCGGTTCGGGGACGCCGCGCCGCAACTCATGGACGACCTGGTGCAGGAGACGTATTTGAAGATTTGCGCCAATCGCTGCCGTATCCTGCGGGAATTCAAGCCGCAGTCGGAGGAGTCGATCTTCGGACTGCTCAAGACGGTAGCCTTCAGCGTAGCCCAGGACCATTTCCGAAGTGGCCTGGCAGCCAAACGCGGGGCAGGCAGGCAGGAATCGGCCCTCGACAGCTACGTCGAGAGCGTGGTTGCAGGCCGCGAAGGGCTGCCGCAGGTCGAGAGGGAGATTTTCCTTGGGCAGATCGATGACTACCTGGCAGCCGGGGGTGAGGCGGTCACGCCGGAACGGGACCGGCAGATCTTCTGGTTATACTACCGTCACGGGATGACCGCGCGCGCCATCGCGTCGATATCGAGGATCGGCCTGACGCAAAAGGGAGTCGAGAGCGCGATCCAGCGCTTGACCAACCTCGTCCGGCGGCGGCTGGTGGAATCCCGGCTGGAAAAGGCCGAAGGAAAATCCTCGGCAAATTCGTTATAGGAGGTGAACGGTTTGGAAGAGCCCGGTACCAGGCACCTGACGGCCGATGAGGTCGCCGGGCTGATCGGTCGAGACGGCCCGGAAGGGATTTCGGAGGAGCGGGCCACCCATGCGAGTTCATGTGACCGTTGCGGACGGATCATCGCGATGCATCAAGAGGAACACATGCGGCTTCAGCGACTTGCGGGAGGTCCGCGCGGAAAGCCCACGGATACTTGCCCTGCGGCAGCGGAATGGGCGTCGTTAGCGGCGGGCCTCGCGGAGGCGTCGCGGAGCGACGAGCTGCTGGCCCACGCCAGCCGGTGCGACGCGTGCGGAGCGGTCCTTCATGCGCTCGTAGAAGATTTTTCGGAGGAAGTAACGGAGGCCGAATCGCACTCGCTGGAGGCGATCGAGAGCGCGAAGCCGTCGTGGGAGCGCCAGATGGCCCACAGAATGGCCCAGGCATCGGGCCGCGGCCGGGTGATACCGATGCCGTTCATGCGGTGGATGGCGAGGGCCGCGGCGGTGCTCGTAGCGGTGGGCGCGGGGTGGCTGGTCTGGGATCAGTGGATCGTGAGCGATCCGGCGCGGTTGATCGCCAAGGCGTACACGCAGCAACGGCCCTTCGAGTTTCGCATCCCCAGCGCGGGTCACGCGGGGGTACGGCTGGAACGGCGCGGCATGGGTTCGAATTTTCAGCGGCCTCCGGCGCTGCTGGAAGCCGAGGCGAAGATTGCCCGCGAATTGGAAAAGGATCCGGACAGCGTAAAGTGGCTGGCATTGCGGGCGCGGGCGGACATGTTGCGCTGGGATCCCGAGACGGCGCTCGGCACACTACAACGCGCCCTGGAGCGCAAGCCCGACGATCCCGACCTGATGGCGGACCTCGGCATGGCGTATGCGTTGCGCGCGGAAGCCCAGAACCGGGATGTGGACTACGGGTACGCCATCGAGTATCTCGGGCGCTCGCTGAAGGCCAAGCCGAATTCTCTCGAAGCGATCTTCAATCGGGCGGTGGTGTACGAGCGCATGTACCTGAATGAGGAGGCCGCGCGGGAGTGGCGGCGCTATCTCGATCTGGATACGGCCGGAGCGTGGCGCGAGGAAGCGCAGCGCCGCCTGGGCGAGCTGGACGTAAAAAAAAAGTCCGGCAGGCAGCCCTAGATCGGATTTCCGATAACCCCGGATTATTGTTACGCAGAATCGAGCGTGGAGAAGACGTGGAGCCGGAGAGCTATCTGGACGTGGCGCTGACGAAGTGGCTGCCGCGGCGATGGGAGAGCGGGAGCTACGAGCGGGCTCTGGATGCGCTGGCAGTGCTGTTTGAAGAGCGGCACGGGGATCGATGGCTGCTGGATGTGCTGGCTGCGAAACGGAGCGATGGGATGGCTGCCGGGCTGGCGGCGCTGGCGGAGGCGGTGCGGGCGAATCTGTCGGACGAGTCGGACCGGGCGCTGGAGAAAGCGGGAGAGGCTGTGCGCAGCTTGCGTGCCGCAGGCGACGATGCCGGCGCGCTGCGCGCGGAGTTGGAGGAGGTTTATGCGCTGGAGCGGGCACTGCGGCCCGCAGAGTGTCTGGAGAGGACGGCCGCGTTGGTACGTAAGGCAGAGGCGAAAGACTATTCCTGGATTCTTGGACAGACATTCCTCGAATCGGGCACCTGTCGGGGCCAGGACGGAGACTGGGGTGCTGCCCATCACGATAGGGAACTAGCGCTGGGGGAAATCCGACGGGCAGGGTACCAGGACCTGGAATTGCGTGCGGCAGGAATTCTGTCGGGTGCGCAGACAGTCGCGGGCAACCTGCTGGTAGCCTGGAACATCGGCCGCAAGGGTCTGGCGACATACTGGAGCGGGCCCTACCGCGGGGTTCGTGCTCACCAGATCTATTTCAACCTGTACCGCTCCGCCGAGAATCTCGGGCAGCGCCAAGCTGCGTACGTATTTGCCAAGGCCGCAGCGCTGGCGATTGTAGACACGCCGCGCCGGCGCACCGAGGCCAGCACGAGGGCGCGCGTCGCCCGATTGGCGGTGGAGGCAGGATGGTTTGGGGAAGCGAACGCGGAATTCGAGCGGGCCGGGAAGCTGTTCGCCCAACTAGACCAGACGAAAGCGGATCGGGAATACCGAGCGCGCGCAGAGTTAGATCGCGCCGAGGGCGAAGTGGCTGCGGGCTCTTCACAAGCCGCGCTGTACCGCCTGGAGGCCATCCGCTCGCAAGCTGAAAACATCGGCTCCGCAGTGATCCGGATCAGGTTTCAGCAGGTTCTCGGTGATGCCCTTTGGCGTAGCGACAGGCGACAATTGGCGGATGCCGCATATCGGGCCGCCGTTGAGTTAACCGAACAACGGCTGGCTACGCTTCCAGGGTCTCAGGAGCGCGCCGGGCTCATGTTGGCTGCAGCCAAAGCCTATCGTGGTCTGGCCGAACTTCTGTGTGAGCGCGGGGATTTTGCCGGTGCGTTGCGTCTCTGGGAGTGGTTCCGCGCTGGCGAAGCGGCTGGACAGCGTACCGAACCCGACCTCGACCGGCGTCTGCCAAAGCTGGCGCGTGAATCGTTTCTGTCATACTCCGTGTTGCCGGGCGGCATCGTAGCCTGGGTGTACGACGATCGCGGCATCCAGGGCCGACGGCTCACGGTAAAGTCCGATACTTTGGAAGCTGTCGCCTTCCGATTCCTCCGCGAGTGCGCGGACGCGGGCTCGAGCCGCCAGGCGATCCATCGGGATGCGAGGCAACTCTATGACTGGCTGATAGCGCCTCTATCGGATCGACTCGATCCGAAGCGAACTCTGGTGGTGGAGCCGGATGGCGCCGTCGGAGCGATTCCCATGCAGGCGCTGATGGATGCGAACTCGCTGTACCTGGGCGAGCGGTTTGCCATCACGGTCGCCAACGGGTTGGTGGACTATCAGCGCCGCATGGCTGCTGGGCCGGTGACCGCCGGCAGTAAGGCGCTGGTCGTCGCCAATCCGGCGTTAGGCAAAGAGACCACTGGCGCGTTTCCGCCGTTGGTGCAGACGAAGCGCGAAGGTCAGAGAATCGCCGCGCGATTCGGCAACTCGGTATTGCTCACCGGCGAGCAGGCGACCGTAACGGCGCTGGAACAACACCGCCCGGAGACCGAGCTATTCCACTTTGCCGGCCACGGCTTCAGCAATGCCGGCAACGGCGGTATTCTCCTGGCGCCGGAACGGAATGACGCTACGGGAGCCGGAGTTCTCGAGGGGAAGCGGATGGCGCAGCAGGATTGGAGCCGGTGCCGCCTCGCGGTACTTTCCGCCTGCTCAACCGGTACTGGAGAAGCCCGCGGACCGGTCAATCCGGAGAGCCTGGTTCGCGGTCTCCTGTGGGCGGGAGTAGCGCGCGTGGTGGGGACGCGCTGGAACGTGGATGCGGAGACCGGGGTGCTACTGATGGACCGGTTCTACGAAGCACTGCTATCCGGGTCGGATGCCGCAGCGGCACTGCAACGCGCGGCGCAGCGCATCCGCGACAACACGGCCACCAGCCACCCCTATTATTGGGCGGGATTTCAGAATTTTGGATCCCGCTAGGCAACAACCAGCAACATCGACACGGAGAGACCAAATGGCGACTGAGGGACATGATCAACCACACAATTCTCAAAAGCTGAACTTGATTTTTCACGGGACATTTGTGTTCGTCGAGGACCAGAAGCAAGGCGAGATTCGGGCGCTGATCCCCGACATAGGCCACCACTCTCGCCGCGCGGGAAACTGGCTGGGTGAGACGGAACTGGCTCCCGGCAGCTACGTACTGGGGGGGACAGACCCGAACGGATACGGCGTCACCTTCGACGAGAAGCTGAACCTGATCCTAAACTTCGAAAAATTGACGATCGCTCAAGAGCCGTACGCGACTTTGATCCTACCGCTCCCGCGGAAGATCACATCGTTGCGCGTGGCCGAAATACCGCGGAACTTGTTCGAGCCGCCCGATCTGGCATTGAAGCTAGGGCTCAAGGAAAAGGAGCACATGGCAACTCTGCAAGTTTTGACTTACAGCTTCAAGACTGACGACCAGTTGCTGCTGAAGTTTCAAGGCAAGGACGGAGGGCACTATTGGGAGCCGGTTTTCACTGGTGATTGCATAAACCTGCACATTTTCTCCGCCGAGGATCACCACCAAGGACCTTCGCTTTCGACCGAGGACTTCGACGCCTGCGTGGCTCTGCTCGGAACGCCACTACGATTGAGAAGCGCTCTCTCGCCCGGTGGAATCGACGAGGATGTTACTCTTCCGGCTGGACTAAGGGCGGAGGAAACGGAAGATTTGGCGCCGCGCACGGCCCGGATGGCTCGCGTTGGGCGCCTCCTCAAACAAAACGGCGATTTGAACCAGGCATGGTACAAAAATGACGCGCTTGACAAAGATCCGCCCGCATGCGGGCCTCTGATTGCAAGAAAGGGTGTAATCTAATGAACGGAATAATCACACCAGACCTGCTGCGAGCCAAAGAGCTGGCGGCGAATCGCCTGCTGCGTCCGAACTTCTTCGGAAATGTGGTAGGAGTCGGCATCGGCAACAAGAGTGTCGATGGCGTGTTAACGGAAACGCTCTGCGTCCGGATTTACGTTCAAACCAAATTCGACCTGGAAGATCTCAGCCCGGCGGTCGCCCTGCCCTCCGAGGTTTTGGACATTCCGACGGATGTAATTGAAATCGGCCGCTTCGGACGGGAGGGGCGTTTGGTGACCCCGCCGAATCCGAGCGCTTGGATCGGGCCGGGTTCTCCCATCCCAGTCAACACCACGGTCCCCAACGTGAACTCGGGAGCCACCGGGACCCCGCCGAATCCGAACGCTTGGATCGGGCCGGGTTCTCCCATCCGAGTCAACACCACGGTTCCTAACGTGAACTCGGGGGCCATCGGGACCCTCGGCGCGGTGCTGCAAGACAGAGCTGGAAACCCGTATATCCTCGGCTGCAACCATATTCTGGCCGTAAACGGCCGAGTGCCGATCAATACCGAAATTGTTTCGGCCACCGATTACAACCCAGGGTCGATCGCGCAGTTTCGCGGCCATTATGTAGAGATCCAACGTAACCAGAGCAACCCCGTGGATTGCGCGCTCGCCTCGGTGGAGAACCGCAATCTGATGCAACCGCAGTTTCCGGTTAAGATCGGCCGGCCGCTACTGCCGGATGCGAAAGACCCGCGCGCCAAGGCCGCTCGCGGCGTGAAGGTGGCGAAAATCGGAGCCGCTCGAGGCATGAAGGTGGCGAAAATCGGAGCCGCTACCGGCATAACGTACGGGACGATCGTGGACGTCGATGCGGATCTGTTTGTGGACTACAGCTTCGGCACGTTCCGTTTCAGCAACCAAATCGGGATCGACGGCAAGATCGATGGCCAGAATGAGGACGTTTTCGCCACCGAAGGAGATTCCGGCGCCATCGTCGTCGATATGGAAAGCAAGCTGGCGGTTGGAATGGTCTTCGCGGAAGCCGGCAGATTCGCGGTGGCGTGCCCGTTGAGCGAAGTGCTGCAGCAACTCAGGGCAAAGGTCGGAAGCGACCTGGCTCTCGCGGGCTATTGATCACCTTCGAGGAAAGGAAACGGGCGCGGCCTTACGTTCTTTCTGATGTAGGAACAATCAATCGGAGGAGATGAATGGCCTCGCCAGATTTCCGGTGCAGTCCGGGCGCAACGCCGAAACCGAGACAGGCCCCGGAGGTAGTCAAATCGCCTTCACGCGATGACAGCGGCGGCGGGCAAGCCGCGGATTCCAGCAGCTCGACGGAAGTGTCCGAGAGTGCGGCCGCGGTTGGCTGCGCCGCCGATGTTCCTCGCAAGTGGGGACAGTTCGAGGGCCTGGAGCGAATCGGGCAGGGCTTCTTCGGCGAAGTCTACCGCGCCTGGGACGCTATGTTGGAGCGAGACGTTGCCCTGAAGCTCTACCGGCGGGCGAGGAATCGCCTGGAAGAGTGGACGCAATACGGTCTGCGGGAAGCCCGATTACTGGCGCGCATCCGGCACCCCAACGTGGTCTCGGTTTACGGAGTGGATCACCGCCAGGGGCGGCTGGGTGTTTGGATGGAGTACATTCGCGGGCGGACGCTGGAGGCTCTCTTGCAAGAACTGGGGCCGCTGGCAGCACGGGAAGCGGCGCTGATCGGATTCGACGTGTGTTCTGCCGTGGCTGCGGCCCACGAGTCGGGACTGCTGCACCGTGACATCAAGTCCAAAAACGTAATGCGTGAAAACGGCGGGCGCATCGTTCTGATGGACTTCGGCCTGAGTCAGGACCTGCGCACCGCCTCAGCGGACAGGGTTCCACGAATCTGCGGCACTCCCCTCTACATGGCTCCGGAGCTTCTGCGGGGGGAGGCCGCCTCGGTTCAAAGTGACATCTACAGCATTGGAATCCTGCTATATCGCCTGGTCACCAGTGGTTACCCGGTGGAAGCCAATAGCTTGAACGAGGTGCGGCTGATGTACGAACGCGGGGAGACAACTTTGCTTCGGGACCGGCGCCCGGACCTGCCGGAACCTTTTCTTCGGACGGTCGAGCGGTCGCTATCGCCGGACGCTGGCGAGCGTTTCGCCACCGTCGGTCAGATGGGCCAGGCGCTGAGTGCATCGCTCGTAGGTTGCGCCTGCCTGACGTGAAGGGCAGAAACGAGTGCCGTTGCGACGGAAGACAGGGCGGTTTCGGGCGGCCGAAGGCGCGTCGGGTGCGTGCCCCTAGCTTTCCCCTAGCTTGGACTAGTGAATCGTCCGCGTCTTGCGATTCATGTAATCCATCAACAGATACTGCCCTAGCGTAAAGGGCGTGGTGAAGTACGCTTTGCCGCGGCAGATCTCGGTCACTTTCTGCACGAAGTTCACCAGGCCGTAGTCACTGGCCAGCATGAAGGTGTTGATGAGGATTCCCTGCTTCTTGCAGCGGTTTACTTCCTCGAGCGTGCGGCTGATCACCAGCGGATCGAGACCGAAGGCGTTCTTGTACATGCGGCCGTCTTCGAG
>JBGPKH010000276.1:0-10909 GCA_041485845.1 Bryobacteraceae bacterium
ACATGATGTCCAGGCGGGGCAACGCGCGTGCGATGGCCATGCCACGTTCGCCGGCAAGCCGCCCGGCGAACGGATCGCGCACCAGCCCGTCGGGGCGCGCGGTCTCGATCGCCCGGCAGGCCGCCACCATCAGGGCCGTGTCGCTGACATGCAGAATATCGGCGTCGTGCGGGGGCATGTTTATTGGATCGTGCTCGCGCCTTCGATGCCCATGTCGGTCTGGACCACGTTCCGGTTGATGTGGCGGTCCAGATTGATCACGTAGGTCTCGGGCGCTTCGATCAGCACCGGTGAATGGGTCGCGCAGATGATGCGGAAACCCTTCCGATCGACGAGCTCTTTCAGCATCTTCAGAATGCGGTGCTGGTTGGACACGGAAAGCGCCATCTCCGGCTCATCGAGCAGCAGGATGGTGCCGTCCGGCAGTTTGGGGAAGCTCTCGCGGAACAGCGAGAGCATTACCTGGCCGTGGCTGGCCATGCGCAGAAACTCCAGCATCTCCGGCTGGTCCTGGAACAACTGGAGCTGGTTGCGCGGATTGTGCTGCTCCGCGTCGAACAGAAACGCCTGCCCGGTTTTGACCTCGCCGGGCTCCAGCCGGTAGATGTAGCCCTCCGGCCGCTCGCCCCGCAACGCGTAGTATACGGAATGGAGCAATGTGGATTTTCCCGATCCGTTCTCCCCCGCCAGCATGACCAGGGGATGGGAAAGGTCCACGATCATCGGCATGTGGAAGTTCAGGTTGGTGAAGACCGGATGGGCCAGAATCTTCAGGAACATAGGAGTTCAGGATAGCAGCAGCGGGAGCAACTGGGAGCAGCGGGCGCCCCAGAGCGAGGTGCCGCCGGCGCATGGTGTTACAATTTCGGCATGCCCAAGTGCCCGTACTGCAAGCAGGTTGTCACCCTGAAAAAGACCCGGAGGGAGTCCGCCGACATCTCCGTCCCCGAAGGGGTTCAACGGGAGATCTCCGGGTGGATCAAGAAGGAGATTATGTACTCCTGCCCGCATTGCGATTCGATTCTTGGGTTCGGGTTCTTCTTCGGCGGGTTATTGATCGGCCGCCCGTAAAGTGCGATCCTCTGCCTGCCGGCCTAATTGCCTCGAAGTCGCGCTCAGGCGGTCGAGCCAAGACCCACCATTTCGAGCAGCGCCGTGTGGCTGCGGCGTAAGGAAGGCGGGTCCACAGGCGCGAATCCGGCGTCGCGGGCACCCTGCAACCCGGCGGCAAGACATGTCCGCAAGAGTGCCGACGCGGCACGCTGAGAGGTGCGCCACGGTTGCGTGCGAACAGACTGTTGACGGCCGACGTGGCGCAAACACTCGTGTTTGCCGCATCGACACTCGTGTCGATGCCCGGCCGATGAGAAATCCGGGCTAGCGTTGGGCTACTAGTCCAGGGTTTAGTTCACCGCTCGGTTTCATCAATTTCGCGGCTATCGCGGGCAAAAGTGCGTCTCAACGTCAGCCGCGAAGGCCGGCAGCCCCCCATCGGCCCCCCAGAACGATTGAGCACCCGGAGCGTACCATGGATGGAGTGACATCGTATCGCGAGCTGCGCGACCGTGCCGCCGAGTTCGTCGCCGAGTGGGCGCCGCGCGCGCCGGTTCTGATCCTCGCGCCCGTGCGTGAGGCCGCCGACGAGGTGGCGGTGGAAGCTTGCCGCAGCGCTCTCGTGGGAGTGCGGCGCGCGGCTCTGCGCGAATTGGTCGCGGAGCTGGCCGCCGCGGAATTGAATCGGCGGGAACTGGCGCCGGTGGGGCGCCTGGTGCGCGAGGCGCTGGCCGCGCGCGTGACGGCCGAGGCCGTGCGGTGGGGCGATCTGTTCTACCTGGGGCCAGTATCGGGATTCCCGGGATTCCCCCGAGCCCTCACCGATACTTTCGAAGAACTGCGGCTCAACGGCGTGTCGCCCGACCGGCTGCGGCCATGCGGGGATTCGGGCGCGGACCTGGCGCTGCTGCTCGCCAATTACGAGCGGGAACTTTCGGCCCGGCAGTTTGCCGATTACGCCACCAGGGTGGAGTTGGCGTCGGCGGCGGTGAATCGATCGGTTCACGACACGGCCGTGGTGCTCCTGGATGTGGCGCCGCGCACGCGCCGCGAGCGGGACCTGGTGGATGCCGTGATGCGCTCGGCGCGCGCACGCCTCGAACTGCGGTTGAGCGCCGGCGACAGCGAGCCGGCCACGTCACTGGCATCGCTTCAGCGGTACCTCTTCTCGCAGGATGGGGTTCCCCTGCGGGAGCCGGACCGCTCGGTCGAAATCTTCTCCACCTCCGGCGAGGCGCTGGAGTGCGTGGAGATCGCGCGGCGCATCGGCGCGGTGGCCGAGAGCGGCGTGCCGTTCGACCAGATGGCGATCCTGCTGCGCCCGTCCGAACGCTATCAGCCCCTGGTGGTCGAGGGTCTCCGGCGGGCGGGGATTCCGGCGCACTGCGCGCGCGGTTTGCGGCGGCCGGATGTGGCGGGGCGGAGCTTTCTCTCGCTGCTGTATTGCGCGGAGGAGGGGCTGTCGGCTTCGCGCTTTGCCGAGTACCTGTCGCTGGGGCAGATGGCGGAAGACGAAGAGCCGCACACGCCGGCGCTGTGGGAGCGGCTGTTGGTGGATGCCGCGGTGATTGGCGGGCCTGCCCGCTGGCAGGCGCGGCTTGCCGGACTGCGCGAGGAGCTTCATCGGCGGTATCGCCAGGAACAGGACGAAGAGGAGCGATCCGGGATCGAGCGGAAGATTGCGTCGGTAGAAAACCTGGCGGAGTTCGCGTTGCCGATAATCGCGAAGCTGGCGGCGCTGCCGGCGCGCGCGGTGTGGGGCGATTGGATTCGGGCGCTGGTGGAACTGGCGGAGTTCACCCTGCGCGAGCCGGAGCGCGTGGTGGAGTTGCTCGAAGAACTCGAACCCATGTCGGCCATCGGCCCCGTGGCGCTGGCGGAGGTGCTGCTGGTCCTCGGTCCGCGGCTGAATACGCTGCGGGCGGAGCCGAAGGAATCGCGGTACGGCAAGGTGTGGGTTGGCGGCATCGAAGAGTCGCGCGGGCTGGCATTCCGCCACGTGTTCGTGCCGGGCGTGAACGAAGGCCTGTTTCCGCGGCCTCCCGCGGAAGATCCGCTCCTGCTGAAAGCGCAGCGAGAGGCGCTGGGGATCGAGCTGCGGGCCGAGGACACGGAGCTGTTGCGCATTGCAGTGGCGTGCGCCTCGGAGCGGCTGGCATTGTCCTTTTCGCGCCTGGATCTGTTGACGGGCCGGGCACGCGTGCCCTCGTTCTACGCGTTCGCGGTCGATCGCGCGGCCGGCGGGCGCGATATGGACGTGCGCGAGTTCGAGGAACGGGCGCGGTCGGCGACGCGCACGCGCATCGGGTGGCCGGCGCCGCCCGATGCGGCGGACGCCATCGACGACGCGGAGTTCGATCTCGCCACCCTGGCGCCGCTCGCCAAAGGCTCGGGCCAGTATTTGAAGAGCCTTCCCGGGCGCTCGGTGGACTCGCTGCGCGCGCGCTGGATTCGCTGGCACAAGCCGTGGAAGGCGGCCGACGGCCTCTTCATCGAGGAGATCGGCAGCGATGCGCTGGCGCCGTATCTGCTCTCCGCGCGGCCGTGGTCGCCCTCAGTGCTGCAACAGTACGCGCGGTGTCCGTACCGGTTCGCGCTGCGTGGGATTCACGGTTTGCGTCCGGCGGAGCGGCCAGGCGGTATCCAGCGGCTGGACCCGGCGACGCGCGGGGAGATTTATCACGCGGTTCAGTTTGAACTGCTGCGGGATCTGGCGGGCCGTGACGCGCTGCCCGTGACAGCGGAGAATCTCGCGGCCGCGCTCGAACGTCTGGACGCCGTGTTGCAGCAGGTGGCGCACCGCGCCGAGCAGGACCTCGCGCCCGCGATCCCGCAGATCTGGCGTTCCGAGGTGCAGGCCCTGCGCGCCGACCTGCGCGGCTGGCTGCAGCAGAAGGCCGCGATCGAGCCGGACTGGAAGCCGGAATTCTACGAGCTGAGCTTCGGGCTGAAAGACCCAGTAGGGCGCGATCCGCGCAGCCGCAAGGAGCCGGTGGAGGTGTGCGGCGGCTTCCTGTTGCAGGGGTCGATCGACGTGGTCGAGCGTCACCCCAGTGGCGTGCTGCGGGTCGTGGATCACAAGACCGGCAAGATCCCGGAGCCGCGGCCGGAGATGGTGGGCTTGGGGGAGGTATTGCAGCCGGCGTTGTACGCGATGGCGGCGGAGAAGATCCTGGGCGAGCCGGTGGCTTTAGGGCGGCTCTACTATTCCACAATCGCGCAGAACTATACAGCAGTGGACGTGCCGTTGCACCAGTGGACCCGGCGGCGCGCCGAGCAGGTGCTGTACGCCATCGATAGCGCAATGCGCGGAGGATTCCTGCCTGCGGCGCCGCGTAAAGACGGATGTAAGGGCTGCGAGTATCTGCCCGTGTGCGGACCTTATGAAGAGGAACGGGTGCGCGAGAAGTCGCAGGCGGAGTTGAAGGAGCTGCGGGAGATGCGGACATGGCGCTGAGCACGGCAACATTTCGCTCGAGGCTCGCTCACTGTCCGAAAGCGGGATTGGCTTCGTTCCGTCAAATCGACGCAGGCCCTCCGCCCGCCCCATGCCCTTCGCGCTTACTGTCCGAAAGCGGGATTGGCTTCGTTCCGTCAAATCGCCGCAACTCATTCGCCCCACGCCCCATGCCCTCCCGCGCTCACTGTCCGAAAGCGGGATTGGCTTCGTTCCGTCAAACCGCCGCAAGCCCTCCGCCCGCCCCATGCCCTTCGCGCTTACTGTCCGAAAACGGGATTGGCTTCGTTCCGTCAAATCGCCGCAACTCATTCGCCCCACGCCCCATGCCCTCCCGCGCTCACTGTCCGAAAATGGGATTGGCTTCGTTCCGTCAAATCGCCGCACGCCCTCCGCACGCCCGATGCCCTCCGAGCTTCCTGTCCGAGAATGGGATTGGGTTCGTTTCGTCAAATCGCCCCATGCCCTCCCGCGCTCGCTGTCCGAAAGCGGGATTGGCTTCGTTCCGTCAAATCGCCGCAAGCCCTCCGCAAGCGGAGAAGGAGATGCGGACATGGCGGTGAGTACTGCAACGTTCGGCTCCGGCCTCGATCGGAGCTGGGTGGTGGAAGCGTCCGCAGGAACCGGCAAGACGACCGCCCTGGTGGACCGCATCGTGGAAGTGATCGCGGCCGGGACGCCGGTGGAGACGATCGTGGCGGTCACGTTCACGCACGCCGCCGCCGGCAACATGAAGCTGCGCGTGCGGCACGAGTTGGAACGGCGCCGGGCGAGCGAGCTGGATCCGGCGGTGCGGGCGCGACTGGCGGAAGCCGCGCGCAGTCTGGATCGCGCGTTTATTGGAACGATCCATGCTTTTTGCGCGCAATTGCTGCGCCGCCGGCCGGTTGAGGCGGGCGTGGATCCGGTGTTTCAGGAACTGGCGCAGCCGGATGCGATCCGGGTCTTCGGGCGCGTGTTTCACCGTTGGTTCGAGCAACGGTTGGCGGCGCCGTCGCCCGCGCTTGCCCGCGCGCTGGCGCGGCTGGCATGGCGCGAAGACCGCGACAGTGGGGAGCCCATCGAGGAACTCCGCAATGCGGCGTGGGCCATCACCGAGTGGCGCGATTTCAACCAGCCGTGGGAGAAGCGCGCCTTCGATCGCGAGGCGCGCCTGGACACGCTGATCGAGCAGGCGGAGGGCGCGCTCGCACTGCGCAATCGCTGCGGCCGATCGCGCGATGCCTTGTACGAAAGCCTGCAGCCTTTGGCCGAGTTTCTGGAGCGGGTGCGGCGCGCGCGTGAGGCCGGCCGGCCCGACTCGAACCTGGTGGAAAGCGAGATTCTCCGCCTGCCGCGTGAAAAGCCCTTGCGCTGGCTGAGGCAGGGAGGCGGGAAGTACGGCGACGGTGTGACGCGCGAGGCCGTGCTGACCTCGTGGAACGAACTGAAGGCGGCAATCGAAGATTTCGGGCGCCACGCGGACGCGGACCTCGCCGCCCACCTGCGCGATGAGTTGTGGGAAGTGGTGGGACTCTATCAGCAGGAGAAGCAGCGTGCCGGACAACTGGATTTCATGGACCTGCTGCTGTACACGCGCGAACTCCTGCGCCACGATGGCGCACGTGAGGACCTCCAGAAGATCTACCAGCGCATCTTCGTGGATGAGTTCCAGGACACCGACCCGTTGCAGGCCGAGATTCTGCTTTTGCTCGCGGCTGCCGATCCCGCGGAACGCGATTGGCACAAGGCGCTGCCCGCGCACGGAAAACTCTATGTGGTGGGCGATCCCAAACAGTCGATCTATCGTTTTCGCCGCGCCGATGCCCGCCTGTTCCGCCGCGTCTGCAAGGACCTGACGGCTGGAGGCGTGGGGGCGCGGGAGCTGACCAGCAGCACGCGCTCGACCAAAACGATCCAGGCATTCGTCAACGCGGCATTCGAGCAGACGATTCCGGACTACCTGCGGCTCGAGGGCGGCGTGGAGGATCCGGAGGGGCAGCCGGGGATCGTCGCGCTGCCGATCCCCGAGCCGTACGGCACGCGGAATCTTTCGAACGTGAAGATCGAAGAGTGCTCACCGCATGCGGTGGCAGCCTTCATCGAGTGGCTCTGGAAAGAGAGCGGGTGGAAGGTGCGGGACCGCCCCAGCAGGACCTGGGCGCCGATCCAGCCGGAACACGTCTGCATCCTGTTCCGGCGCTTCACGAATTTCGGGACCGACCTCACGCAAGAGTACGTCCGCTGCCTGGAAGCGCGCGGAATTCCGCACCTGCTGGTGGGGTCGAAGTCGTTTCACCTGCGGGAGGAGGTCGGGACGCTGCGCACGGCGCTGCGGGCCATCGAGTGGCCGGACGATGAATTGAGCGTCTTCGCGACTCTGCGCGGGAGCCTGTGCGCGGTGCGGGACGATACGCTCCTGAAGTTTCGCAACGCGCACGGGCGCTTCCATCCGATGCGCGAGCTGCCGGAGGATTTGGATCCGGAGTTCTACCCCATCCGGGACGTGTTCCGACTGCTGCGCGAGTTGCATCGCAGGAGGAACTACCGGCCGGTCGCGGACACCATCCACGAGCTGCTGGAGGCCACTCGGGCGCACGCGGGATTCGCGTTCCGCAAAGGCGGCGAGCGCGTGCTGGCCAATGTCTACCGCTTGACGGACCTGGCGCGCAGCTTCGAAGTGAGCGGCGCGGCGACGTCGTTCCGCGCCTTCGTGGACTACCTGGAGAGCGAGTACGAAAGCAGCGACACGGGCGAGGCGCCGGTGCTGGAGCAAGAAGGCGGCGGCGTCCAGTTGATGACCGTGCATAAGGCCAAGGGGCTGGAATTCCCAATCGTGATCCTCGCGGACCTGACCGCGAAGCTGACCGGGCCGCAAGGCGCCGACAGGCACAGCGATCCGGATCGGCGCCTGTGCGCGCAGCGGCTGCTGTACTGCGCGCCGTGGGAACTGCTCGACGCGGCGCGGGCCGAGGCGCAGGCCGATGAAGAAGAGGCGGTCCGCGTGGCTTACGTCGCGGCGACGCGGGCGCGCGATCTGCTGGTTGTGGCGGCGGTCGGGGAAGAGGAGCGGCAGGGCGGGTGGTTGAGCCCGCTATACGATGCGCTGTATCCGCCGAAGGAGAGGTGGCGCGTGCCGGGCACGGCGGCAGGGTGTCCGAAGTTCGGCGACGCGACGGTTCTGAACCGGCCGCCGGACGATCCGGAGGAAAGGTCGGTGAAGCCGGGTCTGCATTACCCCAAGGCCGGAAGTCACGAGGTGGTCTGGTTCGACCCCGCGGTGCTCAACCTGCGCGTTCCCAGGACCGCGGGTGTGGAAAACGAACAGGTCTTAAACGGGACGCCGGAACAGTCTGCGGAAGGGCTGCAGAAGTACCAGGCGTGGAAGGATCGGCGAGCCAAACGCATCGAAGCCGGCAGTGTGCCGCGCTTTCGAATCTCCACCGCGGAAACCGCGGCGAGCCTGCCCGAGGCGGAGCGGATCGCCGTGGAGACCATCACGCTTCCCGTGACCGCGGGCCGCCCCACGGGCAGAAGGTTCGGCCGGGTGGTACACGACATCCTGCAACATGCGGACCGCGCGGATGACGCGCAGCGGCTGGCGGCGATTTGGGGACGCAAGCACGGCGCCAGCGAGGAGGAGCGCACGGCGGCCGCCGCAGCCGCTGGTGCAGCATTGTTGCATGCGGCGATGGCGGTTCCTCCCGGAGCGAAGCGCTATCGCGAGCTGCCCGTGATGGTGCGGGTGGAAGACGGCACGCTGGTGGAAGGCCGGATCGACTGCGCCTGGTCGGATGGAGCGTCGTGGACGGTCGTGGATTACAAGACCGACCGCCGCGAGAAGCGGAACCTGGCCCAAGTCCAGTTGTACGGACTGGCGTTACAGCGTGCGACTGGCCTGCCGGTGCGCGGGATCGTGTTGGAAGTGTGATGCGGTTCTCCACGGCCACGAGTACACGGGCGAATCCCGGAACGTCTCGACCGATGCCATCACGCTGGCCACCGGCAAGAGCGACACGTCAGTCGAACGCCCGCGCGTGCGCCGCGTTCAGGTCCGCAGCGGCAACCGCCGCGTACGCAAGGCGGTGATCGGCACGGCCATCGGGGTCGCACCGAGTGACCGTGGATCAGACGTTGGGCGCCTGCTTACGCAACGAAACCGGAGACAGCGGCCGCGCCGTTACGTATCTTGCGCCCATTGCTTTGTTCGGGGGTATCGGCGCGGCCCTCCCCCGGGCATCGAACGGTTTACCGTGTGCGCTGACCGCTCCCTGCGGTCGCGGCTCGGAGACAGCCGCCGTGAATCAAAGCGTGTTACTGAGCCGCGACCGTAGGAAGCGCTACTTCCGGTTGGACGCTTCGGCCGCGAGCTTCAACTCCCGGTTGACCTCGTCCAGCAGCTCTTTGGCTTTCTTCGCATGACCATTGAGGTCCCATTCGTTGGCCTGCTGGGCGGCCTCGATTCTTTCCAAGGCTTGCTGGCTCAACCGTTGTGCGGCAGCCAGATTCGGGTGACGCCCGGCAGAGATATTCCGCGCCGGTCTTTGGGCAATGGCAACCCCTCCGAGGAGGAGCATGGAACCGAGGACAGCACCGAGACATTTGGTTTTCATCATGAGTCAGATTGTACCCCGTTTGGCCCCCCGCGCGACCCCATGTTATAAGAGAGATTGACATCTGGAATCATTCGGTTCCGCTATTTTCCGGCGGTTCGCCGGACTCTCCGCGTTGGTTAGGAGCAACAGCATGGAACAAACGGCAGACATCGCATTGATCGGCCTCGCAGTCATGGGCCAGAACCTTATCCTGAATATGAACGATCACGGCTACACCGTGGTGGCCTACAACCGCACGGTGTCCAAGGTCGACGAATTCCTGAACGATGCCGCCAAGGGCCGCCAGACCATCATCGGGGCACGCTCCATCGAGGAGGTGGTAGTCCTGCTGAAGCGGCCGCGCAAGATCATGCTGATGGTCAAGGCCGGGCAGGCGGTGGACGATTTCATCGAGCTGCTGCTCCCTCGCCTGGAAGCGGGCGACCTCCTCATCGACGGCGGCAACTCGCACTTCCCCGATACCGTCCGCCGCACCAGGCACCTCGAGAGCAAAGGCCTGCTGTACGTCGGCACCGGCGTCTCGGGCGGCGAGGAAGGCGCGCGGTACGGTCCTTCCCTGATGCCCGGCGGCAGCGTCCAGGCGTGGCCCATGGTGAAGGACATCTTCCAGGCAATTTGCGCCCGCACGCCGGACGGTGCGCCCTGCTGCGACTGGATGGGCGAGGACGGCGCGGGCCACTACGTCAAGATGGTCCATAACGGCATCGAGTACGGCGATATGCAGCTCATCTGCGAGGGCTACCAGCTCCTCAAGGAAGGGCTCGGCATGAGCAACGACGAAATGCACGACGTCTTCGCCGAGTGGAACAAGGGCGAACTCGACAGCTACCTCATCGAGATCAGCCGCGACATTCTGGCTTACAAGGACGAGCAGGGCGAATACGTAGTGGACAAGATCCTGGACACCGCCGGACAGAAGGGCACCGGCAAGTGGACCAGCGTCAACGCGCTCGACCTGGGAATGCCGCTCACGCTGATCGGCGAAGCGGTCTATGCCCGCTGCCTGAGCGCCATGAAGCCCGAGCGCGCGGCGGCTTCCAAGATTCTGCACGGGCCGGAATTCCAGTTCCAGGCAGACCGCAAGTCCTTCGTGGAGGACATTCGCCAGGCGCTGCTGGCCTCCAAAATCGTTTCCTACGCGCAGGGATTCATGATGCTCCGCGAGGCCGCCAAAGAGTACCACTGGAATCTCAACTACGGCGGCATCGCGCTGGTGTGGCGTGCCGGGTGTATCATCCGCTCCGCATTCCTCGCCAAGATCAAGGAAGCTTTCGACCGCGATCCTAACCTGACCAACCTTCTGCTCGACCAATACTTCCGCGAGGTCATCGAGCGCTGCCAGCCGTCCTGGCGCCGCGTGGTCGCGATGGCCGTGGAGGCGGGCGTGCCGGTACCGGCTTTCACCACAGCGCTTTCGTTCTTCGACGGATACCGCAGCGAACGCTTGCCCGCCAACCTGCTGCAGGCCCAGCGCGATTACTTTGGCGCCCACACCTACGAACGGGTGGACCGCCCACGCGGCCAGTTCTTCCACACCAACTGGACCGGCAAGGGCGGCACCGTATCCGCCGGCACCTACACAGTCTAAGGGCTTGTCATGAAACAACCTTCGCACCGCTCCCTTTGGTCGCGGCTCCGTAACGCGCCTCTTGGCCAGCCGCGCCCGAAGGGAGGTCCCGATGGGCCGCGGCGGCCCACCAAAGGGCATGAAGACGCGGCCGGTGCGGGTCGGGTATTTTCGCCGGTTCTTCGCCGCGTCTTCAACCGAGGTCCCGATGGGCCGCGGCGGCCCACCAAAGGGCAT
>JBGPKH010000277.1:0-10884 GCA_041485845.1 Bryobacteraceae bacterium
CCCAGCGCGCGGATCACCGTGCAGGTCAGATCCCGCGGGTTGGGCAGACCCGTGTAATGGAACGCTTCGTAGCCGATGGCGAACGGACCGTCCTGCTTCGTCAACGACGACAGGTCCATCTCCGGACTCCGCAGCCCGGACAGCGTCACGGCCTGAGGCCGCACCTGGTCGACCGTCGCGGGGGGAGTCCCGGGAGCCGTCACATCGGCGAAGACGGCGATCTCCCCCTTCAGCGCCGCGGGCAGAGTCCCCTGGATCGAGATGGTGTTCCCGATGGTCTTCACCGCCGGCGAGACACCGGGTCCCGACACGGCATACCGGGGCGCGCCGCCTCCCCGGCCGCCGCGTCCCTGCCCGCCCGATCCGCGGATCGTCCAGACGAGGTCGGCGTGAGCGCTGTCCACGCGCACGGCTTGCGGCTTGTGGCCATCGAAGGAAACCCGGTACGTGACGCCCGCCAGCCCCGCATCGCCTTCCGCCAGCACCGGCCCGCGCGTCTCGAGCGTGACCCTCAGAAAAAGCCCGTCGACCGCCGCCAGCGTCACCTTCCGGATATCGAGGTGCGCGGCCACCGCGGGATCCTCTTCGTCGGTGAGCGTGGCGAGCGATTGTTCCGCGCCCGCCGTGACCATCGGGTAGAGGCCTACGATCGCATCCCGCGCCGCCATCTGGTCGTAGGACATCTCGATCGACCCGTCCGCCCGCAGCACCGCCTGGAAGCGGTTGACCGTGGGCGTCCACGTGAAGTCCTGGATACCGCCCGACGGCTCGGTGAGGGTCCACGTGATCACCACCCGATCCGCCAGTTCCTTAATGTAGCGCGGTCCGGACATGCGCGGCTTCAGGAACACGCTGATCGCCGGCACGGTGTTGATCAGCGTACGTGCGCCTTCGCGCAACTGGTCGAATCGCCCGATCGTGAACCCGCCCCCGCGGCCGCCCCTGCCGCCGCCCGGGGCCGCTCCGAAGCTGATCGTTCCCGTGGCGCCCACGGAGAACGAATCCCAGCTCTTGCCCGAAAAGGGAAACGTGAAGTTGCGCAGAGTCACCTGGGCTCCGCTGAGTTGGGCGCCGAACTCCGGGTCCCACTGCAATGCCACATTCTCGGCGCGGTACCCGCTCGCCTCCGGCGTGAACCGCAGCGTGCGCCGGCCCAGGTCGAACAGGTTGGCCTTGGGGAGCGCACCGTCATCCAGCTTCATGACGATCAGGTCTCCCCGCGTGGAGATGGCGCCGATGGGCCGCCCCGGCTCCTGCTGCGCGTGCCCCGGGAGAACTCCCAACGCGATCAGGAATCCGCTCTTTAAATAGGACCGGCTGCTTCTGTACATAGCTCGAATCTCCGCGCGGCAGACCGCCGTATTCTCCCACGCGCTACGGCCGGGCGCAACGCGGGACTTGACGGGAGCGGTCCCGTTCAGGATCTTGGCCAATTCTCCGGTCTTTCCGGCGCTCGCGGGTCAAAATCGTCATACACCCATACGGTGAGGTGCAAGTCAGTCAGTGTCTGCCGCGCGTTGCCGTGTTTGTCCCACGGCTGGTTTCGGAGGAGGTTCACCGCCGCGCGCGAGAATGCGTACACATCGCGCGTCGGACCCGGCGCGACGTCGCCGGCGTCAATGACCCGCACACCGGCCAGTTTGGCGAGGTATTTTCAATCCCATCTTACTATTTCATCTCAACGGCTTACTAACCACTTACCAGTCTCTTCCCGGCTGTTTCACCCCCGCCTCCGCCATGTTCGTCTGCCAGATTGAAACCAGGAAGAAGATTAGCGCCCACCCGGACGCCGCTCGTCCTCACCGCCGCGAACCGGTCAACTTGACCGGTCTTCCCCTCCCGTGGAACGCGCCGCACGCCGGTCCCGCCACCCGCTATCATCAAGGTTGGTCCTCGTTCAAAACGTTTCCAAACTATATCGTTTGTATCGCCGGCCGTCCGACCGGCTGCGCGAGCTTTTCCCCGGCAGCCGGGCCCGGCACACCGACTTTTGGGCGCTCCGCGACATCGGCTTCACCGTCGAAAAAGGCGAGACCCTCAGCCTGGTCGGCCCCAACGGATGCGGCAAAAGTACCCTGCTGCAAATCGTCAGCGGCATCCTCCCGCCTACGCATGGCCGGGTGGTCACACGCGGGCGGATCGCCGCGCTGCTGGAGCTGGGCGCGGGTTTCAACCCGGAATTCAGCGGGCGCGAGAACGTCCACCTCAACGGCGAAATCATGGGGCTGAGCCGCGCCGAAATCGATAAAGCGATGCCCTCCATCGAAGCCTTTGCCGAGATCGGTGAATTCATCGAGCGGCCCGTCAAGGAGTACTCCAGCGGCATGTACGTGCGGCTGGCCTTCTCCACCGCGATCCATGTGGACCCCGAGATTCTCATCGTCGATGAAGCCCTGGCGGTGGGCGACGCGGTCTTCGCCAACCGCTGCGTGCGCAAGTTCCAGGAGCTGCGCGAGCGCAAGATTACGGTGCTGTTCGTCTCCCACGATCTGGGCCTCGTCAAACAGCTCTCGGACCGCGCGATCCTGCTGCTCCACGGCCGCATCGAGGCCGAGGGCGCGCCCAAGGACGTGATCAACCGCTACATCGGGCTGGTGCTGGCCAGGGAGCCGGTCAACAAAAAGGAGGAGCGCGTGCGCGGCAGCTTCCGTCACGGCGACGCCTCCAGCGAGATTCTCAGCGTCGCCATCCTCAATCGGCGCGGCGAAGAGGTCACTTCGATCTCGAGCGGCGAGCCGGTCACCGTGCGCGTGCGCTCGCACTTCCATCAGGCGAGGTCCGAGCCGATGGTGGGCATCCTGATTCGCACGCGCATCGGCATGGAAGTGTACGGCACCAATACGCGCATCGAGAACGCGCACCTGGGTAACCTGAATGCCGGGGACGAACTGGAAGTGGACTTCCATTTGGAATGCTGGCTGACGCCGCAACCGTATACGCTGACCGTGGCCACGCAGAACTCCGACGGGTCGAGTCACGACTGGCTGGACGATGCGATTGCCTTTGACGTAGTCGATACGCGGGTGGCCGCGGGAGTGGCGAATTTGAGGGCGGAGGTGGAATGGCGCGTCTCACGGTGAAGGTGCATCCGCGCGCCAAACGTTCCGCCATTACGGGACGATTGGGCGGCGCATGGAAGCTCGACCTGGCAGCTCCGCCGGTGGATGGCAAAGCCAACGACGAGTGCGTGCGCTTCTTCGCCTCGCTCGCCGGCGTGCCGCGATCGCGCGTGCGCATCGTCATGGGCGCCTCGAGCCGCATCAAGGTGGTGGAGATCGAAGGCATACCGCAGGACCAGATGGAGCAGCTTACGGAGCCGCGGCCGTGAGGTCACTTCGGCTCCTCCGGCGGAGTCGAATACACCAACTTTCAGGCCGATTGGGACCGGATTCTCGGCCATTGGAACGTCTCTCCGCGACTGGGAATCGCCTGGATGCCGCACGGGCTGAACCGGACCAAAATCCATGCCGGTTTTGCCGTGATCTACGAAGCCGCAAATCTGAGGCTGTTGACGCGCCCGCTGGACCAGTATTCCCTGACAACGTATTTTGGAAAGGATGGAGCCGTTCTGCGCGGACCGGCGGCTACGGTTTTCACGATGGGACCCGCGGGCCTTTCCACTCCGCACGCCCGCAACTGGAACGCCGGCATCGAGCGCGAATTGACCGAAAACACGCTGCTCCGGATCAACTATCTCTGCCGCCGCAGCGCCGATGGATTCACGTACATCAATCAGATTGCGCCGAATCAGGCTCCGCCGCCGGACATGGTCCGGAAATACGGCGCCTCGGTGTTCGATGCCATCTACGCGCTCACCAACGACCGTCGCGACCAATACGACTCGCTGGAGGTGACCTTCCGCCAGACGTTGCGGACGCAGTATGGGTGGCTCGCCAGCTATACCAGATCGAGGGCCGCTTCCAACGCGGTCCTTGACATTGAGGTGAGCGATCCCATGACGGTCCTGCACAACTCCGGTCCGATGCCGTGGGACTCACCGCATCGGCTTGTCGGCTGGGCATACCTCCCGCTGTTTTGGAAGGATTGGGCGGTTGCCAGCCTGCTCGAGACGCGGACTGGCTTTCCTTTCTCGATACAGAACGGTGGATTCGCGATCGGCGACGTGAACACGCGCCGTTTCCCGGCTTTTTTTGAGTGGAATCTCCACCTGGAACGGCGTTTCGTCTTCCGATCACAACGCTGGGAGTTCCGGGGGGGATTCAACAATCTCACCAATCGCAACAATCCGAACGTCGTGAACGCCAACGCGGACTCGCGAAGCTTCCTCCAGTATTACGGCGGGCAGCGCCGCACCCTCAATTTCCGGATTCGCTGGCTGGGAAAGGCCAAGCTCTGAGCGGGCAACCGGGGTTCTATCGCCCGAGGATTTCCAGGTACCGCGCCATCGACTCGATCCCGCGATAGAAGTTCGGCAAATGGAACTTCTCGTTGGGCGCGTGCAGATTGTCGTCGGGGAGACCGAACCCCATCATCACGCTCGGAATTCCGAGGTACCGGTCGAACACGCCCACGATCGGTATCGAGCCGCCCGAGCGGATGTACACCGTGTCCTTGCCGAAGACCTGCTTCATGGCTTCGGCCGACGCGCGGATGAACGGGTTGTCCGGGTTGGTCAGCGACGGCGCCCCCGCGTGCAGCACCTTGAGCTCCGCCGTCACGCCCTTTGGACACGCGGCCTGCACCGCGGCCTTGAGTTGCTCGCCGGCCTCGTCGGTTCGCTGATCGGCCACCAGCCGAGCGCTGATTTTCGCCGTGGCGCGGGCCGGGATCACGGTCTTCGCGCCCTCCCCCGTGAACCCGCCGCGAATACCGTGTACCTCGAGCGTGGGCCGCGCCCACAGGCGATCGAACAGCGGCACCTCGGGTTCGCCCACCAGCTCGCGTGCGCCCATCTCTTTTTCGGTGTACTCCCGCTCGTCGAACGGCAGCCGCGCCCACGCCTCGCGTTCCTTGTCGCCCGGCGGCGCCACGCGATCGTAAAAGCCCGGAATCAGGATGTGGCCGTCGCGGTCCTTGAGCGCGCACAGAATCTCCGCGATCGCCTGAATCGGATTGGGCGCCGCGCCGCCGTACACGCCCGAGTGAAGATCGTGGCCGGCCCCCTGCACCACCAGGTCGCAATACACGATGCCGCGCAGCCCCACGCAGATCGTGGGCAGCTCAGGCGCGAACATTTCGGTATCGCACACCACGGCAGCGTCGGCATCGAGGCGCGGCGGCCGGGTCTTGACGTACTGTTCGATGTGCGCGCCGCCGGTCTCCTCCTCGCCTTCAAGCAGGAACTTCACGTTGACCGGCAGCCGGCCCGCGGTCTTCAGCAGGCCCTCTACGGCCTTCATCTGAATGTAGACCTGGCCCTTGTCGTCGCTTGCGCCGCGCGCGAAGATGTCATTGCCGCGAACGTCGGGCTCAAACGGCGGGGACTTCCACTCGTCCAGCGGATCGGGCGGCTGCACGTCGTAGTGGCCGTAGAAGAGCAGGGTCGGCTTGCCCGGCGCGCCCAGCCATTCGGCGTAGACCAGCGGGTTGCCGTCGCCTTCGATCAGCTCCGTGTACGCCAATCCCGCGGATTCCAGCTCGTTCCGGGCGAACTCGGCGGCGCGCAGGATATCGGGCTTGTGCTCGGACAGAGCGCTGATGCTGGGAATGCGGAGGAAGGCCTTCAAGCCTTCGAGGAAATCGGACTGGTGCTGCCGATAGTAGTTCATGAGGACTCCAGCCTGGTTCTAGCGCCCCGCGCCCGAACGGGAATGCCGCAGCAGCGCTTCCACGGCGGCCCAATAAATCTCGCCGCCGTGCTTCTTCGCCCAATCCTCGAACACCGGCGGATACTGCGCCGGACTCGTGACCATCTGCTCGCGCAGCCCCTTCAGTCCGCCGCCAAACGTCTTCTCCAGCAGCGGTGCGCTTTCCCCGTTCAACACCACGCGAGCGTCCACCTCCATGCTCAGTTTGTCGCTGGATTGCTGCTGCACGCACACCGCTCTCGGCCGCACCCGCAGGGTAAGGAGGGCATCCCCGCCGGCGGCCACCAGTTCAACCGGGGCCTTGCCCGCTGCCGCGGCGTCGCGCACGGCCGAAACCAGACGAGCTTCCGTCTGCAGCGACTTCACGGTAGTTGCCAGTTGCGGCGGGGGCATGAAGCAGGAGCTGTACAGATTCTCGGGGACCAACACCACGCTCAACACCAGCCCCACGGTGGCAGGCGCGGGAAGTGCCTTCAGCACCTCGTCGCGCCCGCCGGCCGAAGAGAACAGCGCCAGTCCATAAGCCGTCCAACCCTGCTTGTCGCGGGTCTCGGGTTTCGCGCCCTTGGCCAGCAGGGCGCGCACGGTATCCGCATGCCCGTGCTGCGCGGCCAGCATCAGGGCCGTCCGCCCGTTCTTGTCCTGGCTCTCCAGAGACGCGCCTTGACTGGCGAGCGTCTGCACGCGCGCCGTCTGTCCCTTCCGGGCCGCGGTTAACAGTTCCGGGCCCAGGTCCGCCGCGAAAGCCGTGAGAGAAAACAGCAGCAGGAGGGAAGCTGTCATGCGTTGTAGAGGACTCACACCCCTTCCGCCACCGGACCGCGCTGCCGCGCGCGATAGCTTCGCAGAATCTCCAGCCAACCGTCCATTCCCGCTCCGGTCTTGGCCGAAACCCGGATCGCCTGCATCCCCGGGCGGACTCTTTGGATGTTCTCTTCCGCCGCCGCCCGGTCGAATTCCACCGCCTCCGCGAGGCCCGTCCGGGTGATCGCGGCGGCGTCCGCGCTGTTGAAGATGGTCGGATACTTCAGCGGCTTGTCCTCGCCCTCCGTCACCGGCAGGAGCGCCGGCCGCAGCTCTCCGCCGAGATCGCACGAAGACGGGCAAACCAGGTTGCCGGTATTCTCGATGAACGGGAAATCCAGCTCCCGCAGATCCCAGCCTTCCAAAGCGTGGCCCGCCATCTCGGCCTCCAGGTGGCAGACCGTGCCTGGGATTGATCCGCGCAACGCGCGCCTTGCTGCGAGCCGGCCGCCGGGCATCATTCTCGGTCGCGCGATCTCCCGCCAGGGCTGCGACCCGATATTCCGGTTGCAACAAGGTGCGCGTCTTTTCCAGGAAGGCTGTCTTCCCCGACCCGCGACTCGAGACCAGGCTGACCACCAATACTCCCGCTTCCTGGAAGCGTTCCCGCAGCCTGCGCGCCACTTGGTCGTTGCGCTTCAGCACATTCCGCCGGACTTCCCCCAATCGCGGTTGGTTGGCCATCGCTCGGTCCCGGACGCCGGCCGCGGCGTGGCCGGCCACCTAACAGTGTATTGCAGATCCGCGCTCGATCCCGCCTGACACGGCCGCTCCCTTTGGTCGCGGCTCCGTTACGGCTGCACACACCGGGCCGCAACCGTAGGGAGTGCCCCATGGGCCTGCGGCCGGAACACCAAGAAAAAGCCTACGGCCTCGCCTACCCCACCACCTTCGGCTGTTCGGTCGGAGAGGTCCCTTCCGGATCGTTCGCCAACGCGCCCGGTGGCGCCTGAACGGGGCCGCGCAGCAGCGGGTCGTCCGTCGTCCGCATCCACCGGTTCAAGCGGCCGCGCATTTCCTCCAGCGCGGTCTTGGCCTGGGGATCGCCCACTAGGTTGCGCGTTTCGTTGGGGTCGAACACCAGGTCGAAAAGTTGCTCCGTGTCCACGGTCCGGTCGCGCCAGCGGTTCTCCAGCCACCAGGTCTTGCTGAGGCTGTCGTCGCAGTTTGGCAGATTCGGAAGCGCGCGGCCGTCGAAGTGCCGGATGTACTTCCACCGTCCGGTCCGCACCGCGCGCTTGGGCTCGTACGCCGCGTGGTAATTGACTTCGGCGAAGATCTCCTCGTGGATCTCTCGGGCCCCGCCGCGAATCAGCGGCATCAGGGATGCTCCCTGCAACCGTCCCGGCTTCTCGATGTCCAGCAGCTCGCAGATGGTGGGAAACAGGTCGAGGTGCGACACCATCGCATCGTTGACCTTCCCTCCCGAAAACCCGCCGGGCCCGCGCAGAATCAGCGACACGCCCATCCCGTGGTCGGTGAGGTTGCACTTCATCGCCGGGAACGGAATGCCGTGATCGGTGGTGGAGATGACCAGCGTGTTCCCGGCGAGTCCCGCATCCTCGAGCGCCTTCAGCACCACTCCCACGCCCTCATCCATCACGCGCGCGCTGGCCTTGAAAGCGGCGATGTCGGCGCGCGTCTGCGGCGTATCGGGAATCGGCGCCGGCGGCAGGCAGAAACGCGGATCCTCTTTCGGCCCGGCACCGCGAAACTCGCGGTGCGTCTCGAAGAATCCGACGTCCAGGAAAAACGGCGCGGAGCGCTTCTCGCGCAGGAACTCCGCCGCGGCCGGGGCCACATTCTCCACGCGATTGCCCGGAAACGGTTTCACCTGGTCGAAACCGATCACAGCCGGGTCGCGCGCAATATGTTGCAGGCCGATAAGGGCCGAATAGTAGCCCGCTCCGCGCAGCGTGTGCAGGATGTGCTGTTTGTAGTCGTGGAGCGCGAAGCCGCGGTGCGCCAGTCCCAACATGCCGTTGCTGTGCGGGCACGTGCCGGTGAGCAGGCTGGCGCGGCTGGGCGAACACGTGGGCGCGGCGTTGAAGGCCTTGCGGAAGAGCACCCCGCCTTCGGCCAGCCGCTGGATGTTCGGCGCCGGCACCGCGTGGCCGTAAGGCTGCAAGTAGCGGCCGGTATCGTGAGAGTGGATGTAGAGAATGTTCGGCCGCGATCGTCCGGTCTGAGCCATCGAGGTGGCGGCCGCGCCTACAGCGCAGGCGCGAAGGAAATTCCGGCGGGGCAAGTCGGTGTGTGCCATCAGTGAGTATTATGTCCCTTTCTTCGCGCCAATGGCGGGGTGCATCCTGTCGGCGCTGGGTTCACGGCGCGGCGAGGAGTGGTTAACCGGCCTGGATAACCAACCTGTAAGGTCGTCCCCACCGCCGTCATTTCCAGGGTGTGAAAAACGGCCGTGTCAAACACCGCCGGCGCCTGGATGAAGGCGACGGTCGCCCGCGGCCAGCCCTACCCAGGCGTGAGCCGGCAACTCCTCTTTCGTGACCGCGCGTTTCGGCCGCAAGTACCGATCTGGCTGGTCCGGCTTGCGCAGGCAGCCCTGCGCGGGATCCACGTCCACCCCGGCAATCCGCTACGCCAGCCGGCCCGCTGCCATGCATAACGGCTTAACGAGGGACGAGTCGCGGAGTTCGCGCGCCGCGGGTGCTATGATGGCCTTGTCATCGCGAGCATGGGTGCGGGTGGGGCGCCCGTTGGTCGCGTTTGGTGGCGTGATGCGGCTTGCTCGGACGTGGGGATCGTGCGTGTGCCTGGCGTTGCTGGCTGGCGCCGCTTGCGGTCGGGGACCGGCTCACAGGGTCACGCTCACGGTTCTCGGGTTTAGTTTGGATGCCGGTGAAGCGGTGCGCCGCGATGCCCTGGCCGAGTTTACCAGTACCACCGGGATTGCGGTCGATCTGGTTCCGACCTGGGGTACTTCCGCCGAGCAGCTCGACCAGACGCTCCGCCTGCTCGACCAGCATGCCAATGCCCCCGACGTGTATCTGATCGATGTCATCTGGCCCGGCACCCTCGCAGCGAACCTGCTGGATCTCTCTCCCTTCCGGGATGACGACGCGCGCAGCCATCTCCCGGCTCTACTCGCCAACGACACCGTGCAAGACCGGCTCGTAAGCCTGCCGTTCTATGTCAACGTCGGGATGCTGTACTATCGGACAGACCTCTTGTCGAAGTATGGCTACCTTCACCCGCCGGCGACTTGGGATGAACTGGAAACCATGGCGGGCAGGATGCAGCAGGGAGAACGCGCCGCGGGAAATCCGGAGTTCTGGGGGTATGTCTGGCAAGGCGCCGCCTACGAAGGGCTCACGTGTAATGCGCTGGAGTGGCAGGCCTCGTTCGGCGGCGGCCGCATCATCGAACGCGATGGCACGATCAGCGTGAACAACCCGCGCACGATCGACGCGCTGCGCCGGGCCGCGCGGTGGGTCGGAACCATATCGCCCCCCAGTGTGCTCTCTTACACGGAGTCCGACAGCCTGAACGCATTTCGCGCCGGCAACGCCGCGTTCCTGCGCCACTGGAGCGGCGGATTGCCCCGCGGCAGTACCCGCAACCTCCCCATCCGCGAGCGATTCGCCGTGACGCTCCTGCCTGCCGGCTCGCGCGGTCACGCGCAGGCCATGGGAGGATTCCACCTGGCCGTCTCGCGGTACTCGCCGCACCCGCAAGAGTCCGCGCGGCTGGTCACGTATCTCAGCGGCAGGCCGGTGCAATTGCGCAGGGCCCTGGCCCGCGGCACTTTGCCCAGCATCCCGCAACTCTACGGAGATCCGGCGCTCGTGCGGGCGCTCCCGTACGCGGCAACCCTGCGGGCCGCGGGTGCTGAGGCGTGGGTGGCCAGGCCTTCCACGATCGCCGCCGGCAACTATCGCGAGGTGTCCCGCGCGTACTACCAGACGGTGCACGATATCCTGCGCCGCGAGGCGCCTGCCCCCGAAGCCCTCGCCGTGCTGGAGAAGCGGCTGGCAGCATTGACCGGCCTGCAACCAGGACCGCCGCCGAAGTAGTTATGAAGCTCTTGGACTAGTTATGAAGCTGCTCCGTAAATTCCGCGTTCCCGGCCCATGGCAGATCCACAATCTGCGGATCGGCGTGCGGCTCCGGCTCGCCTTTGCGTGCGTACTGGCGCTCCTGGTCCTCGGCAGCAGCGTGGCTCTATGGGAATGGCGCGAGATCACCCGGCAGGTCGAGCGGGTCTCGCTGGTCGAACAGCGCATGGCCGCCATCCTCCAGTTGGACAATAGCGTCCTCACCCTCATGAACCAGTTGCACAGCGCCGCCGACACGC
>JBGPKH010000278.1:0-10861 GCA_041485845.1 Bryobacteraceae bacterium
CTCGCTCCGCGTTCTCGAACCCGACTGCGAGTCGCGACCGCCAATTCACGCGAATCCGCTTGCTCTCCTCTCCCTGTTTCTTCTCCGCGCAAATCTCCGCGTCTCCGTTTCTCTCCGGTGAGATCTGGTTACTGTCCAGGTGATTCTTCCGTGACGCCTAAGCGCTCGTCACGAAATCAGCGAGCGGCATTCGGATGCGGCGGAGACTGCCGATTGTACTATTGTCCCAGCGAGAGAGAATAGGCCCCGATATGGGTATAGTCGCTCGAGGGCTTCGCCACCACAAAGTACGTTCCGGCGCCGAGCGAAGGGCTTACCCGCGCATCGCTGTTGCCGCCGCTATCGTCGTCCTGATCCACCACGTTCCCTCTCGCGTCGAGGAGCACCAGGTACGCATCGAAATCGCCGGAAGCGAGGCGCAGATCGATGGTGGTGTCGCTGGTCAGGTCGACCTGGTACAGATCGGCAAACGTGCCATCGGTGTACTGGCAGGAGGCCACGCTCAGCGCGTTGGTGACGCTGCCACCCAGCGCCAGCTTACCCTTGGCAGTGCAGAACGGCGGCCGTGGGGCGAGTACCGATCGCAAATCGACCTGGTAGTAGCCTCCTGCGGTATTCCCGGCCGCGCGAGCCGCCACCTGGTAGTCGCCCGCCGGGAGGAATTGGACGATCATCGAGTCGAAGCCGCCATAGGTGTTGTCGTCGCTGCGCAGGATGTTGCCGGCGGCGTCGGCAATCGTGAGGAAGCCATCGACCTCGCTCGAGGTCATGAAGGCGGCCACCACGCCGTCGGAGGGCAAGGTGAACTGGTATAGGTCTACCGGTTGGCCATTGGGTCCGCGGCAACTACCCGGTCCGAGCTTCTGGATGTAGCCGCCATTGATGCTGAGCGGTTGCGCGAATGTGCAAGGCGCGATGTCGTGCGCGGTGAACCTGGACGTCACCTGGTAGGTTCCCGCACCGGACGCAGCGGCCGCAACGATGGTGTATGCGCCGGCCGGCAGATCGGCGGTCAGGTGGGACAGCCCCAGTCCTTGCGCATCCCGCTCCACAAGCACGAGGTTGTCTTTGCCGTCGCGGATGGCAAGGAGACCGCCGAAGCTGGTTGCCGCGAGACTGACATCGAGCGTCCCGGATGCCGGCAGTGTGAAGCTGTAGAGATCGGCCAATCCCAGGCGGCTGCGGCAACTGGAAACGGAAAGAGCACCCGCCAGGGCGTCCCCCGGATTGGCGGCGACCGGTGCGCAGGGTTGGGGTGGGCCTGGAGTGAGCTGATAGGTGAAGGTGTAGGCGCCTCCGGAGGGGGCCGGACTGAAGACCTGAGCGGTGTAATTGCCCGGGCGCAGTTGGAGACGGATTTCCGATTGGCCCGCTCCCGGGCCGCCGCCGGTATCCACGGCGAGCGCGTTGCCGGCATCGTCCAGCAGGTTCAGTGTTGCGCCAAAGTCCTTGCTGGAGGCGGTGAGGTCCGCGAGTCCGGCGGCCGGGACCGTGAAGGTGTAGAAATTGTACCAGGTCAGGTCGCCGCTCGGCGCGGTTGCGGAGCAGCTTTCGCCGTTGATCGAGGCGCTGTCGCTGGCGGATTCGGTAAACGATTTCCGCGGGCGGCAGGTTTCGTCCTCGGCCGGTTGGAAGCCGGTGGATAGTTGGTAGGAACCGCTCTGGTCGGACGTAGCGACGACGATCTCATACCGATTATTGCCGTCCACGGGCGTCGAGAGCTGCGCGGCGTCGGAGGCGATCGCGTATCCCTCGGAATCGCGCAGGATCAGGACGGTGGTGAAATCCGGACTGGCGACCGAAACCGTGAGCGTGCCCGATCCAAATGTCGAGAGAACGTATCCCTCGTAGGTCGTCCCGTCGGGCATGGCGCAGCCCGAGGCTCCGAGTGTGCCCGCGATCGTCTGGTTCAGGCCGATCTTGGGGAAAGCGGTACACATCATGCCAGGTTCGGCGGTGAACGCCGTGTGGACCGACCAGGCAGAGGGTGGGGAGAGCGCTCCACCCGGGCTGCGGCTGTTCACCAGGAGACTGTAGCTGCCGGCTTCGACCGGCCGGCGGATGCTCACGCCCGAATCGACTTTGGCCCCCGAGCTGTCGCGCAGGATCAGATCGGCATTCAAGGCCGAAAGGTCTATGCGGATCCGGCCGCGAGTGGGGAGGTCCAGGCGGTAGGCCGCGTAGGGGGTGCCGTCGGAGAGAAGACAACTCGCATCATCGAAGGAACCGGACACGGCGCCAGCGGGCGGGATGCTGGTGGGCACACACGTCTGGGCATAAACCGAAGCCAGACCCAAGACCAGGGCAACCACGAGGCGCATCTCTTCTAGCGTAAACACTATTGGATACGAAATGTTACGAGCGTGGCGGGCCGAACATTCTGTGTTCTGCGGCACAGAATTCACCGTCCTAACGAACGTGAGCCTCATCTACAATTGGTTCAATGGAAGCCTCGGACGAAGAGCTGGTGGAACAGTATCGCGCGGCGACGGATTCACGACGCGGCGCCGCGCTGCTCGACCAGTTGTTCCAGCGCAACCATGCCCGGGTCGCGGCCTGGTGCCTGCGGATGACGGGCGATGTGGATTTGGCCGCAGACCTGGCCCAGGAAGTCTTCCTCAAGGCGTTTCAGCGCATCGATTCGTTCCGCGGGGACTCGAGGTTCACGACGTGGCTCTATGCGATTGCGCGCAACCATTGCATGGACGAGCTGCGGTCGCGGGCCATGCGGGCCGAGGAACGGATGGACGCCGGAATGGACGAATTGCCGGACGTACGCTCCGAGGATATTTCGATGGCCATGGAGCGGCGCGAAGCCACCGAGGTGATGCGGCTGCTGATGCGGGAATCGCTCGACGAGATCGAGACGCGGGTGATGACGCTGCACTACGTTCACGAGCTGCCGCTGGACTCGGTGACGCGGGTACTCGGCCTGAGCAACCAGAGCGGGGCGAAGGCCTACGTGGTCAGCGCACGAAGGAAACTGGTCCGGGCCTTCGCGCGGTGGAACAGCCGGAAGGCAACGGTGAAGGGAGCGGAAGATGCTGAATGACCGCCAATCCGAGCGCGATCTGTTTCGCGACGCGCTGGGTCCGGGTCCGGACTGTCCGCCGGTGCAAGCGTTGGAGCGCCTGCTCAACGCCGGGACGCAGGCGGCGCCGCCCGCGGCACTGGCGCAGCACGTGGAAGCCTGTGCGCATTGCCGCACGGAGCTCGACCTGTTGCGGTCGTTTCAATCCGCCGAGGTGCGGCCGGACGAGGAGCGGGCCGTCCGCGAGGTGACTGAGCGGCTGCGCTCGCGCTCGAAAGAGATCTTCGGAGGACCGGTGGCGCCAACGAGGCAACCGTGGTGGAAAACGTGGTTGAGCCCGCGCTCTTACAGAACCGCAACATTGGCATTCGCGGCGGCCGTCGGGATTCTCGCGGTCGGCATGCAACTGCGCCACAGTGGGCCGCCGGCTCTGGGTCCCGTCACCGGCTCGGGCGAGGAAGTGTTGCGCTCGAACGCGATCGCGATCGTGGCTCCGGCCGGCGATCTGCAAAAGGCGCCGGAGCGGATTCAGTGGCGGGCGGCCGCGGGGGCGGTGAAGTACGTGGTGCGGCTGCTGGAGGTCGATCGGACCGAAATGTGGCAGGCGGAGACCGTTGGAAACAGCATCGCACTGCCATCCGGCGTGCAGGCGCGGATTGTGCCGGCGAAGACCATTCTGTGCCAGGTCCGCGCCTTTGATGCGTCGGGGCGTATGGTGGCGGAGTCGGAGCTGGTCCGTTTTCGGCTTTTACAAAATGTTTACGGCCGCTGAACGACTTTTCGCGCGACACGTGTAAAAGTCTTAAGAACGACATGCACATCAGTCTGAGGTTGGCCATCGCGGTCTTCAGTGCCGGAGCGTTACTCGCCGACGGAGGCGGGGGCGGGGGAGCCAGGCAGGTTTCGCTGCACATCCCCAACGAGATGGCGCCTCCCGGCGGTCTCGTGCAAATGAAATTCATGGTCACCGAGCCGACTCCGATCTCCAGCGGAAAACCGATCCTGTCCTTCGATGCCGGAATATTCGACGAAGTGCTGGGAATCGAGTTGTTCAATCCCACCGGGGACGTGAACGGCGTGGCCATACTCAACGGCTCGCAGATAAGCATTCGTTACATCACTTCGAGCGGCCCGCAAGGAACCGATTATCCGATCATGACGGTGGCGCTGCACATTCGGCCCGACGCCGCGGTGGGGAGCCGGACGCAGTTCTCGCTGGATCCCTCGTCCATGTGGTCGCTCGGCCTGCTCGGCACGGCGTCGTTTAGGCCGACGCCTCCGGCGATTGTCACGGTGGGCGGTTCGATCTCGATCACCAACGTGGTTCCGGGTGGCGGATTCCTTCCGGCAGGCTCGCTGGTGAGCATCCAGGGTGTCGGCTTCGAGGCGAAGACCCAGGTGCAGTTGAACAATATCAAGGCGAGCTCCATCCGGGTGATTGGCCCGCAGGAAATTCAGTTCACGCTGGCGGAGGCAACCAACATGACGGGGAAGAAGATTCAGGTGGTCAACCCCGGCGGATCGCAGGACACCTACTTCTCCTACCTTCGCGGAATTCCACTGGCGCTGAGCACTCGCGCGCTGCTGGCGGGCGCGGTCCCGATCTTCTCGTCGATGACGTATTCGCAGGCGGTTTTTGCTCCGATGGCGCCGGGTACCAGCTCGCGGTTCACCGGGCTGGCGCTACAAAATCCAGGCCTGGGGGCGGCGGATGTGACGGTGGCGCTCTATGCGTCCACCAACGATCTGCTGGGAAGCTCGAGAATCAGCCTGCCGGGCGGCTACCGCCTGATGCAGGAAACGTCGGAACTGGCGGGCGGCGCAGCGCCCGTGTTTGGCGGCTACGTCGTGGTTTCGGCATCGCAGCCGATTCAGGTATTCGGGTTTGCGGGTGACGATGCGGCGGAATCGGTGACGCCGTTTACTCCGGTTGCCGCCCGGCCTTAAGACGTCACGCAAAAAATAACTCGGCTCGAAAACGGGACCTCACCGGAGAGCCGCGGAGCCGCAGAGACAAGCGCGGAGGAAGACCTGAGAAGAGGATTCGCGTGGCTTGGCGGGCTCAACTTCGCGGTCGGGATCGGGAACGCGGAGGTAGCGGAGAAGCGCAATCCTGGATGCGGCGTTATTTGTGGGGGAGCCTGAGCAGCCTTGCCAGCAGCGCGGAGACAGCCAGCAGTGCCACCGGGACGCCCGCCATGAGGCCCCAGCCGATCGCGCGCGGGCAGGGATTCCATCCGTCTCCGGTGAGCACGAACGCCGCCCAGTAGCGCGGGCTCGCCAGGGAGCCCGAGCGCAGGAATTGCAGCTTGGCCGAGCGCAGGGCCTGGGCTTTCGATTGGCCTTGCGCCAGGAAATAGTAGAGCTGCCGCATGAAATCGGCGGATGGCTGGTCCGCCACTCTCCACAGCGATGTGACCGTGGCCGACGCGCCGGCGGCGAGAAACGCGCGGCTGAATGCCTGCGCACCCTCGCCGCGGATCACCTTTCCGCGCGCCGTATCGCAGGCGGAAACCGTCACCAGCGCGGCGCCCTTCAGATCGAGGCCGAAAACCTCCTCTTGAAAGATGTAGTCGTAGGCCATCGCCGGCGAATCCGGAGCGAGCAGGATGCGGGAGCGATCGGGATTCTCGCGGTCCACGATGGCATGGGTGCTGAAGTGAAGCAGCGGAACGCCGGCCAGGCGACGATCCAAAAGGTAGCGTTTGCGCGCATCGGCGCCGAGATGTATCTCGGAGCGTCCCGGCAGCAGGTGGGCGATCCCGCGAACTTCGGCTGCGGATGCCGGCAGCCGCTGCCACCGTTCGGCCCCGCCGAGAGCGTCGTCCGGGGAAACGGGCGGATCGCCAAAGGCCACCAGTTGACGGCGCCAGGGCAGCAGCCACATTGTGCGCGCGGGCGGGGCGACGAACTGCGCCGATGGCAAATACGCGACGTCGGACCTTTCGATCAGCAAGGCGTTGCCGCCGGGTATTACCAAGAGCTCGAAAGGGACCAGACTGAGCGGGCCGTCGGGCACTACGATCACATGTGCGCGACGCGGCACACCGGCGAGGACCTGGTCCCCGAGAGCGCGGGCCAGTCCCCTCCACGCGTCACCCGTGCCCTGGACCGCCGCATCGAGTTGCCCAACGAGGTCGTGGATTTGGCCGGGGGGCGCCGAATGGCGAACGACTCCCGCGCCTGAAGCGGTAATCCAGAGCGTCGCACTGCTGCCGCTCCCCATCCAACAATCCAGGAGCACGGTGTCGGGAGCCAGGCGGGCCTGAATCGCTTCCAAGGCCGGGTCCGTGGCAGTAGGGGCGGCGCCCAATCGTTCCCGCAGCGTGCGGGCGCGGCTGCGCTCGATCCAGCGGAAAATCTCCGGGACGGACGGGGCAGATTCTCTCAGGCGGAGCGCGATCAGGGAATCGTAGACGTCGCGCTTGTCGGCTAGAAACTCGCTCCTGAGGGACAGACGCAGGCCGGCGCGAACCGATTCGATGATCTCGATGGCCTTCGAATAGTCATCGAGCGCGCGAGCGGCCTGGCCTTCGTCTTCCGCGATGCGCCCAAGGGCGTACAGGGCCTTCCACTGCTCTTCGGCCAGGCCCGCCTTTTGAGCGCCGTCGAGGGCCATTTGGGAGTCGCGCGCAGCTTCGGGCAGGCGGCGGAGAAGGCGGAGCGTCTCTCCCCGATACAAGCCGGCCTGCACTTCACCGCGCGTGTTGGAAGATTCCCGAGCGAGCTTTAAGGCCGCACCAAACGCACCCAGCGCGCCGGAGAGATCGTGCAAGTCCACCGCGAGCGCGATGCCGGTGTTGCGCAGGGCGCCGATCTCTCCATCGCGATGTTTGCTGGTGGCAAACAGCGCTTGCGATGCGCGATATAGCTCCAGCGCCTTGACCGGGTCGCCCATTCTGCGGTAGAGCACGCCCTCATTCAAGAGGAGCTGCGCCTGCTCGTCCGCGGGCATGGCTCCCGGTGTTTTGGCGAGTTGTCGATACAGCTCCAGCGCCGCCTGCTCTCTGCCGAGCCGCTGGTAGAGCGTCGCGAGATTGGCCGTGGTCAACTGGCGGCGCCAGGGATTCCACGGCTCGCGGGGAGCGGCGTTCACGCGATCCAGCGCTTCCTGATAGGACCGCAGAGCGTCGAGATAGTGTCCCTGAAAGAAGAAGATGTTGCCGATGTTGTTCAGCAGGGTGACGGCGCCTTCGGCGTCGCCGTGCGCCTGGTCGATTTGCAGTGCCTGACGGTAGTTTTGGAGCGCCTCGGGGTAGTTGCCCAGATACTGATGGGCGAGCCCGAGGGTATTGAAGTCCTCGCCGATGCCGGTTTCGTCCTTGAGCCCACGGCGGACGTCGATGGCCTGCCGGGCATCCAGGATGGCGGAGCGATAGTCGCCGAGCGATAGGGAGATGCGGCCCGACATGCTGAGGGCCCGGGCGAGATTGCGGTGGTCCGCTGCCGCGCGGAATTCGGCGGCGTCAGCCTGGAGAAGTTCCCTGGCCTCCTTCAGCCGGCCCTTCCGCTGAAGCTCGAGGGCTTCGTCGAAGCGGGGGCGCGCGGAGAGTGACGCCGCGACGATCAGGAGCGCTGTTGCGAGTCGCACGATGCCGGTCCGGTTTCCCTTGGCCATTATCGCGTGAGAGGCAATGGCGCGCCGGGTTTCGGGAATTCTACAGAAACGGGAGCCGCTCGGGCAGGGTTCCGCCGGGTCAATTCCGGCAAGACCAATCCCTGCCCCGGCGAAGCCGGAGCCAAACAGCACCTGGGTTCCGACGCGGAGATGGCGGAGGAAGAAATAAAATCCGAAAATCGGAACTGCGCAAGGTTTCGCTTGCGTTCCCGGCTCTCGGCGACGGCTGCTAGCCCTTATACACCTTCCAGAAGACTTCGCGGAACTTCGCCATCTCCGTGTCGGTGCCGATGGTCACGCGCAGCATATTGTCGAGTGGCGGGAACGGACGCCCCGGCGCGACCCCCATCCGCGGCATCGTGTTGATGAACTCGCGCGCGTTGCGGCCCACGTCGATCATGATGAAGTTGGCGTGCGGCTCGATGTACTTCACGTTGCGCTCGCGCAGCCACGAGCACAACTCGCGCCGCGTTTTCCCCAGCGAGGCCCGGCGCTCGCGTAAAATGTTCTGCTGATCCCCGAGCGCGGCTACCACGGCGCGCGCACTCACGATCGGGATCACGTTCATGCGCAACGGCGACAACTTTTCGATGATATCCGGCCGCGCGGCGGCGAACCCTACTCGCAAACCGGCCATGCCGTAAATCTTCGAGTACGTGCGCGTCACGATCACGTCCTTGCCCTGACGCACGTACGGCAGCGCGGTCTTCAGCTCCGGACTCTCGCCGAAATGCAGATACGCCTCATCCATCAGGAGCGTGGTATTCGCGGGCAGGTTGCTCACCAGCCAGTCGATGTCCTTGGCGCTCGTCATGGCCGATGTGGGATTGTTCGGATTGCACAGGTAGATCACCCCGCCGCGCGCCTTGCCGGCCTCCTCCGCCAGTTTGCGGACGTCGGCCGTGTAGTCCTCCCGCAGCTTCACCAGAACCACCGGGCGGCCCAGCGCGCGCGCCAGATCGATGGGTCCTTCGTAGGCCGGCGACACGCTGATCAGGGGACGCGCCGGCGACGTGAGCAGGTCCACACTGGTATGCAACACCTCGCTCGATCCGCAGCCGGTGATAATCTGCTCCGGGGAAAGATCTTCGCTCTTGGCGATGGCCGCGTAAACCTCCCGAAACTCCTGGTAGTGGTACCGGCCCGAGGTGGGCAGCACCTCTTGCATGGCCGCCAGCGAAACCGGCGGCGGGCCGAGCGGGTTCTCGTTGGCGTTGAGCCACACCATGTCTTTGGGCAAGTCGGACGTCTTCACGGCCGCGCGCTGGGCGTAGGCCATTTCCGGAAGCAGGCGTGCCGCCGCGGCGGCCGCTCCGATTCGCGCGGCGAAGTTTCTACGGGTGAGCATTAGGGGCCTCCTCGTGAGAACATCATACCGCGCCCAATGCTACGATGAGGCGGGATAAGGGCTTCGTGCTTGAAGTGCCGGCTGAAAGCTGGCGGAGGGCGGGTTGACAACCCGCCGCAGGTTTACAACCTGCCCCACATATGGTTGAGTTTGCCATCTTCGTCGCCGTGGTGCTGATTGGCGCCTGCATCGTCCTGCCGATCGTGGCGATCGTAAGGACCTCGCGCATCCGACGCCTCGAGATGCGCATCGCCGGTTTGGAAGCGGCCATGCTGCGATTGGTGCAGCAGAAACCGCCGGCCGAGCCCGTTGCCGCTGTCGCGCCTGTCGTGCCCACGCCTGTCATGCCCGTGCCCGTCATGCCCGCGGCGCCCCCCAGACCGGCCGAGCACCTGGAGACCGTGATCGGACAGAAATGGATCGGATGGGTCGCGATCGTTCTCATCCTTTTCGCGGCAGGCTTCTTCCTGAAGTACGCGTTTGAAAACCGCTGGATCGGCGAATTGGGAAGAGTCGCTATCGGTGTGATCGCGGGACTGGCATTGGCTTGGGCCGGGTTCCAGCGGCATGGCAAAGGCTGGCGCTATCTGTCGCAGGTTCTCACGGGCGGGGGAATCACCATCCTTTATCTTTCCGTATATGGCGCCTTCGGCTATTACCACCTGGTCCCCCAGCGCGCGGCCTTCGCTTTTCTGGTGATCCTGGTGGTGGAGGCGCACCTCCTGGCGCTGGCATACGATGCCCGCTCCATCGCGGTGATGGCGCTGGCGGGCGGGTTCCTGGCTCCCGTGCTGCTCAGCACCGGCCGCGACCAGTACGCCGTGCTCTTCACCTACATCGTCGTGCTCGACCTCGGCATGCTCCTGGTGGTCATGGCCCGCCGCTGGAGCTGGATCGGGTCGCTGGCCTACGTGGCGACGCAGTGCCTCTTCTGGGGGTGGTACGGCCAACACTACCATCCGGAGAAAAGAGCCGGCGCGCTGCTCTTTCAGACGGCGATATTCGTGCTCTTCATGATCGCCGACCTGGCGCCCCGTCTGCGCGGCAAAACCACGGCGTGGGAGGAATGGATTCGCCTGGCGGTCAATCCGTTCGTCTTCTACGCCACCTGCTACGCGCTGCTCAACGACGACCGTCACGATTGGATGGCCCCGCTGGCGCTGGGGCTGGCGATCGTCTATGCGACGCTGGCGCGGGCCGGGCTGGCCCTGCGTCCACCGGACCGCCGCATGCTGCTGGTCACCGTGGGGACGGCGTTGACCTTTGTCACGCTGGCGATTCCGGTGCAGCTCGAGTCCAACTGGATCACCATCGCGTGGGCGCTGGAAGCGGTCGCGCTGATGTGGGCGAGCTTCGAGGCCGGAGCGCCTCCCCTGCGCCTGCTCTCCGCGATCGTGTTTGCGGTGGCGCTGATTCGCTACGTGTTCGAAGACACTCCGTGGGGATACCGCGCGCCCTTCACGCCGGTGGTGAACCGGTACTACTTGGGAACGCTGGCGCTCGGCGCGTGTCTCGGTGGTGCGGCGTACCTGTTCCGCGGCTTGGAGGGAGGCGGCCGCACGCGCCTGGTCATCGCGCTGGCGGCCGTGGGAGTCCTCTGGTTGGGATCGAGCGTGGAAGCGTACAGCTACTTCGACAGCCAGGCGGACGACATGGTTCGCCGCAACGTGCCGGACGCATTCGATACGGCGCGCCAACTGCGGTGGGGCGGGCAGCTTTCGCTATCGGTACTCTGGTCGGTGTTCGCCGGACTGATGACGGCGGCAGGCTTTCGCCGTCAGGCCCGGGCGTGGCGCGTGGCCGGCCTGGTGCTTTTTGGAATCACGCTGGTCAAAGTCGTTTTCGTGGATATCTCGGAGCTCCA
>JBGPKH010000279.1:0-10835 GCA_041485845.1 Bryobacteraceae bacterium
CCCGTTCCGCACGCGGGATCGAGAAGAATCTCGCCCGGACGCGGATCGATGCGCTCGGCCATGAACGCCGTCACGGCGCGAGGCGTGTAGTACTCGCCGGCGTTGCCGGCGCTCTGCAGGTCGTTCAGCACCTGTTCGTAGATGTCGCCGAAGTGCTGGCGCTCGGCCAGGTTGTTGAAGTCCACGCCGCTGATCTTGTTGATCACCTGACGCATGAGCTGGCCGGACTTCATGTAGTTGTAGGCGTCCTCGAAGACGTCGCGCACCACGCGGCGGCGGTCGCTCTGCTTGCCGGCGGTGGAGAGTTCCTTGAGCTGCGGGAACAGTTGGGTGTTGACGAACGCCATCAGCTCTTCGCCGGTGATGCCCTCGGGGTCGGCGGCCCAGGCGCGCCACTGCAGTTCCTTGGGGATAGGCGAACGATAGCCATCCTGCATCATTTCCAGTTGCTGGTCCTGGTCGTCGATGATTTTCAGGAAGAACATCCAGCAGAGTTGGGAGATGCGCTGGGCATCGCCATCCACGCCTACGTCCTGGCGCATGATGTCTTGAATGGATTTGACGGTATTGCGAACTGACATGAATTAGGCGGCTTCCTGGTACAAAGCAGATTGTAATTCATGGACAGCGCGCTCGAAATCGGCGCGGGCGCCGAAGTGCTTGATGAGCTGGAGCGGCGTGCCCATGATGTCGAATGGTGGGATCTGGAGGACTCTGGGGTCGTCGAGATTGATGACGCCCTGATCCTGGTATTTCTGCAAGAGCGCCTCCAGTACTGCGCGGGCCTGCGGACCGTATTTGGTGAAGACGTCGCGCTTGCGGACGTTGTCGGCGCGCTCGCGGCGGGTCAGGGGCGGACGGTCGAAGGCCACGTGACAGATGAGGTCGAAGGCGTCGAGGTCTTTGCCGGCTTCCTCGGCGAGCGGGTCCAGCGGGAGCCCTTCGGCTTCGAGTTGCTCGATGATGGCTTGCTTGCGCTCGGCGGAATTCCAGCGGGTAAGGAAATCGTCCAGGCTGGTGAAGCGCTTCCTCAGCGCCTTCCTGGTGAAATCGCGCAGGCTTTCAGTAACCAGCTTGCCGTTCTCATCGAGGTATTCCACACGCTCCGTGAGAATGGTGGCGCCGACGCCATCCACGTAGACTTTGCGCCGCTTGTCGCCGCCGGATTGGATGCTGATGTCCGGCGGGGCCCCATCGATAATCACTTCATCGTCAGCGGGCGCGGGAGGGAGGGGGGCTTCGTCAGTGTCGGCGGCGGGTGGGCATCGGGCGGGGTGATGGGGTCATCTGCGCCGGGAGCGTAGATCTGGACGGGCTCGCCGTCGAACTCGGGGTCGGCGAAGTGGCTGGTGGCGCCGCGGAAATCCATCAGCGTGAAATAGAACTTATTGGTGTCCTCATGCACGCGTGTGCCGCGGCCGACGATCTGCTTGAACTCGGTCATGGAGCCCACAGCGCGGTCCAGCACGATCAGGCGGCAGGTTTGGGCATCCACGCCTGTGGAAAGCAGGCGGGAGGTAGTGACCAGGACCGGATACCGGGCTTCCGGATCGATGAAGTTTCCCAGTTCGCCCTGACCCTCCATATCGCTGCCGGTGATGCGCATGACGTAGCGGTGGTTTCGCGCGGTACTTTGCCCAGAGGGTGGCTGGAGAGGGGAAGGTGTCGCGCGGGAGGGTGGTTTCCTTTTCCGGGTTCGTGCCGGTGCGATCGTGGAAGACAAACCCGTCGCCGTTGGAAGAAAACACGAAGGGAATATCGAGGGTGACCGCGTAGTCGAGGGCCTGTTGCATGGCATCGCCGACGCAGTGGTTATTGTCCTTGGCCTCGATCAGGGCGATGGGGATGTTGGGCTTGTAGTAGAGGATGTAGTCGGCGCGCTTGGCTTTCCCGCGGGTGACCAGCTTGCCGCGAACGATGATCCGGCCTTTGGTGAAACTCACCTCTTCGCGGACCTGCGTCATCTCGTCCCAGCCAGCCAGTTTCACGGCGGGAGTGATGTACTTGGTACAAATGTCGCGCTCGCTGAGGTCCTTCTTGTTCATGCGGCCCTTGAGCCTTCTCGCGATAGAAGTCCCAACATAGCAAAGATCATCATTTGAACTCGATTTGAACTTGGCATGCCCAGCAGGGTTGGGCGCAGTGCTGGAACTGCTGTGCTCGGGCGCCCGCGTCCGGCACGCCGGTGCGCATGGCCCCCACGTACTCGTCCCACCGCGCAACCCGCTACCAGCCCCATTGCCGCGCGGAGGAAAGCCGTGTTTTGCGTACCCGCCTTTGTAGTCTTCTTTGCTCGCGGATCGTGTCCCGGACAAAACGCTCGATTCGCCGTCACGTACCAACCCGGACGTTTAGCCTCGCGCGGGGCTCGAGACGAATTCGCGACGGACTGGCAATCCTATCCTGGCGAGCCAACTGCCGATATCGTGGTCTGGCGTTTCGGCTGTTCCCCCGCCACCACAGAGCATCCTTCGACGCGCCTGGCGCCGCGGTTTCGCGCGCCGTCTGGTGCGCCGAAAAACCGCCCCCGTCCAGTACGCGTCCAGCACCGCGGCACTTCGTGGCGTATGTTCTATCACTTTCCGAATACCAACTGTACTGAAACCACAACTACTTAGACCCAACTGGACTGGCCTGAACTGCCAGCCGTCGGGTTCGATTCCCGTTAGCGCTACCAAGTATCCATTTGATTCCTAAAATCCTAAACAGTTCCCCTGAAAATCGATGCGCCCCGTGTCACGGGGACCCAGCGCCATGACAGATTCACTGAACAGCCTCCTTGGTAGTCGCCGGCGGACAGCACCGCACTGCCGTACGGCGCCCTCACGCCCCAGCGGTCGTTATTTCGACAACTCGCCTCGCCATGAAGCAAGCACTGTCATCCTGCGCTGCGTCACTGTGCCGAGCTATCCGACTGCGTCCGAAACATCTCGCGAGTGAAAGTCAACGCATCCTGCGGGGTGGGCACGGAGAAGCTCATGAACACCAGCGCCATCTCGTTGGTAGTCTGTTCCCCGTAGGTCACCCTCACCGGCGGCTTCGCCGGGTTCCGCGGGTTGCCCGCCGAGTTGTCGTAGGTGTATTCCATCTCCACGCGCGTTCCCTTGGGTAGTTTAACCGGCGTCGCGTAAGTGTAGCTTCCCTGCCAGTTGAAATCCCAGTCTTTGATCCAGATCAGCGGCGTCACCGATCCGTCCGGCAGGCGCGCATTCACCTTCATGTCTTTGCACAGGTAGTGAGCGTGCGGCGTGATGCGCAGCAGCGCCGTATCCGCAGGGATCACGGCCGACGCCTTCACGACGTATTGCGCATCGCCCGGCGCGATATCGATCCGGTTGTTGCCCACGATCGCCACCGCCCGCCCCCTGGTGGGAGGACCGGTGAAGAAGAATCCATACGAAGACTGGTCCTGCTCGGCCTTGCCCGAAGGATGATAGTGCACCTGCAACACCAGGTCCGTGCCCTTGCGAAGAGTCGCTGCGTATCCCGGCACCGGCTTCACGGGGACCTGTCCGGGCGCCCATCCGCCGAGAAGGCCCGCGGGAATCCCCGGTCCTCCGAAGCACGTGTAACCTCCGTCGGGCGATCCCGCAGCCAGCTTGCGCGCTTGGCCCGCCGGATCGGTGAAGAGCAGAGCATGATGCACCACTCGCCGATTGTCCGCGCGAAATTCCGCCGCCCCGATGTGCACGTCTTCCTCCAGGTTCAAGGGAATCACAAAGCAGCGGAACTGATCCGGCCCATCGGCCGGTACGGTGAATTTGGCGGGAATGGCGACCACGCGGTCCGGCTTGCCGAGCTGCCAGCCGTCGGTGAACGTGGGCGGCGCCGGCCTGGCGGCGGCGTCGCCTTCCGGCGTGCCCGATTTGGCCCAGTTCCCGATCAAGGCGATCTGCTCGCCGGTCAAGCGGCGTTCGTCCTGGAATTGACCGTAGCCCGGCTCGGCCTTCCATGGCGGCATCACGCGCGCCTGGGTGACGGCCGCGATCAGCGCCGCGCGCTTGGCGGCGTCCTGATAGGTGAGCAGCGAAAACGGCGCCACTTCGCCCGGACGATGGCACCCCGCGCAGTTCTTGTAAAGGACCGGGGCGATGTCTTTGTTGTAAGTCGGCGCAGCCGGCTTGGTATCGGGCGGCGCGGCCAGCGCGGCCACAGCGGCCAGGATCGATGTTGCAACCAGTCTCATGGGTATCCTTTCACTTTCTACGGGTGATAGCGCAGCCCAGCGCCTTGGTGCGTGCCCGCGGCACGGGCTTGCCGGCCAGGATGGCGTCCAAGGTGTCGCGCAGGTTAAACTCCGTCACCTGCACGCGCTGCTTGCCGAAGTCTTCCAGCCGGTTGTCGATGCGTCCCAGATACAGCAGCTCGCCGCCCGGCGTGAGCACCGCCACCTCGGGAGTGGCGGTAGCCCCGGTGTAGGCGGCAAGCGATTCCTCCGGATCGAACAGGTACGGGAACAGGTATCCGAATTCCCGGGCGTGACGCCGCACTTCCGGTGCTGCGACGGTGGCGTCGCCCTGGATCGCGTAGAACGCCACGCCGCGGCCCGCATACACCCGCTCGATGCGGTTCAATTCCGGCACATAGTTGTTGGAGAGCGGGCAATCCGTGGTGAGGAAGAACAGCACCACCGCACGTTTGCCGCTCCATTCGGCTGGTGTATGTGTGCGCCCCGACGTGTCCGTGAGTGAGAACTGCGGCAGCCAGCCCGCCCCGAACGCCAGGGCCCATCCCAGCAGCAGGCAGACTCCCCACTTGCATCCCATGCTCCCTATTGTACGTGCGCCGGCGCTCGCCGGGATGGTCCGCTGTGGCAGTGGTCTATTTAGGCATGGGGATTCTGTTCGTCCTGACCCCCGTGGCGCTGACCAGCGCTTCACGGGAATTCGCGGCACGAAGCTGGCGTTACAGCGCCGCCCGGCCCCACTTCTTTGAAGGATACCGGCTGCAAAGAGCCGAGCTGCACGATTGTCGCCTGGAGTTGCGGCAGTTGCCGGCGTGTTGCTGTAGACAAGCCGGGATTCATGAGAAGGCGGTGGCGGCATCGGCGATTCGTTGCGACTCGGCATCGTCCGGCCGCATCGCCGGCATGTCCCGGCCATTCTGGTGAAGGATCAGTTGGCTCGGCCTCCCCCGATCGTCGTCCTTGGAAAATTCGAGTTCGGCGCCGGCCACCCTCGGGAAGAGCACGGTCTGCGATTCCGGAAAGATAGATTTCATGCGCCCGCGCGCCGGGATCAGCGGCAATGCGCCCGCGGGCGGCATCGGCGGCGGCTGCATCACCATTTGCAGGCCGCGGGCCATGCGGCGATTGACGGATATCTGCCAGGCGTTGTAGTTCTGGATCCCGTCGTAGGTATCCTCAGACCTCCTGATCCCGAGGAAAAGAGTTGATCCCGATTGCAGCGGAATGGCGGTGGAACTTGGATTTCGCCCTGGCGCCAGATGGGTAGGATTCGGCAGACTGTCCGGGGAGCCAGTTGTCGTCGCGGGGATTTTCCTGATCCGGCGGACCTTTCTGTTTTGAGCCCTTGAAGTGGCACTGGGTGACGGATGCGTAAGGCCCGCCGCCCTACCGGAACAGCAACTGCGCGTAGTCGTTCAGATAGTGCCGCCAGTTGATCCAGGTGTGCGCGCCTTCGCTTTCGTGCAACTCCGCCTTGATGTTGTGTGTCTTGAGAATCTCCGCCAGGTTCTTCGCGCTGGCATTGGCGAGCGTATCTTTTTCCCCCACGCCGATCCAGAGCAGCTTCACCATCTTATTGGTCTTGTCCGGGCTGTCCAGGAACTGCGCATTTCGCTTGACGAAATCCTCGGTAGCCTGCTGGTTCACGCCGGAGCTCCACACGCCGATGTAGGCGAACTTATCCAGGTTCATTGGCGCCACGCGCAGGGTCTGTCCCCCGCCCATCGACAGCCCGGCGATCGCACGGCTTTCGCGATTCGCCAGCACGCGATAATTCTTCTCCACATAAGGCATCACGTTCTTCAACAGTTCGTCGGCGAACAAGTCCTGCGCCGTGGCGCCGCCGGGCGCGCCGGGAGCCGTGTTCGCCGGACGCGGCACGCTGCCGTTGGGCATCGCCACGATCATCGGCTTGGCTTTCTTGGCGGCCAGCAGGTTGTCCAGAATGAATCCCGCGCGCCCGATGGTGCTCCAGCCGGAGTCTTCATCGCCGCCGCCATGGAGCAGGTAGAACACCGGGTACTTCGCGTTGCCGCTCTCATACGCCGGCGGCGTATAGACGCGCATGCTGCGCATGGTGTCGAGCGTGCTCGAGTGGTACCAGTCGATGTGAATCTGGCCGTGCGGAATCGGGGTGTTCGCTTCGAAGGCCGCCTCCGCGCCCGGCACCTCGAACATGTTGTCCAGGCTGGTGATGCCCTGCTTGATCATGGGATTCTTGGGATCGATGGTCCGCACGCCATCCACCGTGAAGCTATAGCTGTAGAAGTCCGGCGCCAGTGGCCCGACGGCGATCGACCACACGCCATTGTCGTCCTTTTCGAGCTTTCCGCCCGTGCCCCGGCCCTGCGAGATCCAGTCCCCGCCGATGGTAACTTCGGCGGCTTTGGGCGCATAGATGCGAAACGCCACGCGATTGTCGGAGAGCACTTCGGGTGATTTCAACGTATCGTTCGGGGTCGCCGGCCTTGGGGCACGGCCTTGGCCGAAGGCGAGCGCCGATGCCGCCAATGCCAGCGCGGCGGTTGGCCATAGTTTCCTTTGCATCATGCGGAATTCTCCTTTCTGGAGAGCTGCTGGTTGATTATCCATCAAGACCCTATGGGGCGCAAGAACCGCCAACAGCTTCCGCCTGCCGGCCGAGCACCACAAGCACATGAAGTCTACCAACATGCTGGAGCGGATCAACCAGGAACTCAAAAGACGCACGCTGGTAGTGCGGATCTTTCCGAATGCGGCGAGTTGTCTGCGGCTGGTGCAGGCGCTGGCGGTGGAGATCCACGAGGATTGGATCGAAGCCACCCGCTACCCGAACATGGAGGTGTTGGAGGAGCACAAGCGCGAGCAACGGCGGAGGCGGGTCCAGGCGGCCTGAAGCGGGATGGGGAATTGGATCGAATTTGCGGCCATCAAGCGGGTCGTACCGCTGGTTGCGGTGTGGAACATTACCGGATGAACGAAGTGCGGCGCAGCCGTACCCGATTCTGGTTCTGCCACGTCGCGGACCCGGTCCTTGCTGCGAAGCTGGCCGGCAAGTTCCGCCACGAAGACGTGGTATACACCCGGCTCTCCTATGATTTCCGAACCTGCCACGCGCTGTCCGAGCCTCAAAATGAACTCAGGGCGCACTCTTCTATAGCGGCCCGGAGCATCTCTTCGCTTGCAGCGTTGGCCGCAACGCGCTATCGCTTCACGGGCACCCGCCGCCGCAGTTCTTCGAACCAGTCGCTGACGCCTTGCAGCCGCTGGCGGCCTCCTTCCAGACTAGGGACCTGTTCGATGAGGAACCGCTTCCCATCGGGTGCGGGGTCCCACGTGGTGCCAAACCTCGCCTTCACTACTGCGTGGGGCAGACTGACGTGGAATGCCGGCGCGGTCTGGACGTCGACGGCCATCAGATAACCCTCCGCTCCAGTGCCCTTATAGAACAGCTCCTTCCCATTGCGCGACCAGCGCACCGAATTCGCGCCCTGGGTGGAAATCCGCACCTTGGCTCCCGGTCCGGGGAAGGGATGCGCGTAGATGTCCACGGTTCCGGCTTCCGCGGAGGCATAGGCCACCCACCTTCCGTCGGGAGAGAGTTGGGCGTCCTGCTCGAAGGCGGTGGTCTCGTGGAGCGGGGCGGGCGTGCCGGCCTTGCCGCCGGAGAACGGCGCCACCCATATGCGGCCAGGCTTGCCGCCGGCGGCCTGCGAAAAGAGCAGCGATTTCCCATCCGGCAACCAGCAGGAGGGCACCGCAAGCGTATCGGTCGCCAGCAGCAACTCCGGCTTTCCACTGCCGTCGGCGGGCACCCAATAGATGCCCGCCTTGCCTCCGACTGTGGCTCCAAAGGTGATGCGCCGGCCGTCGGGGGTCCAGATTGGATTCGAGTTCTCTCCTTCGAAGGTCAGGCGCGTTCTGGTGCGGCGTTCCACTTCCCAGACCCAGATATCGCCGGCGGTGGCTTTGCCGGTCGGTGCCTGGATCTGGTTCGCCACGCGCGTCCCGTCAGGCGACAGCCTTCCGGTGCCCCACAGCTCCAGCTCGGAAAGCGGCTGCACCGTGCCCTGGCGGTCGACCCATCCCAGGATGGTCTTGGCGCCCTGTCCGGCGCTTTGGATGTAGACCAGGAGGCCGGTATCGGCGAACGAATACTCGCCAAAGGCGCCGGACGGGCCGTTCACGGACACGTTCTCCACTACAGGCGCCTCGGGACCGGTGAGGGCCAGGCGTCCGGCGTCGAACGGGGCCGCGAACAGCGTCCCGCCGCGGACGTACACCAGGTGGCCGGTGGGCACGTAACGCGCGTCAATTCCGTTGTTGACCACGACGTGGTATGCGCCTTTCTTGAGGTCGAGGACCGCGACCTGGCCGGAGGATGCAGACGCAATCGTGAACAGCACCGCGCGAGCCCCGGGGAGGAAGTGCGGAGTGCGGTGGATCGCTTCTCCTTTTTTCTCGTCGGGCGTGGTGAGGGTCTGCGGGGCGCCGCCGGAACTGGGCACGCGCATCAACCCCTTACCGCCGCTGAAAACCAGGGTTTCGTCGTCACCCCAGGTCACTCCCAAAGGGGCCGAGGCGTCGGCCAGCGTGATGGCGGTACCGCCGCTGGCCGGGATCTTCTTGAGCTTCAGATCCGAGGCTCCTGCAAAGGCCGCGATCCAGTCGCCAGCGGGAGAAACCTCGGGAAAGAACATGCCGTCGCTGCCGGAAACGGGCTTGCCCTCCACCTGGTCCATCATGCGCAGTCCCAGACTCGGCCCGCCACCGCGCACTTCGTTGTACACCAGCCTCGATCCGTCGCGCGAGAGCGCCGGCAGCCCAAAGTAGTCCTTCTGGGAATACGTCCAGCGTACTACGGAGCGCGGCTCGGCTGGCGGGCGATCGAGCAGGCCCCAAGCCACCCCGGCGCCGCCGATCACGGCCGCCGCGGCCCACGGCAGCCAGGCCAGCGCCTTGCGGGGCACAGGCGCAGGCGCGGCCGGAGCGGGCTCGCCGGGCGCGTCCATCTCGATCCACACATCGCCGATATCGCGCAGGCGGCGCTTGGGGTCGCGCTCCAGACAGCGCTGCAAAAGGCGGCGCACTTTGGGCGGGGTATCGGCGGGCAACTGGCGCCATTCGATATCGGCGCGCAAGACCGCGGCCAGCGTGTCGGAAACGGTCTCGCCCTCGAACGTGTTCTTGCCGGTGAGCATCTCGAACAGGACCACGCCGAAGGCCCAGATGTCGGCGCGCTTGTCGACTGCCTTGCCGCGCGCCTGCTCCGGCGCCATGTAGCCGGCCGTGCCCAGGATCACCCCGGCGCGCGTAGCATCCAGCGTGAGGGTGGGCGAGTTGATGGGGTCGCCGCCGGAGGCCGGGTCGGCGTCGAAGGCCTTGGCCAGGCCGAAATCCAGGACCTTCACTTTGCCGTCGGGAGTCAGCTTGATGTTGGCCGGCTTCAGGTCGCGATGGATGATCCCCTTCTCGTGGGCGGCTCCCAGCGCATCGGCAATCTGGTGCGCGAATGCCAGGGCCTCGTCGAGCGGGATGGGGCCTTGGGCGATGCGCTCGGCGAACGTGGAGCCTTCCACTAACTCCATGACCAAAGCACCCTGCTCGATGCCGTAGATGGCGGCAATGTTGGGATGGTTCAACGCGGCCAGCACCTGCGCCTCGCGCTCGAAGCGCGCCATCCGGTTGGTGTCGCTGGCAAAGGCGGAGGGCAGCGTTTTGATGGCGACGTCGCGATTCAGCCGCGAATCGCGCGCGCGATAAACCTCGCCCATGCCGCCCGCGCCGATGGGCGCGGCGATCTCATAGTGGCCCAGGCGGGTACCGGCGGAGAGGGACATAGTGTGGAACGATTGTACATCAAAGCTCCCATGGGCCGACCACCGGCTTGTGCAATCTGCCTTGGTTGCGCGCGACTTGCTCGTGTCATCAATGGAATACACGACCCGGCAACTTCCCGCGCGAATCCGCCAGCGGTTCTAATAGCCATGCAGCTTCTTGCAGCCGGCAGGACGCGGATTGCCGGCAGGTTTTTGAGGAACTCCGGTATGGCCTCGCGGCACGCGGGCGCTTCGCTTGCGTGTTCAAGTGGCCTCCCCTAAGATGGCAATGGAAGCGCCCCCGGAGACGTTGGCCTATGTGGCCATGTTGGATCCCACTCGCCAGCGGCCGGACGCCGTGGCCGTTGTGGACGTCAATCCGAGCTCGAAGGGCTACGGCCACATGGCCGGGCAGTTAGAGCTGCGAAGGGCGGCGGGGTGAAGGCCCGTGCGGCTTGGCCGGGTCGGGTGGCTTGGCGGCCGAGAAGGGCGGCAGGGTGAAATCCCGCGCGGCTAAGACAACCAGCGCATCGACGAGTTGGTGAACGGTGTCACGGACGGACGTGAAGGCCCTCCCTTCGATCATACGCCCGCCGCGGCTTCCGGTTGCTTGTCGAAGTCCGCGAACGTTGCGCCGCTCTCCGCCAGACGCTTCAACAAGGGCGCGGGCGGCCACAGATCCGCCCCATGCCGCTGCTGGAACTCCTCCACTCGCGCCAGCACGTTCTTGAGCCCCACGGTTTCTGCTTAGAACATCGTACCGCCGCGACAAGAATGAAAGGCGTAGCCGTTCAGGTACACGATATCGATATCCGCGGCGCGCAGCGCCACTCCTTCGCCCAGCAGCCGCG
>JBGPKH010000280.1:0-10802 GCA_041485845.1 Bryobacteraceae bacterium
CCGGTGAGTTCACCGCAACTCCTTTATTTTCAGCCCGCGCTGTTCGGCAAACTCACCCTTCCTATGAACGAGGACGGCCGTCCTCGCGTTGGCTCCGCGGTGAGATCTGGTTACTGTCCAGGTTATTCTTCCGTGACGCCTAAGGCGGAGCCCGCGACAGGCAACGGGGCGGCGCCAACTGGGGCGCGGCGCGGACCGGGCGGCCAACCCACTTCCGTTCGAGCAATCAGATGCGGCCGAACTTGGCCACCGCTTCCTTGATGGATTTGAACTTCTCGATGAACGGGATCATCGAGTGCTCCGTGTTATCGAGGTCCTGGGCTTTCTTGAGAATGTCGGCAGCGCGCGCGCGCGGCACCGACGCCACGCCATCCTCATCGGCCACGATGATGTCGCCCGGGTTCACGCGCACACCGGCGCAGGTGACCGGAACGTTCGTGCCGACTACCCGGAAATGGTTGATGGTGGTGGAAGGAACCACCCCGCGGCTGAACACGGGGAACTGCAGCTTGCGTATCTGCGGGGTGTCGCGCACCGATCCATCGATCACCGCGCCGGCGAGGCCGCGGAATTTCATGGCAGTCGCCATCAGGCCGCCGATTCCGGCATAATCGGCGCCGTCTTCGAGCACCATCACGTAGACCGTCCCGGGGCCGGCCGCATCGATCGCATCCAGCATGCCTTGCGAGGCCGCGGAGCCTTCCTTGTGTTCCTCCTTCTTGAGTTGCACGGTGACGGCCGGGCCTGCGAACTTGGCTACCGAGAGCGGGCGCATCTCGTGGGACATGTAGATCTTCTGCCCGTAGAGTTGTTCCGTGGCGTCGGCCACCGAGGCGACCTCCACAGTGCGGAAACCCTCGATCAGCGGATCGCCCGAAGGTTGAGCCATCAACCAGATTGCCGCCGAAACCGCGACGAGGCCGGCGACACATAGGGTGCGTTTCATTCCTGTTTGTTCCTCCCGTGAAAAGGTTAACGCAATTCGCGTGTGGGGGGTTATACTGCTCCCCAATGACCCGCTATCTGATTTCGGCGATCGTCTCGCTCCTGATGTGCGCGGGAGTGGCTACAGCCGCGGAGCCCGTTCCGCTGATTTTCGACACCGACATGGGTAATGACATCGATGACGCCCTGGCGCTGGCGGTGATTCACGCACTGCAATCGCGCGGCGAGGCGAAGCTGCTGGCGGTCACCATCACCAAAGACAACCGCTACGCGGCGCCCTATGTCGACCTGGTGAATACATTTTACGGGCGAGGCGATGTTCCGGTCGGAGTGGTGCGGAATGGAAAAACGCCGAACGACAGCGCGATGATTCGCGTCCCGGTGGAGCGGAAGAATGCGAACGGATCGTACGTCTACCCGCGCCGCTTGACGGACGGCGCGAAGGCCGCGGACGCGGTAGCGGTCCTGCGCCGTGCGCTCGCGGCGGAGAAAGATGGCAGCGTGGTCATCGTGCAGGTGGGCTTCAGCACGAACCTCGCCGCGCTGCTGGTCTCCGGTCCGGATGGCGCGAGTCCTTTGTCCGGTGCGCGGCTGGTGGCGCAGAAGGTCCGCTTGCTGAGCGCCATGGCGGGTCACTTCCCGGCGGGCGCGCCGGAATACAACGTGAAGACGGACATTCCGGCGGCGCAGAAGGTCTTTCACGAATGGCCGGCGCCGATCGTGTTCAGCGGTTTCGAGATCGGGCAGGCGCTGCTGTTCCCGGCGGCGAGTATCGATGCGGACTTTGCATGGGTGCGCGATCATCCGGTCGCCGAAGCCTACCGCTCCTACATGCGCATGCCCTACGACCGCCCGACATGGGATCTGACCGCGGTGCTTTATGGAGTACGGCCCGACCGTAACTATTTTTCGCTCTCACCCGTGGGCCGGGTGACCGTGGACGAGAAAGGTCAGACGCATTTTGCGGCGGATCCCGGTGGTAGGCACCGGTTTTTGGTGCTGGGAGGGGATCAGAAAGCCCGCACGCTGGAGACCTTGATCCTGTTGTCCAGCCAGCCGCGGGGACAGCCTTAGGACTCGTCTTGAAACAACCTTCTCGTCGCTCCCTTTGGTCGCGGCTCCGTAACTTGCAATTGGCAGCGTTGTTTCGTGACAAGGCCTTAGACTCAAGGCCAGAGACTGGTGCTGAGATATTTCATTCCGGAGTCGTTGACCAGCGTGACCACGGTGCGGCCGTCGAGTAGTTTTAAGGCCGCCGCGATGTTGGCGCCTGAAGAAAAGCCGGCGAAGATGCCTTCCTCGCGCGCCAGCCGGCGGGCCGCGAGGATCGCCTCCTCATCGCCGATGGCGATGCGTCCATCCACGTGATCGCGATTGACCAGCGGCAGGCCGGGCATGGAATAGCCGCCGCCTTGAATGCAGTGCCGCGGGGCGGCCGGCTCCACCATAAAACATTCGATGGCCGGATTGTATTCCTTGAACGCGGCGGCGCAACCGGCGAAGGCGCCTCCCGTTCCGGCGAAATCGCAGAAGGCGTCGATGCGCCCTCCGGATTGCCGCAGAATCTCGGGGCCGGTGTGGAGATAGTGCGCGCGGAAATTCCCGCGGTGACGGAACTGGTCGGCGCGAAATGCACGCCGTTCGCCAACGACCTGTTGCGCGACCTGCTCCACCAGCTCCAGGTCGCCGCCGGAGACCTGGCCGGGCTGCGAATCGGGCAGTTGGTCGACCAGTACGACCTCCGCTCCCAGAGCCCGCATCATGCGCGCGCGCTCGGCTGAGTTGCCCTTCGACATCACCGCCACGAACGGGTAGCCTTTCACGCCGCAGACGATAGCGAGTCCGGTACCCGTGTTGCCGCTGGTCAGCTCGACAACCGTTTGGCCGGGTCGGAGGCTGCCGTCGGCTTCGGCGTCTTCGATAATCTGGCGCGCGATGCGGTCCTTCTTCGAATGGCCGGGATTCAGATATTCCAGCTTGGCGAGCAGCCGTCCGCTCAGGCCACGGGTGAGTCGTGACAACTCCACCAGCGGCGTTTCGCCGATGGCTTCCACCGCGGAAGGAAGTATGCTCAATTTCAGCCGCTACTCCTGCCGCAGGGCCAGTACCGGGTCAGTGCGCGCGGCGCGACGGCCGGGCAGGTAGCCCGCAATACAGGCCACGGCGGCCACCAAAAGGCCGACGGTTCCAAAAGTCAAGGGATCGTACGCGGGGATATCGAACAGCAGGTTGCCCATCAGCCGGGTGACGGCCAAACCGCAGACGATCCCCATCGCGATACCGAGAATCGCCAGGCGCATCCCCTGTCCCACCACGAGGCGCAGCACATCCGAGGGACGCGCGCCCAGCGCCATGCGGAGGCCGATTTCGCCGGTCCGCTGAGCGACCATGTACGCCATCACGCCGTAGATGCCGACCGCGGCCGGGCTGCGGGACAGCGTGCGGAATGCATATTTCAGATCTCGCCAGACAGATCCCATATTCCAATATGTTGGCACAGGCGGGTGGCACTTGAAACAGAGACGCGGCCGTGAAGGAGCGGACCACGCTGAACGCCGGATTGCCCCCCTACAACCCGAACACATACAGGACGCGATTGGCCGCGATGGCCACGCACTGCCGGCCGTCGATGGTGAACGATACGGGGTTCGCAGCGATCTGCCCGCCGGTCTGAAAGTCCCAAAGCGGCTTCCCCGTCCGCGCATCGAGCGCGAAGAAGTTGCCTTCGTCGGAACCTGAGAATACCAGCCCGCCCGCGGTGGCCAACACTCCCGCCCAGGGCGCGGAGTGCATCGGGAACTCCCAGCGCATTTCGCCGGTGGTTGGATCGAGGGCGCGGATGGCCCCCGATTTTTCACCGTTGGGGATGTCGCTTTCACCGCCGCCGGCGAAAAAGGCGCCGGGTTTGTAGTCGGCCTCGCGCTTGTAATAGATGGATCCGATCTCGCGCACGGCGACATAGAAGAGGTTGGTCCGCGGGCTGTAGGCGGGACTGAACCAAACGGTCGCGCCGTTCAGGTTCGGCCAGACCAGCGTGCCCTCTTCGCTTGGTTCGGTGTTGGGAACGACTAGAGGACGCCCGCGATCGTCGAGGCCTTTGGCCCAGGTCTGCTTGGCATAGGGGCGGCCGGCGATGAACTCGCCGCTCGATCGATCCAAAACGTAGTAGAAGGCGTTGCGGTTGGCGCTGGCGATCAGCTTCCGTTTTCTACCGCGGATTTCGGCGTCGAACAGCACGGGAACATGCGTGGAATCCCAGTCGTGCGAATCGTGCGGAGTGAACTGAAAGTGCCAGCGCAGGGCGCCGGTATTGCCGTCGAGCGCCACCATCGAGCAGGTGTAGAGGTTGTCCCCCGGGCGCGAATCCCCATTCCAATCGGGCCCGGGGTTACCGACGCCCCAGTAGACCAGGTTGAGGTCGGAGTCGTATGCGCCCGTCACCCAGGTGGATCCGCCGCCGGTCTTCCAGGCGTCGCCGGACCAGGTTTCGTGGCCGGGCTCGCCGGGTCCGGGGATAGTCCAGAAGCGCCAGGCGCGCCGGCCGGTTTTGGCGTCGTAGGCATCCACGAATCCGCGGATGCCGGCTTCACCGCCGCTGACACCCACCACCACCTTGCCGCGGATGGCGAGCGGCGCAAGCGTCATGCTGTATCCGGTCTTGTAGTCCTCGACCTTAGTGGTCCACCGCTCTGCGCCGCTATGGATGTCGAGGGCCACCAGGTAACAATCGAGCGTGGCCACGAATAGCTGATTGTCGAGGATCGCGGGTCCGCGGCTGACGCGTCCGAACCCGATGGACTGGTAGTCCTGCGGAATGGTCCGCTTCCATGTCCAAAGCTCGCGTCCGGTGCGAACGTCGAGAGCCGCGGCAGTGTTCGGTCCGGTGACGTACATCACGCCATCGGCCACCAGCGGGGAGACTTCCGTGCGCGGTCCGGGAAACTGGTAAGCCCACTTCACGCGCAGTCCCGCCACATTGGCGGGAGTCAGTTGCGCCAGCGGAGAGAAGCGGTGGCCCAGGTAGTTGCCGGAATAGGTAATCCAGTTCCCGGGTTCTTTCGAGGCATCGACGATTCGCTCGTAGGGCACCTGAGCGAAGGCGTTCACGGCAATCAACAGCGGCCACCACTTCATGGTTTCCCCCTCAAGCCGGCGAGATAAGCCACAATGTCATCCAGCTCGGCGGCGCTCAGCGATCGCTCAAAAGACGGCATGGGACTTTCCTGCTTCAGGCGGCGCAGTTCTTTGAGCTCCGTCTTGCGAAAGCTGTGGAATTTCGCCTTGGCGTCCTTGAGCTGAATGGTGAAGGAGTCTTCGTTCACGCGGATGCCGCGAACGGTTTCGCCGGATGGCGTCACGGCGGCAACGTAGAGGAAGCCCTCCGGCAGCGAGTCAGTGGGCTGGAGGAGAGTGTGCCGGAGCCAGGCGGCATTGCGGCGGGCGCCGATATCGCTGAGCTCCGGGCCGATTCCTTCTCCCTTCCCGCCGGCCATGTGGCAGCTCGGGCAGCCCTTGGATTCGTAAACGGCTTCCCCGCGTGTGGGATCGCCGGCGAGAATCTCCGGCGGCGTCGAGCCGAGAGATCGGACATACGCCGCCACGCCGGCCACTTCGCGGGGATTCAACTGCCAGGCGCCCGGCATCTCCGGCGGGATGCCGCCGGAAATCACTTTGCGCAGGGCAGCGTCATCGGGGGCCTTGTAGAGCGTGGGACGGTTCAGGCTGGGACCGCGTCCTCCGGTTCCGGTCTGGCCGTGACAGAGCGCGCATTGCGATTCGAAGATTTTTTTGCCCACTGCGACGTCCGGGGGCGATTCGGCAGGGGGTTGTGCCGCTGCCGTGGCGAGCATGGCGAGAGCGAAGATCCACCGGTGCACTTGGGGTTCAAGTCTACCACGAAAGGCGGGGGGTGAAGCTCACGCCACCGGGGTTGGGGTGCCTAAGAGTTTTGGGGATTTCGCGATTCAGCGGCGGTAACCGCCCTGACTGGTCGCGGCTCGGTTACGGTTGTGCTGATTCAGCGTGAGCTATGGAGCCGCGACCGTAGGAAGCGGTCGGCAGGCGAGGATTTCCCGAGTCCGGGTAAGCACCGCCGGGGTTGTCACGCCACCGGGGTCAAGCGGTCCAAAGCTTCGAGCAAGTCAGCGGCTCGGATTGGCTTGGAAACATAGTGGTCCATACCGCAGGCCAGGCAGCGCTCGCGGTCGCCTTTCATGGCGTGTGCGGTCATGGCGACGATGGGGATATGGCGGCCGCTGCCGCGCTCCATCCGGCGGATCGTCTCGGTGGCCTCGTAGCCGGTCATCAGGGGCATCTGGACATCCATGAGGATCACGTCGAAGTGCTCCCGGGTCAAAGCCGCGAGGGCTTCCCTGCCGTTACCGGCCACGGTCACGCGGTGCCCCTGCTTTTCCAGGATTCTGACGGCGAGCCGCTGGTTCACGGCGTTGTCCTCCGCCACCAGAACGCGGAGCGACGGCGAAGGACGCCGTTCCCCAAGTGCATCGCCGCGGCCCTCGGCAGGGGTCGCCGCCCGTGCCGGTTCGGGCGCCACACCGGCACGAATCGTGAAGCGGAAGCAACTACCCTCGCCGGGGCGGCTTTCCACCGAAATCGTTCCTCCCATCATGACGACCAGCCGCGTGGAGATGCTCAAGCCGAGGCCGGTACCGCCGAATCTCCGGGTCATGGAGCCGTCTCCCTGCGAAAACGCTTCGAAGATGGTGGCCTGCTTTTCCCGGGGAATTCCCATTCCGGTGTCGCGAACGGCGAATTCGAGGACAACTGCGTCCGCGGAGGCGGAAGAAACGGATCCCGTGACTTGGACCGCGCCACTGTCGGTGAACTTGATGGCATTGCCGGCGAGGTTCAGCAGGATCTGGCGAAGGCGAACGGGATCGCCAGTGACCGTCCGGGGTACGCCGGCATGGATCTCGCAACCGAATGCCAGCCCCTTTTGCCGCGCCCGTGGCACGAGCAGCTTGACGACCTCGTCCACGCACTCGCGGAGGTCGAAGGCGATGGGATCCAGATCGAGCTTGCCGGCTTCGATCTTGGAGAAATCCAGAATCTCGTTGATGATCGTCAGCAGCGAATCGGCCGAGCTCTTCACCACCTCGAGATACTCCCGCTGTTCGGGGGACATTTGCGTGCCGAGGGCCAGTTCCGCCATGCCCATGATGCCGTTCATGGGCGTGCGGATCTCGTGGCTCATGTTAGCCAGGAATTCGCTTTTCGCGCGGCTGGCTTCCTCGGCCCGGTCTTTCGCCTCGACCAGTTGAGTGTTGACCTTGCGCAACTCCGACGTACGGGCGGAGATCTCCTCTTCCAGGCTGTCGCGGTGGAGTTGCAGGTCGAGGTCCCGATTCTGGATTTCGGACAGCATCTCGTTGAAGCCGTCGATCAACAGACCGATCTCGTCATCGGTTTGCTTGCGGGCCCGGATGCCGTAGTCCTTGAGGAGGGTCACGGCCTTAGCTGTTTGGACGAGGTGAACGACCGGATCGGAAATGTGGCGCTGGAGCCTGGTGCCGAGCAGAAACGCGACCAAGCCGGAGAACGCCAGCACCGCCAGGCCGACCGACGCGGAATTCGCCAGCCACTCGTCCAAGGCGCGGAGATCGGACTCCAGGTAGATGGAGCCGATCGCCTGACCGCCCAGGGATACCGGCTGAAACACGATGAGGTGGCCTCCCTCGAATGCAGAGCGATGGGCGCCTGGATTGGCAGGCAGCGATGTTTCCGACACATCGGGACGGAGATACGCGGCAAGGAGCTTGCCGTCAGGCAAGTAGATACTCCCGGCCATGATTGCCGGTTGTGCTTTGAGGCTTTGCAAGAGCTCACTGGCGGCGGTGGGATCGTTGAAGCTGAGCGCGGCGGCGCTGTTCGCTCCAGCCATTTCCGCCAGAACTTCGATGTCGCCTTTCATGTCAGCCCGTACGCGGAGGAATCCCCAAATCATGTGCACGCCGCAAGCCAGCAGCAGCGCGACCATAACCGTGAACATGATAATGGCTTGCAACTTGTTCTTGATCGAGAGCCTGCGGAGAAGAGACCCCGGGCTGGTCATCTTAGTCCGCCGTCCCGGGCGATCCTGGCGACACTGAGAAGTTTCGAGCTGACTTTGATCCGGGCCCGCGCGGCCGCATCGAGATTGATTTCAAACTGGACCCTGCCGTCGCGAAGGGCGAAATTGATCACGCCGCCGTTTTGGCAGAATTCCGGCACTTCGCCGACCGTCAGGACTGCGGCGCCCTGCAAACGGTCCAGGATGGAGCGCACCTGTTTCTTTTCCGATGCGCCGATGAACACGATGTGGCAATCTCCCGGATTCTGCCCAGGGCCGAAACGCCGCACCAGGAACGGCCTGCCATTGATGGATTTTCCCTTCACCACTTGATCGAGCACCGCGCCAAACGGATCCTGACCCATGATCCCGATACACACCGGGACAGTCTCCGGCTGCGGGGGCCATTCCACGAAGCTGGCGAACTTGTAAAGAAAAACCGCCTTGACTTCGTATTCGCCGGCGGTCTGTCCACAGAGGGCTGCCGGGAGGAAGGCTGAGCATGCCAGGAGCGCCGAGGCGAGCGGAAGCCACCGCGTTTCCAGAACAGAGTACGCTGCGGCAAAGCTCGGCCCGCCCTGGCTCAGAAAACCCACGTGATTTTCCCGAAAACGCTGCGCTGCGCCAGGGTTCCGATTACGCGCACAATGTCCGGAAACTGCGCCACTCCCGGACGGAGAAGATTCTGACCCACCAGGCTGATCTCGACCGACTCGCCCAAGCGCCTGGCCAGGCGGCCATCCAGCCTGGCGTATGCCGAAATATTGCTTCCCGGCAACTTCGCGGTCCAGGAAAGCGACTGATCGAACTCCCATCTCCGCGTGATATTCCACAGCGATCGGACCTGGAACATGTGTGACGGAACATCGATCATCGTCGCCAAGGTGGTGATATCCCGTGACGATGGATCGAGACGGGGCTTCACCTTGAGAAAGGAATATGTGGACCCGATCCGCCAATGTGCGGCGGCATTCCAGTTGACCGACAACTCGCCGCCGTAGTCCAGTGCGGAGGCTTTGTTGTCGTAAACCATGGGAATTTTGATACGCACGAACGTGGGTTCCGGAATCGCCACCGGCGTGCCCGGCTCGATCGTCGTCAGACGCCGATAGGAGCTGAGAAAGGTCGCCAGGTCGAGCGAAATGCTGTGGGACAGTTGGGTGCGATAACCAAGCTGGAAGTCCCGGACCTCCTCGGTCTTGAGGTGCGGGTTGCCGAAAAGCCGTAGCGTTTGCGTCGTGTACGCGTCCAGGGGATACGTTGCCAGGTCCACACCGATCGAGGTATCCATGCGGGCCGGTTGGCGAATCGCCCGGGAGGCGGCCGCCCACAACGTGGTTCGGGGCGACGCGGCCCACGCGAGGCGCGCGCTCGGCTCGTACTCGAATCCGGTGTACGGGTTGTGCTCGAATTTGCAGCCGAGCGTCAGCCAGAGAGTGTCCGCCACTCGAATCTCATCCTGCAAGAAACTGCTGTACAGACTGTCGGTGCGGGAAGGGGGCGAAAGCGAGATGGAGTATCCCGGCGGAATCGCCGACTGCGACGCGCGGTATCCAAGACCCCACACGACGTCATGCCGCGCACCCAGGGCGGCGTGATGCTGGAAATCGAGGTCGAACACGTTCACCTTCTCGGGTGTGGCCAGGTCGGTCCGGCGGTAAGTGTCGTAGTAGCTTTGAAGGGCCATCTCGGATCCGCCCTCCAGCGAGTGGCTCCACCGCGCCAGCAGGTTGCCGCCCGTGGCATCAAACTCCTGAGCGAAGGTCCGGTCGAACTGGGTCGCATAGTACGAAGTGCGCAAGGTCTGGCCCTGGCGGTTGGAGAAAAGGTCCCCCTGCACGGTCAGCGAATCGCGGTTGGACAGATCCCAATCCGACCGGAAGCCGGCGTGCATCCTGGTCCAGCCGTCGGCGCCTTCCGCGCCGTCCGGCAGAAGCGAATCGCTCATGTTCAAATACCGGCCGAATACCCGGAAGCTGCCATTCCGGCCGGCTGCTGCGCCATATCGCAGGACGCCCGCAGCATATACCTCCGAACCGGATTCGGCCGCGAGCAGTCCACCCTTTGTGGCCTTCGATGACTTTGTAATGATATTAATGACGCCATTTACGGCGTTGGCGCCCCAAACTGTTGCGCCGGGGCCCCGGATCACCTCGATGCGCTCGATATCCTCCAGCGGCAACTCGATGTGCTCCCAGAATACCCCCGAAAACGAGGGGGTATAGACCGAGCGGCCATCCACCAGGACCAGGACTTTGTTCGAGTATCGGGAATTGAATCCGCGAATGGTGATGGCCCACGAATTGGCGTTGATCTGGGCCACATCCACCCCCGGAGCCATGCGCAAAAGATCGGGAATATTGGTCGCCCCGGATCTCCGGATATCCTCCTGATTAATTACGAAGATCGCCGCCGCGGCCTTGGAGAGCCTCTGCTCTTTCTTGGAGACGGATGTCACCTTCATCTGGAGAAGTTCCTCGAGACTGGCGTCCGCCAGCGTGCTCTGACATGCCGCGAACGTGCAAGTCAGGAGAAACAGCCACGCAAATCGAAATCCCATACAGCTCCGCACATGGTTCTTATCGGCCGTCGCCGCGCGGAAGTTTAGGGAGCCGGGGACCTACTTGACCGCCAGCCAGGCCAGAAACAGCCCGTCCGGCTCCACGTCTTCCCAGTAAGAGATCGGCCGGCTCTCGACCGCGCGGCAATGGCGTTCGAGCAACCGCTCCAACTCGCGGCGGGTGAACCACTTCTCCCATTCCTGAGTCTTGAGGCGCCCCCATTGAGC
>JBGPKH010000281.1:0-10756 GCA_041485845.1 Bryobacteraceae bacterium
CGTTTCCGTGATTGATCTCCGAAGGCTTGGCCATCTTACCCTCGGGCTTCTTTGCTTTCTTCCCATCGGCCGGTGGATCCACGAACCGCCACATCTCGCCGTCGTCCGTTTTCGCGATTACATCCCGCACCAGCTTGATTCCCAGTGGGTCAATGCGCGATGAAGTTCGCACTCCGCGCACTGCTCCGAGTGCGATAATCTCCGAAACAAGTGACCGCGCGATCTTGGCCGTATTGACTCCGCCGCCCGACTGTGAATCCCAAGTCCCGAACAGCAGTGCCGTTGGTGCGTACTCAAAGAAAGGTGTCGCATTCCAGGCGCGAGCCGACACTAGCCGCTTGCCATTCTCCGACTCCCGGAACAGCTTGCCGCCCCACAGCGAATCCCGTAGGATCGCATCATGCACCCGGTGCGGCACGGTCAACGACGTAATCATGTCGTGCCCCGGAATGTTCATTTCGAACACTGGCATCGAGACCCGTCCCGACCGAAAGGCCTCCAACAGGACGTCTTCGAACCGGTTAGCCTGGCTCTGCACACTATCGAGGAGGACGGTTTCGACGCTTTGTCCGCCGATCAACCTTTTCTCGAACGCGTACGCTCCTCCCTCATAAGTAGGCGGGAACACCTTGTCCCCTGCACCACCGGCAGGCTGCAATCTCGTCACTGAGCGGATCGCCGTCAACTCTCCCCGGCACCCGCGGTTCAAAATCTGAATCAATTCGTCAGCAGTCATGGAATCTCCTGATCAAAGCATGTAGTTCGAGCGGCGCCAGCAGCGCCGCCACGAAGTCAATGTTGCTCAAGTCAGATAATATTCTCTGGCTTTATGCGTGGAAAGGTGCAAGTGGTCCGATCATAAGATCTGGTCTTGCGCATACGATAGCGTCGCGAAACCCCGGGTAGGCAATCGCGGGTTGGCGTGGGCGTTCTGCGAAAAGGCATATTCCCTCTGCGCCCGCCGTGGTAGATTGGAAGTTGTTAGCGGTGTCCACGACGGGCACTACCGAGGTCGGCGGCGCTGAGAACGCTTCCGGCCTCGACCTGTTCTTGAGATTCACGACCGAAGGGTATCATGTCTGTCTTATCTTGTCAACTAGAGATTTTTTTTGTGCCCTTAGGAATGGCAGTACATCGAACGTTATGGACGCTTAGGCCTATGGCGGGACCCCGGCAGCAGTGCTATACTTCAGGTACTCTGCGATGTGGGCCGCCCCATTGAAGCGATGTCCGGCCTTTCCCGAGGGCGCAATCTTGCGCAATTTCCGCGATCAATTGATCGCGGCCCCATTGAAGGCGGAGAGAGCCACGCGCTCTCTTCAAACTTTTCCTTTTCGCGTTGGCGCTGCTTGAGCCTTTCGGCCTTGTTGGTCGCCGGATTCTCAGAACCTGCGGAACAGATTCCCCCTGCCAGGGAAAGGGCTCGGGGTCGTCAGTCAACGCGCAGTATGACTTTCGGAAGAAATCGATGGAATCCGTCTCCAACATCTCAGCGAAGTCCTGATCAACCGTAGCATACGTCATCCTTTTCCGCGATCCCTGATCGCGGCCCCATTTTCTCGTAACGCACTGAAAATAAATAAGTTCGCCTCTCTACAATGTTCCTCGGGAAAACTGACGGAACCTCAGTTCGCGAGTTGAGACTTTATTTTCTCATTGATCCGAAAGCACTTCCCTTCCCCCGCGAGCTCGATCCCGGAGTCGCCATGCTATGTGTGGAGCTGAGGGGGATACTCTGCCCAAAAACCAGCAGCGTGCCCGACGACCATGCCCATACAGAAACAACCCGAGACCGGCCGGCCCCAGTCGCCAACCGTTTCCGGCATCCCGCTCAGCCAACAGATTTTCACAACTCAAGTCATTGAACCCATTACAGAAACTCAACAAATGGCTTCGTTTTGTCAAGTGGGCCTCTACCCCAACCCGGCCTCCGTCCCCTTTGCCGCCGGGGCCCAGCCATCGAAATTGGGTTCGTTTCGTCAAGTCTCGGATCCTGTCCCCTGCCCACCCGCCTGCCCCGGCTGCCGTGCCAAGATTTCCACATCTCAAGCCATTGAACCCTATACCGAAACCCCAGAAATGGCTTCGTTTTGTCAAGTTGGTTGCCCGCCCCGTCCGCCCAAGTTCTCCACAACGCAAACCATTGCACCCAATACCCTAACTGCGAAATTGGCTTCGTTTCGTCAAAACCCCCAACCCCCGCCCCCAGAACTTCCCCCCCTGCCATGGGTTAATATTGTTCTATCCATGTCCGTTTTTCGGCCCCTTCTGCTCTTGATTCTCGCCGCCTTCCCTTCCCTGGCTGCCACCTTCGGAACCGTCGTGGCGCACGCCCAGCCCCTCGCCGATCTGGTGCTCGACGAAGCGCGCCGCCGCATCTACGTCGTCAACACCGCCTCCAACCAGGTCGAGGTCTACTCCACCACCACCAACCCGCCCCGCCAGACCAACACCATCAGGACCTCCGCCACTCCCCTGGCCCTCGCCATGTCGCGCAACGGCCGGTCGCTTTACGTGGCCTGCTACGGCGCCTCGGCCCTCGACATTATCGACCTCACTTCCGCCACTTTCTCTTCCCGCTCGGTGACCCTCGCGGCCAGTCCGCAAGGGGTGGCCGTCGGGTTCAATGAGAAGGTCCTGATCTCCACCATCGGCACCGGCGTCGGCCAGGATGTCCTCATCACCTTCGACCCCACGCTCGACGTTTCGCACGCCCTGCAAGTCGTGGTCATCGCCCCGCCCGCTCCCTCCGTGCCGGCGCTGCCTCCGCCCAACGGCGCCATGGCACTGGCCAGCCACGCGCGCCTTCAGGCGTCGCAGGACGGCCGCACCATCATCGGCGTCCACGAGCTGGCCAATAACAGCCGCACCGTCTTCGTCTTCGACGTGATTTCGTCCACCGTCCTGGCGAGCCGCAACATCGGCGTGATTTCGCCTGTGGTGGCCGTCTCGCCCGACGGTTCACGCTTCCTCTCCGGACCCACCCTCTTCGAAACCTCGTCGCTCCTGGTCCTCGCGCAGCAGAGCACCGTCAACTCCCCGCATGTCTTTCCGGGGGGCTCCACCTTTAACAACCAGACCAGCCAGGGCGGCGCCGTATTCGCCCAGACCGCACTCGGGCCGCTGCTGATCACCGCCTACAACATCGTCCCCGTCCAGAACCCCGCGGCCCGCTCCAACACCAGCCAACTGCTGTTCAACAACCCCAACAACATGCTCATCCAGTTGGGCATTCAGATCCCCGAAACGCTCAGCGGGAAGATGGCGATCACCGCCGACAGCTCCACCATCTATGCCATCTCGCAGTCCGGTTTCATGGTCCTCCCCATCGGGACGCTGCAGCAATCTCCGCTCGCCATTCCCGATTCCAACGTGGCCCTCCTGGCCTCCGACCAGTGCGGCGTCAACGCCTCCCAGAACTCCGCGGTGATCCCCGTGCGCAACGCGGGCGGCCGGACTCTCACCGCCACCGTGCAGCTTCTCGCCACCACCGCCACGTCGGCTACGGTGCGCGTCACTTCGCGGCCATACGGCGGAGACGTCACCGCCCAGTTCAGCGCCGTCGCGGCGCGCACCATCGGGACGGCCGTTCCCGACCAGCTCCTCATCCAGTCCTCCGAAGCCGTCAACATCGTGCCCAACGTGCGCGTGTTCCAGAACAATCGCAACTCCGAGGCGCGCGGCGCCATCATTCCGATCGACAGCGGCGCCACCGCCACCGGACTCACCGACATGGTCGCGGATTCGGCGCGGCAGAGGCTCTACATCGCCAATCCCGGGATGAACCGCGTCGAAGTCTTCGACATGCAGAAGCAGCAATTCCTCGCGCCCATCGGCGTGGGCCAGTTGCCGCGCTCGCTGGCCTTCGGAAACGACGGCAACACCCTCTACGTGGCCAACAGCGGCAGCGAGACCATCGGCATCGTCGATCTGACTCTGGGCGCCGTGACCGGACGCGTCAGTCTTCCGCCGATTCCGTTCAACGCCGCGTTCGGGATCATTAGCCCGATCATCCTCGCCTCCAGCCAGCGCGGACCGCAGGTGATCATGTCCGACGGCACCCTGTGGAAGATCGTGGGCCGCACCCTCACACCGCGTATCTTGAACACCAATATTCTGGGAAACGCCCGCTCCTTACCGGGACCGCAGACTATGGCGTCCACTCCGGAAGGCGCCTTCGTGCTGGTGCTGGCGGGCAACGGCGTCGCGTATCTCTACGATGCCGGCCTCGACGATTTCGTGAGCGCGCGGCAGGTCATTCCCACGCCCATCCAGGGTTACTACGGCCCGATCGCCGCGGGACCCAACGGCCAATACTATCTGACCAACGACCAGGTGTTGAACCAGGCGCTGACGTCGATCGGCGCCGGCGCCGGAACCACGGGTCCGGTCGGCGGAGGCGGCTTGCCCACCCCTGGAGGTCCCACCGTGACCGCGCGGCCGGTCTCCGCGGTGGCCGCCGCCGGATCGCAGAGTTTCGCGCGCTTCTCCACGCCGGTACGCGCCAATGCCGCGGCCGCGCCCACGGATGCCGGGCTCATCGAGATCGTGGATATCAATACGCAGCGCACCACCGCCACGGCCCTCGGCCTCGAAGGTCCCCTCGCCGCCCTCACCGGGACCGCGCGCGGCACGGTCAGCGGGCGCACCATGGCGCTCGACCCCTCGGGCGCCAACGCTTACGTGCTGACTGCTTCGGGACTCAGCATCATCCCGCTCGCCAACGCCGCCACCGCTCAGAATACGCCCTCGCTGGCAGGCACGCCGGTGGTGAACGCCGCCAACTTCACTACCGCGGTGGCGCCCGGCGGGCTGATTTCGATCCTGGGCAGGAGCCTTGCCGCCAACGCCGTCTCGTCCGGATCGCCGCTGCCCACCATTCTCGGCGGCACCTGCGTCACCTTGAACAACGCGCCCATTCCCCTGCTGGCCACCAGCGCTTCGCAGATCAATGCGCAGTTGCCGCCCACGCTGGCGGCCGGCCGTTATCCCATCGTGGTGCGCTCCACCGCCAACCAGGCGGCGTCGGCCAGCGCCAACGTGACCGTCGCCAGGTACGCCCCGGCGGTGTTCTTTGATGACCAGGGACCTGTGATCCTGCACAAGGACGGCGCGCGCGTGAACAAGCAGCATCCCGCCTCGCGCGACGAGCCGCTCACCATCTACGCCACGGGATTGGGCGTTACCACCGGCGGCAGGGTCACCGCGGGCCTGCCATCGCCTTCGAGCCCGCTGGCGGTCACCGCGAAGGTGCAGTTGTTCTTCGGCCCTCCGACCCGTAGCGATACCCCGGTCATCGTGGACTGGAGCGGGCTCCAGCCGGGGACCATCGGTGTCTACCAGATCAATTGCCGGATACCCGGCGTCCACATGAAGGGCGACGCGCTACCGGTTACCTTACGGATTGGCGGCGTGAGCAGCCCGACGACCGGCCCTACGGCGGCCGTCGTCTACGTGAATTGACCGTATGGGTTCGATGCGAATCGCAGCGGTTGGTGTGGCGGCAATACTGGCGCTGGTGTCTTCCGTCGGCCAGGTAGAGGTCGACTACAAGACCATCTTCGCCAAGGCCGATCTTGCCGGGCTGCGGCACTTTTGCATCGAGCGGGACAATGCGGCCGAAGGCGGCGATTCCATGGCGGCCGCCAAGGCCCAGAACCACGATCCGAACCGCGTGCTGGGGCGAACGCCGAAGGCGGCGATTCCATGGCGGCCGCCAAGGCCAGCTTCCAGGGTTTGATCAAGATGCTGTAGTAGATTATCCACAACGAGAGGACCACAGATGCTTTACACGAGACGGGATGTAGGAAAGATCGCTCTGGCCGCTGTGCCGGTGGCGCGGGGATTGGCCGCCGTCAATTCCAGGTTTGGCGGGGTTCAAATCGGCGCCATCACGTACAGCTTCCAGCGGATGGAACTGGACGACATCATCAAGGCCATGGCGCAGATCGGACTCGGCGAGGCGGAGGTGATGTCCAATCACGTCGAAGCCGCTGCCGGCGCGCCCAGCCAGGGACGCGGCGGTGGCGGACCGGGACGTGGTCCGGGTGGACCGGGCGGACCAGGTGGCGGACCGGGCCGTGGGCCGGACGGCGCGCCTCCCGCGGGCGCTCAGACAGCGGGCGCAGCGCCGGCCGGCCGGCGGGGCGGCGGTGACGGAGGGGGCCGCGCCCGCGTGGCGCGCCCGCCCATGACCGGCGAACAGATCGCCGCGGCGCGCGAACGAAGCGCCGAGTTCCGCAAATGGCGGCTCTCGGTCTCCATGGACAAGTTCAAGGACGTCCGCAAGAAGTTCGACACGGCCGGCATCGACCTCCGTCTTCTTTGCTTCAACATGAACGAAGCCATCACCGACGACGAAATCGAGTACGCCTTCCAGATGGCCAACGCGCTGGGCGCCAAGGCCATCTCCACCACCAGCCAGGTGACCGTGTCGAAACGCGTTGCGCCGTTTGCCGACAAGCACAAGATGATGGTCGGCTATCATGGCCACGATGCCACCTGGGATCCCAATGAGTTCGCTACTCCCGAAAGCTTCGCCACGGCCATGTCCTACTCGAAGTACAACGGGATCAACCTGGATATCGGCCACTTTACTTCCGCCAACTACGACCCGATCGCCTACATCAAGGAGCACCACGCCCACATTACGAACCTCCACGTGAAGGATCGCAAGAAGGACCACGGAGGGAACGTACCCTGGGGTGAAGGCGATACTCCCATCAAGGACGTCCTCCAATTATTGAAGAAGGAAAAGTACCCGATTCCGGCTAACATCGAGTATGAGTATGGACGGCAGGGCCTGGACACGGTAACTGAGATCGGTAAGTGCCTCCAGTACTGCAAGGACGCGCTGGTATAGGCCGGAGGAAGACAACTAAATCATGAACAAAGTAAGAGCCACAGCCACACTTATCCTATTCGCAATCGCCGCCGCGCAGGCGCAGGCGCCTCCGCAGACTCCGCCGGGCGCGCCGGCGGCGGCCGGAGCCCAGGGCGGCCGCGGCGGCCGTGGAGGTGGCGGCGGCGGCGGATTTGGCGGCGCCTATCCGCAGCACCCGCAGGAGAGTCCCGAAGTCATTGCTCGCGGCAAAGCGATCTACGGCGCCCAATGCAACTTCTGCCACGGCTCCGACGCCCGCGGCGGCGAGGGCGGGCCGAATCTTCTCCGTTCGCAAACCGTGCTCAAGGATTCGAAGGGCGAGACCATCGCCCCCGTGATTCAGAACGGCCGTCCCGATCAGGGCATGCCGAAGTTCGATCTCTCCGCCGCGCAGATCGCCGACGTCGCCGGCTTCCTGCACAGCTTCCGCGTCGGCGGTTATGACCCCGCCCGCGAGAGGCCCGCCAGCATCCTGGTGGGTGACGCCAAAGCGGGCGAAGCTTACTTCAAATCGAAATGCGGGTCGTGTCATTCGGTGACCGGCGACCTGAAGGGCTTCGGAGCGAAATTCCAGGACCCCAAACAGCTTCAGCAGACCTGGTTGATGCCGGGCGGCGGGCGTGGCGGATTCGGCGGCGGCGGTGGACCGTCCCCGGTCAACGTGCCTCCCACTACGGTCACCGTTACTATGGCGTCGGGCCAGAAAGTGGAAGGACGGCTGGGACGCATCGACGATTTCATCGTGACCCTGACCGAAGCCGATGGAACGCCGCGCACCATCCAGCGCGATGGCGACATACCCAAGGTCGAGATACACGAGCCGCTCAAGCCGCACCGGGAGCTTCTGCCCGTTTACACCGACAAAGATATCCACAACGTGACCGCCTATCTGGTGACCGTGAAATGACTAAGATCAACGGGCTGATCGTTACTGCTTCCTTGTGTCTGTTGCCGGCCTTAGCGGCCGGACAGGGTCTGGACCCGTCCCTGTTAACCAAGCCCCTCTCCGACGGATGGCCCACTTACTCCGGTGATTACTCCGGTAAGCGTTACAGTAAACTGACTCAGGTCAATCAATCGACCGTCAAGCACCTGACGCTCGCCTGGACGGCCAGGGTGAGTGCCGGTGCGGGCAATGCGGGAGGCGGAGGGCGCGGCGGCCGGGGTGGCGGTGGCGGACAGGGGCCGGCCATCGTCGGCGGCGAAGGCGCCGGCGAGGCCATGGGCGGTGGCGCCGGCGGCGCCAACCTCAAGGGCTCGATTCTCCAGGTGAACGGCGTCCTTTATGTCTCGGCGCCGGACAACGCCTGGGCTGTGGACGCCCGCGACGGTCACGTCATCTGGCATTATTTCTGGAAGACCAGGGGCGGCACCCACATCGGCAACCGCGGCCTCGGTATGTGGGGCAACTGGCTGTACATGGAGACGCCCGACGACTACCTGGTCTGTCTGGATGCCCGGACGGGCAAGGAGCGGTGGCACAAGGTCATCTCCAACTTCGACGAGCAGTACTTCTCCACCATGGCGCCGGTCGTCATCGGCAACCACGTCCTGGTGGGCACCGGCGACGACCTCGATGCCCCCGGCTTCCTCCAGTCGGTCGATCCCGAGACCGGAGACCGGCAGTGGATCTGGTACTCCGTGCCCATGAAGAAGGGCGATCCCGGATTGGAGACGTGGCCCAGCCTCGACGCCGCACGCCACGGCGGCGGCCAGGTCTGGATTCCCGGAGCCTACGACCCCGATACCCACCTCTATATCTTTGGGACCGGGAATCCCACGCCCGCGTACACCGCCGGCAACCGCGAGGGGGACAACCTCTTCACGTGTACGCTCGTGGCGGTGAACGTCGACACCGGGAAGATGGCGTGGTATTACCAGACGGCGCCGCACGACACTCACGATTGGGACGCCACGCAAACGCCCGTGATCGTGGACGGCGAGTTCGGCGGCAAACAGCGGAAGCTGGTGATGACCGCCGAACGCGACGGCTACTTCTTCGTTCTGGATCGCGTGACCGGCGAGCACCTGCTGACCAGCAAGTTCGCCTTCGCCGCCAATTGGGCGAAGGGCCTCAACGCCAAAGGCGCGCCGGAGCGGGATCCCGAGAAGGATTCTACGGTTGCCGGCTCCCTGGTTTCCCCGACTAACGGCGGCTCGACTAACTGGCCGCCGCCGACTTACTCGCCGGATACCGGCCTGTTCTACGTCCCCGAGCACGATGGCTACGCCATGTACTACCTGACCGAAACCGATCCTCGCGGCGCCATGGGACTCGGCGGCAAGGAAGAGCTCGGCGTCGGCTCGCTGGGCAGCTTTCTGACGGCTATCGACTACCAGACCGGCAAGGTTGCCTGGAGGCATCAGTTCCCGGGCGCCGGCGGCGGAGGCGGTGGCAGCGGCTTGCTCTCCACGGCCGGCAAGCTGGTGTTCGGGGGCGATGGAGGCGGCAACCTGGTGGCCTACGACGCCACCAACGGCAAGCCGCTCTGGCACTCGCACCTGGGCCAGATTTCCAACGCGCCGGAAACTTACATGCTCGACGGCCATCAGTACATCCTGACCGCCTCGGGCGATACGCTCTACGCGTTCACCTTGTATTAAGGTGGGACCGTCCGCCCGGCCTGTCCTTGTGGGGCACGTATGCGCTCCGCCTGCTCCGCCGTGAACAGCAGTTCCCCCCGTGTGGCCATCCGGATGTTCTCCTGCCGGAAATGCGGGCACATGATGCCCGCGCGCGAGTGCGCCTGCGACCCGAGCAGCAGGTGCCCGATTTCGTGCGCCATAACAGCGCCCAGAAGATGGGCTGGGTCGGCATCCAGATTCCGCGCGCCATCCTCCACCATGGGGTAAAACACGCCGGCGTAGCGCTGCGCTGCCTCCCGCGGGATCACGGCAAACCCCGTCTTGTCCCCCTTATTGCGCGACGGCCGCAGGTTCAAGATCAGCAGCCGGAACTCGCCGTTCGCAGGCTCACTCCCGCACTCCGCCCGCCCGGGACACCTCAACCACGTCACTTCGACCCCCGCCTTGCCCAGCGCATACCCCGCGATTCCCGCGGCCATGGCCATGTTCTTCTCCGGCACGTTGCCGAAATCCACCAGCCGGATCGTGATTGCCAAAACCAGTCCCACCAGGCGATTGTGAGTTTTCGGGCCGCGAACTTCGATGCCGCGGAGGCTATTTGTCAGTCACGCGTGAATCGCGCGCGCGTCGCCGAGCGTGAAATCGCGTGAAGTAGTCTCGTGACGATTGCGGCACCGCGCCGTCCAACTTGCGAGGGGGGGCCTCAGCGTGTCTACCCGATCGTTCCGAGGGGTTCGCATCATTCGGTTCGGGGACTTCGAGCTGGACGTTCGCGCCGCCGAGCTCCGCAAGGACGGCCTGAAAATCCGGCTCCAGGAACAGCCCTTCCGCATCCTCGTCATGCTGCTCGAGCGCCCCGGTGAAGTGGTGCTGCGCGAAGAGATGCGCCACCGGCTGTGGCCCAACGATACGGTGGTCGAGGTCGCCCACGGTATCAACGCCGCGGTCCTCAGGCTCCGCGAAGCGCTCGGCGAATCGGCCGAGAGTCCCCGGTATGTCGAGACGCTCGCCCGCCGTGGCTACCGGTTCACCGGCCACGTGGAAATCGTACTCAAGGAGCAGCCCGAGCGCGCGGCCGCTCCCCACGCCGGCCCGCCGCCCGGCCCGCCATCGGACCTGGATACCGCCAACCTCGACGGCCAGACGATCTCCCATTTCCGGGTGCTGAACCAGCTCGGCGGCGGCGGTATGGGCATCGTCTACCGTGCCGAAGATCTCAAGCTGGGCCGCCAGGTCGCGCTGAAATTCCTTCCGCAGGAACTGGCCCGCGACCCGGTCGCGCTGGGC
>JBGPKH010000282.1:0-10721 GCA_041485845.1 Bryobacteraceae bacterium
AACGCTGACTTTCATGGGCGCCGGCGACCAGCGGTGCCGGGTGGACTTCTGGCTGTGTACGGACGCGAAGCCGCTCTCCACGCGCAACGACGTGCTGGTGTTCCAGACGCCTGCGCTCAGCGCCGATGTCGAGGTAACGGGCCGGCTGATCGTGAAACTATGGGCGGCCTCCCCGGCGGGGGTTGTGGCCCGCAAAAGCCCCAGGCACTTCGATGCTACCTCGTGCATACGGCGCTGCTCTCCATCTTCCGCCACATTTGCAGCGCTCTGCTTGAGCCACTCGCGGGCGGCGAGATCCGAAACGGCTGAAACCGATGTTTTGCGGAGACGAGCTAGCGTTCCAACTCGGACTTGAGTTCGCTCGATACGCGCCAACTGTACACCTCGGTCTTCATGTACTACATTGGAGTGCATACCGCCTCGGCTCCCGAGCCCTACCCTACGATATTTCCCCCCGCCGGCCGTTCAGGCGAATCAGAAAATAAACCACCAGCGTCAACCCCAGCGCAATTCCCGCCAGCGTCCACCCGTTGCGTTGCAGGAACGCATGCGCGTCCTCCCCTAGTTGAATGCCGAGATAAGCCAGGCCGAAATACCGGATCACGCGCGCCAGCACGATGACCGCCAGAAATCGCCCGAACGGGGTGTGGAGCGCTCCCGCGGAGATCACGAACACTTTGAGCGGCAGAGGGATCAGCGGTGTCACAGCAGGAATGAACACGGTCAGCAACCCGTAGCGATGGAACCACTGCTGGAATTTCTGCCGCTTGCCCGGCGCCGGGTCGCCCTTGCTCAAGAGGCGCCGCCCATGCCACGCCGCCTGGAACAGCACGACATTTCCGCAGGTGGAACCGATGATGGCCAGCAGCGCGCTGAGGTAGGCGTGTTGGGGCTCATGAGCGCTGGTCGCCGCGATTCCGATCAACACCACATCGATGATCGAGGGGAGCGGGATGCCCACCGAGTCGAGGGCGCTCAGAACCAGGATCCCCCACGGGCCGTACGCCGCCAGCGCGACCGCGATCTTATGGAGCAGTGGACGCATCGGTCAGATGATGTCGGCGAACGATTTCCGCAACTTGTAGAACCAGGCGTGGCCGAGTATGAAAACCACGGCCGACAACAGCCATAACCTCCAGAGCGACCCGAAGGCCGGCGCATGGTGGTCCAGGAAAATCGCCCGGTAGCCGCGCACCAGAACGTAGATCGGATTCTTAGACAGGATTAGCGTAGCAGATGGCCCGAGGGATGTTTCGTAATAGCAGATTGGCGTCACGAAAAACCACAACGTCAGGAAGTATCCCATGATCTGGCCGAGGTCGCGCACGAAGACGCCCAGGGCGGCGAGAAACCATGCGACGCCCGCGGTGAACAGCAACTGCGGGATGAGCAGCACCGGCAGCCACAGCACCGTGGGCGGCACTCCGTGACGGACGGCCAGGAGGAAGAGGCAGTAGAGCGCCACCGCGAACAGTTCCGTCACCAGGCCGGAAACTACCAGGTTGACGGGCACCGTCTCCACGGCGAATACCAGTTTCTTGACGAAGTTTCGATGCTCCAGGATGACGGTGGGCGAGCGGCCGGCGGCTTCGCTGAACGCCAGCCACGGCAGCATGCCCGATAGAAAATAGATCGCAAACTCGGAGCGGCTGGCGCCCGCGCGGTGCAGCACGATTCCGAAGACGAAGAAATAAGTCAGCATGAGCAGCAGCGGGTTGATGGCGGTCCAGAACGAGCCGCCGTACGAGCCGCGGTAACGGCCGAGAATGTCGCGGCGGACCATCGCGCGGATGAGGCCGCGGTTGCGCCAGATGGTGAGCACGGGGTACGCAAAGGCCCGGCCGATGGCGCGCAACAGCCGCTCGCCCTCTAACCTGGCCCTGGTGGCAACGCGCACGCGGCCGAGTACGGCGCGATCGTTTTCCGCGGCGGCTTCCACCAGAAGAAACGGCCAGCCTTTTTCGTAATACCAGCAGACGTCCTCGCGCATGGGGGAGACCAGCGCCTGGTAGCGGCCGTCCTCGCGCGGCACGGCGATATCCAGCGAGACTGGCATGGATTCCCCGGGCTTCACATCTGCCGGCGGATGCACGCGCGGGCCGTCTGCGATCAGCGTGCCCGTCTCCACGTCGTACACGTGATAGCTGATGGCGAAGCCTTCGGAAATACGCCAGGGTGCGGCGGACTCGTTGCGCACGAGGAACTCAATGTGGACGGTGCCGCCAACCGCGTCGAGTCTGGTCTGAACGCTGAAGTATCCGGCGCTCATGAGTAGAGCCATCCGGGGTAACGGTCGCGGACCCCGCCGGTCTTGCGGCCGACCGCGTAGATGCCGTCGCCGCGCAGATCCGTCTCCAGGCGATAGCGTTCCAGAAGATGCAGCACCCAGCCGTACTCGGGATGCGGAATGTCGCGGAACTCGCCGGTTTCCAGTCGCGCCACTTCGAAGCCGGAGTTTTCCAGCAGCCGGTGAATTTCGCGCGGCGTGTATTCGCGATTGTGCCGCGCATCCACCTCGCCCGATGCGGCGGGGCGGATGTAGGCGTGGAAGAATCCCGGATGGTAGCCCTGCAAGATGGCGGAAATTCCGCGCAGCGCGGCGACGTTCGGAGTGGTGAGCACCAGGTGGCCGCCGGGCTTCAGAATGCGGTTGACCTCGCACATGAGGTGCATGGGGTCCTCGAACAGGTGCTCGATCAGCTCGCCGCAGAGGACCGTGGAGAAGTGGTCGTCGGGGTAGGGAAACGGGTCCTTCTCGGCGTCGAAGTGGTCGATGTCGCATGCGAAGGCTTCGCCCCCGGCCGAGGTGACCACGCGGTGGTCCACGCGGCCGAGCTGGCCGAAGTAGCAGCCGCGGACTTCGCCGTAGCCCAGCTTGGTGCGGAGGGCGGGCGTGATCTGGAGGTACGCGCCCATCTCCAGGATGCGGTCGCACGGACCTCCGCGAGGAGTGATTTCGAGCGTCTTGACGAGCCGGGTCTGGTGAGTCTCGAGGTAGCCGCGAGAAGGCGGAGTGGTGGCCCACGTCTCCAGGTATTCAGGGGAGGCACTGGCGGCATCGCCTGCCTTCTCAGTAGCGGCAGTGGAGGGAATGGCGGCGCAGGCGCTTTCGCCCGCGTCTTCCCGCCCCGCCACGACAGCCTCTAAAAACCCCGCATATTGCCGCGCCACCGTCGCCCAGTTGCATTGCTCGGCGACGTAGGCTTTGGCGCGGGCGCCCAGGGCCCGCGCGACCTCCGGGCGGGAGACCAGTAGGTTGAGGTATGCGAAGATCAGGTCCTCTTCGCCCGCGCCCACCGGCACCTTCAGGCACACGTCGTCGGGAAACTCCTGAAAGCTGCCGACCTCGGAGACCAGCACAGCCTTGCCGAGGCCCAGCGAACGCAGCAGCGTGCCGGAGCTTTCGCCGACTGTTGGGTAGCGTAAATTCAGCACGATGTCGCAGGCGCCGAGATAGCCCACGAAATCCTCGATCGGCGCGAAGCCCAACACCCGCACGTTCGCCGAAAGATCCATCGAGCGGATCATCGGCTCGAGGGGAAGCTCGGGATGCGTTTCCCCCACCAGGATCATCTTGGTGTTGGGGGCCATGCGCACCACGCGGCGAAAAGCCCGCAGCGATTCGGCGATCCGCTTGTAAGGCTTCAGGAAGCCGAAGATCCCGATCAGCGGTGTGATCTCGTCGAGGCCCAGTTTGTGCCGCCAGGCGTTGCGGCCGGCCTGGGGGATCCACGCGCCGTGCGGGATCACCGCCACCGGTCCGGTGAATCCGGCCGAGCGCAGTTCGTCCTGCATGAAGCGGCTGTGTACGATCGCACCCCGTGAAGATTCGAGCAGGCGCTTGGTCATCGGCAGGCCTTCGTAGTCCGGACCAACCTCCAGCTTGCGGACGCGCTCGGCGAACTCGCGCGCCTTTTCGCCGCCCTGGTACTCGCACTCGCCCACGTAGGCGTCCCAATCGCCGCGCTTGATGGTGAGGCCGGCGATCAGGTGGTGCAGGTTCGATTCGTGCATCACCACCACGCCGGGATGGCGCAGGGCGGTCTCATACACGAAGCCGTGAAATCCGTTGTTGCCGATGTGGTACAGTGCCACGTCGAAGCGCGATGGATCGAACGGCTGGTCCGCGCGCGAAAAGATTTCCAGGTCGGCCAGCGGCCGCAGAAATTCGATCAGAGCTTCGGAATAGTCCGCGATGCCGCTGCGCGCCGGCGGCAGCGGGGAGAAGAAAGCCACGCGCATTTCAGCGCACCAGTTCCACGGAGAAGGTTCCCATGCTCATCGGGACTTTGAGGAGCAGGGGCGTGCGCGCCGCGTCGCGCGCGAAGAAGATCTCGAAACCGACGTCGGACTTGGGACCTTTCACCGAGACCACCACGCGATCCGTGACGGCGAGCTTTTCGCCAACCGTGACGTTCATGGCGCCGGTGTACTGCATGCTGAACCCGTATGCCGACCCGAAGAATATCTTTTGCGCCGGGGCGACTCTTCCCTGACCCATTTCGCGCCGGGCGAAATAGACGAAGGTCAAAGCGTCTCGTGCGCAGGAGGGAATATCGAAATCGGTCTTGCCGCCGTCTGCCGGGAGCACGGTGACCCGATGCGCCGTGAGTTTGTGCTGGTCGAAGGTGGTCTTTTCGCTGGTCTTCTTGGCGCCGTGGCTGGTGCTGCGCTCGAATTCGAGGGAGCAAAGGTCGGCGGTTGCGGAAGAGTGGAATTTGTCGGAGATCGCAAAGCCTGGAACGCCCGCCTCGAGCGAGGCATCGAAACTCCAGCCGGCGGAGGTTTTGTGAGCCGTAAACGTGGCGTCACCCAGGCTCAGCCCGCTGGGCCAGTTGACGCTGTAGCGCAAAGATTCGTCCTGGAACGGAAAGCCGGTTTGGCCGTTGGCGGCGGCAGCCAGAAGGAGAAGCCACACTACTCCGCAAGAGCTTGCAAATGTGTGACCGCGTTTCTGAGCGGCGACCGTTAGGGAGGTCCCGATGGGCCGCGGCGGCCCACCAAAGGGCATGAAGACGCGGCCGGTGCGGGCCGGGTATTTTCGCCGGTTCTTCGCCGCGTCTTCAACCGAGCGGTCTTCGGACTCATTCAGTATCCTGCGAGTAATCATCGGTGGGCAATGGTGGCGGAACCTACGCGCGGCTTGGCCGCACTCGGACGCTCCGCGACTTCGTAGAAAACTTCCAGCGTTCTCTCCGCGGTCTTCTGCCAACTGAAATGCGCCGCCCGCTGCAGGCCGAGCCGCTCCATGCGCGCGCGCAATTCGGAATCGAGCAGAAGATCGGCGATGGCGCGGACAATCTCATCCACCGCGTAGGGATCGAATAGCAGCGCGGCTCCATCCACCACCTCGGGCAGCGCCGAGGTATTGGAGCAGACCACCGCCCTCCCACAGGCCATCGCCTCCAGCACCGGCAGTCCGAAACCTTCGTAAAAAGACGGGAAGACGAAAACATCGCACGCGTTGTATAACTGCAGCAAGTCGGCGTCGGAGACGAATCCGAAGAATTGAATGCGGTCTTCCACGCCGGATTCCCGCGCAGCCTCATGGACCCGGTCGGAAAACCAGGTCTCTTTCCCGGCCAGAACCAGGTTCTGCTTGAGTTGGGGGTAGGCGCGCACCAGCCGGGCGAACGCGCGGATGAGGCCGATCTGATTCTTGCGGGGCTGGATATCGCCGACCGACAGAAGGAAAGGCGCGCCAATCGAGAATCGCTCGCGCAGTGCGGCCGAAGCAGCTTCGCGCGAGATGGGGCGAAACTCCGAAGCGGCGGCATTCGGCACCACGACCACCTTATCCTCTTCGAGATCGCCATAGACCTTCAGAATCGACGACCGGGAAAACTCACTGCCGGTGAGGATCTTGGCGGCGCGCTCGACAGTGCGGCGCACGGTCCACTGCAACTGCCATGCGCGGTCGCGCTTGAAGTACTCCGGGTGCTCCAGGAAACTAACGTCGTGTACACTAACAACCACGGGCACGGGGCATCCGACGGGAGCGGTATATTGCACGTGGAGCAGGTCGGGCCGGTCCTCACGGACCTTCATGGCTAAGTCGAAACCAAGTCTGAGGAACGGATTCGTGGCGACGCGTCGGGTGGCAATCCGGGCGGGGATGAACCGGCAGGCGTCGTCCGCCGACACATACGCCACAAACTCGCAGTCGCGATCTTGAGCCGCGAGTGCGTTCAGCAAACTGCGAACGTAAACCTCGTTGCCGGTGAGGTGGCGGCCGATGGCGTGAGCATCAACGGCGAAACGCATGGAATGTACCAGTATAGCGGACCAGACTGCCCCTCCGCTGTGTCAAAAGTCCAACTTCTGCCACGCCCTTTCCCATGTAAACTCTTTTTCCAGCAACAGCCTGCCGGCCTGGCCCAGATTCTCCCGGAGACTGGAGCATTTCAACAGCCGCGACACAGCGCCGGCGAAGGCGCGCGAACCGTCGGCGATTAACAAGTGTTCGCCGTCACGCGCCGGGAGTCCTTCCGCCCCCACCGTGGTGGATACCACCGGCAACCCGGCGGCCCACGCTTCGAGAATTTTCACCCGCGTGCCACTGCCTGCCAGCAGGGGAACCACCGCCACACGGGCGCGCGCCAATTCTCGAATCGCGTCGTCCACTTGACCTTGTACCTCGATTCGCGGGTCGCCGGATGTAAATTGACGCACAGAATTGGGGTTCTTTCCCACTAATCGCCAGATCAGCCGCGGCCATGGCTCGCGGAGCAACGGCCATATCTCGTTACGAAAGAAGCGCACCGCGGACCGGTTCGGATGGTACTCCAGGTTTCCCGAGAAGACGATGACCTCCTCGTCCGCACGCAGCGGGAGCGGCGCCAGTGGAATCGCGTTGGGGTAGACCGTGATGCGGGCGCCGGGAGCGATGGCGCGCGCCAGCTCCGCGTCGCCTTCGGACACCGCGAGCAACTGGGTGAAACGCGGCAGCCAGGTTCGCTCCAGTTCGAGCGAGGCGTCGCGAAACACGCGATGCGCGAACGCCGCGGCACGGCCTTCGACCTCCGCGCAGCGCTGGTGCAAGCGGGATTCGATATTGTGCAGGTCGAGGACCGTGCGGGCGCAGACCGGGGAGATCTGATCCCAATACGGCGCGCACCAGAAGTGCTCGACGATCCCGAGGTCGTATCGCCTGCCTTCGAGCGCGCTCTCGACTTCGCGGGCGAAGCCGGAGAAGCGGTCCACCAGCGGCGGAACGGCGCGGGTGACGCGCACCGCGTTGCGCAGCGCGCGCGCCGCGAAACCGCGGCCGTTGGCCGGGAGATCGATCACGCAAATTCGGCGGACGAGTCCGGCGGGCAGATGGAGCGCGGGATCGGCGGCGCCGGGCTGGCGAAAGACGAGGAGGTCGACCTCGTAGAAGCGGGCGAGGTGATGCAGCAGGGACGCGGTACGCAAGGCTCCCCCGCCGGCCAGCGGATAAGGCGTCTCGGGAGCCAGGAGGAGGGCAGCGGGCTTATGCAGTTTTAGACTTGCCTTTCTCTCCGAGGGACAGACAACATGGGAAGGCGATCTTCGCCGTCGAATTGCTCAGCCCACACGATTACGTGCTTTGCGGTGAGCTGCCCCAACTCCTCCCTTCGGTAGTTAGCGGCTGTCGCCGAGATCGATGCCGCGAGTTGTTCAATGGTGGTCATCCGTCACCTTTTCAAGGCTAGCTCGAAATGAACGCCTTCTGTCTTTTGCAGTGCCGTCAGGATGCTGGAAAGGTTCGCGGCCGAGGGGCTGCCCTTAGGCCCGAGCATGCGCATAAGGCTCTTGGCCGGAATGCGCGTGCGTTTTTCGAGGTTCTGAAAACCAACGGTCGCGTTGACATAGTCACGCAGCACGGCCTTGCCGGTTTCAAGGTCGCCGTTGATGATGCATTCGACAGCCTCACGTAGGAGGGCCTGGCGGAAGTCAGGATCGCGCTGTGCGCGTGCCCGGATGGCTTCCTTGAAGTCGTGGGTAAGGGGCATTACTGGATCTCCTGTTTCTTCCTTCGTTTGTAATCGGCCCAGCATTCCTGCGCCTCCGCAATATCCTTCTGCTGTCGTTTCTTCGTGCCGCCGCCGAGCAGAATCACGAGGGTCTCTCCGTCCTTGCCAAAGTAAATGCGGTAGCCGGGGCCGAAGTCGATCTTGTGTTCAAAAAACGCCCGTGCCGACGCCCTTGGTCTTCGAGAAATTTCCCTGCTCCATCCGCGTGAGCGCGATGGCCACTTTGGCCGCGGCCACCGCGTCGAGCCCCTCGATCCAGTTAGCGAACCGTTTATTTCCGTTCTCGTCAATATAGCCGCGGAACTCGATCATTCAAAGAATGATAGTAACAATTTTGTTACCATTTGTCAAGCGTTTGAAAAGTTAAAAGTCACCCTCTTTGCCTCTCCTCAGCGAGGGACTGAGGCGCTGATCCGGCTCGCCGTGTTATCCTTTCGGCGACCGGAGCCTGGGCGAACGAGTTTTACGGGACTGGACTCATCCGGCAAAGCGCTTGCGAGCCTCCTGGTAGACTTCGTGCGTAAGCCGGGCGGTTCGATCCCAGGAGTACAACTGTGCGCGGGCCAAAGAGCGCGCGCGGAACGCGGCGAGCCACTCGGGCTGCCCGACAGCCTGGAGCATGGCGCGGGCCAACTCTTCGGAGGTCCCGGCGTAGATAGCGGCGTCGCCGGCCAGTTCGGACACCGCGGGCGAGGCGATCACCGGGGCGCCGCACTGCATGGCCTCCAAGACGGGCAGGCCGAAGCCTTCGTAGAGAGACGGGTAGACGAACGCCAGCGCGCCGGAGTAGAGAGCCGGGAGTGCGGCGTCGGGCACTTCGCCCGTCAGGCGGAGGCCGGGCTCTTCCGCCAGGGCCGCGAAGTCGTCACGGCGCCGGCCGGCGATGACCAGATCGATCGCATGGCGGCGGCGGACGTGGCGCCAGGCGTCGAGGAGAGCGGGGAGGTTCTTGCGGGGTTCCAGCGTGCCCACAAAGAGGAAATAAGGCTGCGTCGTGGCGCCCTGCTCTACCGGCTTCAACCAGGATGGCGCGGCTTCGGGAATGGCCACAATTCGGTCCGGCCGCAGACGGAAGCGTTCGATGGCTTGCTTGCGAACGGCCTCGCCCGGCGCGATCAGCATGGTGGCGATACCCAGTTCCACTAACACCGGAGTGCGGCGTCTGACTCGGTCGGCGGCGGAATGCCACCGCCCATTCATCCAGGGAGACAAATCGTGTAGCGTGAGGACGCTGGGACGGCGCGGCAGGTACGGCACCGAAAAGTCCGGGCCGTGGACCAGGTCGGCGTGGAGCCGGCTCAGTTCGCGGTCGATACCCCAGAGCCACCAGCGGCGCTCGACGGCATTGCGCGGTCCACCGCCGCGCTTCAGGTTGCCGGGCGCGCCCTCGGGCATGCGGAAGGGCTGATCGGAGATGCAGACAAACTCATCGTCCGGGAATCCGCGGGCCAGCGCCAGCGCGAGCTCGGAGGTGTAGCGCGCCAGACCGCCGCTCGAAAGCGAGAGGGACGCGGCTTCAATCGCCACGCGCATCGGTGACACCTTCAGCGATTGGCGTAGTTGGTCTCGTAATACGTGCGGTACTCGCCGCTGCGCACGCGCGCCACCCACGCTCGATTCGCGCGATACCATTGGATGGTCCCGGCCAGCCCCGTCTCAAAATCCATGACGGGCGCCCAGCCGGTTTCACTCATCAGTTTTTCGCTCGACAAGGCATAGCGGCGGTCGTGCCCTGGACGATCCGTCACATATTGAATCAGCGACTCCGGTTTTCCGGTCAGCGCCAGCACCTGCCGCACCACGTGCAGGTTCGGCAGCGAGCGGTTCCCGCCGATGTTGTAGATCTCGCCCTCGCGGCCTCTATCGAGAACCGCGAGAACGCCGCGGCAATGGTCGTCGACGTACAGCCAGTCGCGCACCTGCATACCGTCTCCATAAACGGGCAAGGAGCGATCCTCCAGGGCGTTGGCGATCATGAGAGGAATCAGCTTTTCCGGAAACTGGTACGGGCCATAGTTGTTGGACGCCCGGGTAATGAGCACCGGCACGCGATAGGTAACGAAGTAAGACCGGGCCAACAGGTCGGAGCCGGCCTTGGACGCCGAGTACGGGCTGCTGGGGTTGAGCGGAAACTCCTCGGCGGCTTCGAGCGGCGCTGCCAAACTGCCGTAGACTTCGTCAGTGGAAACGTGCACGAAGCGGCCCAGCGAGTGTTTGCGCACGGCTTCGAGCAGCGTGAACGTGCCGCGAAGATTGGTCTGGATCACCGGCTCGGGCGAAAGAATGCTGCGGTCCACGTGCGACTCGGCGGCGAAGTGCACGATGGCATCGGGCCGCTCGCCGGCGAGAATGGAATCGACCAGCGGAGCGTCGCAGATGTCGCCGTGAACGAAGCGGTATCGCTCGCTCGAGGCTACGGACTCGAGGTTCTCCAGGTTGCCGGCGTAAGTCAGTTTGTCGAGGTTGACGACGCGGTGGGCCGTCTCGCCGATGAGTAAGCGGATGAATGCCGACCCGATGAATCCGGCGCCGCCAGTGACTAGGATCTTCATGTTAGTGAGCCTCACGGAGAGCACACCAAGAGTCAGCGGGCCGATTGCCAATCGGCCGCAGGTTGACAACCTGCCCCACATGTCGCGGCAAAAGCGAACAGTCTTGGCGCATGACGACTACTTCCGCTGAGTCTCCCAGTCGTAGTGGATCGACGGGTCGTCGTACGGGATG